>NZ_JBIUAQ010000012.1:0-42091 GCF_044547565.1 Amycolatopsis sp. NPDC052450 | reverse complement strand
CCCACCCCCCCCCACCCCCCCCCCGCCGCGGGGCCCCCGGCGGGGCCCGGGGCGGGGGGGGTGGTGGCGGCCCCCCCCCCCCCCCCCCCCCCCCCCCCCCACGACACTTGACCGCCGATGTCACGTGATCCGGCGGACGAAGTCCCGCCACGAGGCGTCCGCCCAATCACGCGTGTCGTCCGTTGAATCACGCGTGTCGTCCCTCCCAACACGGGTGTCGTCCGTTCAATCACGCGAAACCGCCACCGGTCTGCGGCGCCCCCACCGGAATCTTCGAAACCTGCCGCCGTCCGGCCGCGGGCACCGCTTTCGGCGGCGTCGACTTCGTCGGTTCGGCCGACGGAGACGGGGGCAGCGTCGGGGTCGGGGTCTTGACCGGAGCGACTTCGAGGTTGATCGTCACCGTCGTCGTCTTGCAGGTCGCCTTGACCGCGTAGAAGCCCGGCTTCGCCTTGTCGCTGATATGCGCGACGGTGCCGAGGATCACCGGATCCTCCGAGGTCACCTCGAAGGTCCCGATCCGGTCCAGCACCATCGACTTCACCTCGCCGAAGTCGTCCTTCGCGCAGCCGACCGAGACCAGGACGTCCTCTCCCGCCGTCGACTTCGACGGGGAGATGGCGACGAACGGGTACTGCATGGGCGGCGGGGTGAAGGTCGTGGTCGGCGGGACGTCGTCCTGCGCGTACGCGACGGCAGGTGCGGCCAAGGCCACGCCGCACGCCACCACCACCACCACCACCAAGGCGGACCTGATCATGGAACTCACCTCGCGATCAACCGGGCGAAAACGATGATGTTGTCGAGATAGTTGTGCGACGCCTTGTCGAAGACCCCGCCGCAGGTGATGAGCCGCAGCTCCGGCTCGGTGGTGTCGCCGTAGACCGCGTCGGTGGGGAACTTGTCCTTCGCCACCCGCTCGACCTTCGTGACCGCGAACTCGGCCGTCTTGCCGTCCTTCCGGGCGATCGAGACCTTGTCGCCGGGCGCCAGCTCCTTCAGCCGGAAGAAGATGCCCTTCTGCTTGTTCCCGTCCACGTGCCCGAGGATCACCGAAGGTCCGACCTCCCCCGGGGTCGGCCCGTGCACGTACCAGCCCGCCTGCATCGGCTGGGTGATCGGCGGGACCTCGATGGTGTTGTCCGCGTTGAGTCCCAGCGGGACCAGGCTGGACTTCGCCTCGATCTTCGGCACGTCGATCGAGAGCGGATCGACCTTGGGCAGCCCCTCGGCGGCGGCCTCGCCCGCAGGCTCCGGCCCGGTCTCCGGCGCTGCACTCGGCGGCGTCGAGGTCCCGCCCTGCGCTGTGACCTGCGGCGGAGCGGCCTGTCCGGTCTCCCCCGGCCCGGACAGAACGATCGTCAGCGTCGCCAGGACGGCCAGCAAGACGGCAGCGAGCACCAACGGCGCCCGTCGTCCTCGCCACCACGTCGACTTCATGTTCACCCCTCACGGAACCGGCGCGGGAGCGACGGAACCGGTCCCGGCCCCCAGACCAGGACCGGCTCGTCGTTAACCCCCACGACTGCCAGACGCCGGGCGCGGCCGGACGGTTGCCCGCCAAGGTCACGAAATCATCGCGATGGCCGGTGCCCGACAGGATGCCGCCACCCCGACAACGGGCACGACGAGGCGGCACCCAGCTTGAGAAGCAGGAAGCCGTCAGCGAACATGCATGCGTTTCTTGGGCTTACCTCTGAAAAGTGGATGAAAGTCGGAAAGGCCAGTCGGGCCCCAGCGCGATGCTGCGGCATCGCGCCGCTGAGCGCAGGTCTTCGACCGGCTGGTCGAATTCGCGACTGGGACGGCGCCGGGGACAGTCAGGTCTCCACGCCTCTCACCAAGCCTGCCATCTCGATCTGCAAGTTCTTGAGCCGTTCGTAGGATTCGATCACGTCCGCCTCGAACTCCACCGGCCAGTTCACCTTGGAGTGCCATGAATATGGCACTTCGTCCTTCTTCCACCGCAGATGCGTCACGCGCCAGGCGTTGTGGTGCTCGATGAATGCCATGAAGGAGTCCGGCATCTGGTCGCCCGCAATGAGGTGTGCATTAGATGACAAGAGACTCTGGATCGCCTCGTTACGCGGCATAAACTCATGGTCCACCCAGAACAGCCAGCTTGCCTTCTCCTCGCCGCTGAGCGGCTTGCCATCCAAGAACACGCCGTCGCGCCCGAGCGTGTCACAGAAGTCCTGCCACGCTGATCGCCCCTCTTTCACCAAGAACAGAAGCGGTCCATAGAGCTGTTCCAGTTGCCGTTCTACGTGTGTGAGCCGCGCCTCGGCCCGTCTCCGCCTTAGCTCCGTCCGGTTTGCCAGCGCGCTGTTGACGATCCATCCGGCAGCGGTGGCCGTCGCAGCGATCAACGCTGCCAGGAGGGTCGGATTCATGACTCTGATTCTGAGGTGCACTGGACTTGTGGTCCACCATCCTCTGTCCGCCTGGCTGCAAAGGGCAGGATGGGGTTGCGGAGCAGGTCGAAGTTCTCGCGGCGTTCGACCTGGCAGGGTTTCAGTCTCGAAGGACAGAGTCAGGACGCCATGCTGCCGTCGCCCGCGTGGGCGGCACCGGCGGGCACCGCGCCCACCTGCCGGGCAGGAACGGAAAACGTTGCCGTATAAGACTTTCCGTTGCAGTTGACAGTCAGCGGGTAGCTGCCGGGGGCGGTGCCCTCCTTGAGGGTGACCTCGGCACTGATGTTCGCCGGGACCCCGATGAGCGGGCCGTAGTCGTACTTTCCGATGCTCAGCACCGGCGAAGCGAACGTCGTCGACTTCGGCGCCTTCAGGCCGTCGCCGGGGCATTGGGCCAGCGCCACGTTGGAGTCGCCGTGCACGTACTTGTTGACGAGCCCTAGCTCGTAGGCCGTGTCGTCGTTGAGCTGCACCTTGACACCGGGATCCGCCTCGGGTTGCTGAGCGAAACCGGCCGACGAACCCGCCAGCACCGCCGCGCCGATCGCCACCATCCCGGCGAGAACCCTGCGAACCACGAAAAACCCCTAGCTGTCAACGAAACACCGACACGCGCTAGACGCGGACATCCCCGCGAGGGTTGCTTCGGCGGCGGAGATCAGTCCAAGTCGTCGTGGCGCATGAGCTGGCGGCCCGCCTCGGTGATCGACCCCGACAGCGACGGGTACACCGAAAATGTCAGTGCCAGATGTTCCACTGTGAGCTGGTTCTGGACGGCGAGCGCGATGGGAAGGATGAGCTCGCTCGCGTTCGGCGCCACGACCACCCCACCGACGACCACGCCGGTGGCGGGGCGGCAGAACAGCTTCACGAAACCGCGTCGCAGGCCTTCCATCTTCGCGCGGGCGTTCGTCGCGAGCGGGAGCATGATGGTGCGGGCGGGCACCTCACCCGAGTCGATCGCCTGCTGGCTGATGCCGACGGTCGCGATCTCGGGGTGGGTGAACACGTTCGCGGCGACGGTCTTGAGCTTGATCGGCGCGACACCCTCGCCGAGCGCGTGCCACATCGCGATGCGGCCCTGCATGCTGGCCACGGAAGCGAGCATGAGCACCCCGGTGCAGTCGCCGGCGGCGTAGATCCCGGGCGCGCTGGTGCGGGAAACGCGGTCGACGCCGATGAAGCCGCCGGGGCCGGGCTCGATGCCGACCTTCTCCAGGCCGATGTCGGTGGTGTTGGGCACCGAACCGACGGTCATCAGCGCGTGGCTGGCTTCGATCACGCGGCCGTCGGAGAGGTGGATCTCGACGCCCTTTTCGGTGCGCTCGACCTTGTCGGCGCGGGCCTGCTTGACGACCGTGGTGCCGCGCTGCGAGAAGACCTCTTCGAGCACGGCGGCGGCGTCGGCGTCCTCGTGCGGGAGCACGCGGTCGCGGCTGGACACGACGGTGACCTTGACACCCATCTCGGTGTAGGCCGAGGCGAATTCGGCGCCGGTGACACCCGAACCGATGACGGCCAGGTGCTCGGGCAGCTCGCGCAGGTCGTAGAGCTGACGCCAGTCGAGGATGCGCTCACCGTCCGGCACCGCGCCGGGCAGCACCCGCGGGGTGGCGCCGGTCGAGATGAGGACGACGTCGGCGTCGAGCACCTGCGTCGAGCCGTCGAGGGCGGTGACGGCGACCTTGTGCGTGGCGAGCCCGGCCTCGTCGTCGTCGAAGCGCGCCTGGCCGATGACGACGCGGACGCCCTCGCGCTGGACGCGGGCGCGGATGTCGGCGGACTGCGCGAGCGCGAGGCCCTTCACCCGGCCGTGGACGGTCGGCAGGTCGACGCTGGTGTCGGCCATGTCGGTGTTGATGCCCAGCTCACGGAGGTCGTGCATGTTCGCGAGGGCGCCGGAGGAGGCGATGAAGGTCTTCGACGGGACGCAGTCGTAGAGCACGCACGCGCCGCCGAGACCGTCACGTTCGACGATGGTGACGTCGGCTCCGTGCTGGGCCGCGACCAGTGCCGCTTCGTAACCGGCGGGGCCTCCGCCCATGATCACGATCTTGGTCACTGGTCTCCTCCTCGCTGCGGTGTCTGTGACTGCGTTTACCGTACGCGGGCGACCGCTGGGCGGATTGAGTGGCCGGACACGGCATGTGCGTCCAGCCGGGTGACCGCCGGGTCGCTAGGCTGTGGCCGTGCCGTTGTATGCCGCGTATGGATCCAATATGGAGCCCGCCCAGATGCTGGAGCGCGCTCCCCACTCGCCCATGGCCGGCACTGGCTGGCTGGAGGGCTGGAGACTGACCTTCGGCGGCGAGGACATCGGCTGGGAAGGCGCGCTGGCGACCATCGTCGAAGACCCGGGCTCCCGGGTCTTCGTGGTGCTCTACGACGTCACGCCGCTGGACGAGGACGGCCTCGACCGCTGGGAAGGCGGCGAGCTGGGCATCCACAACAAGATCCGGCTGCGCGTGCAGACCATGGAAGGGTCCGTCCTGGCCTGGTTGTACGTCTTGGACGGCTACGAGGGCGGCCTCCCTTCGGCGCGCTACCTCGGCGTGCTGGCCGACGCCGCCGAAGCCGCGGGCGCCCCCGCCGACTACGTCGACGCGCTCCGCACCCGCCCCTGCCAGGGCATCAGCGGCTGACCACGCGAGTCGTCCCTCTGATCACGAGTGTCGTCCGTCTGATCACACGTGTCGTCCCCTTGATCACGCGACGGCGCGCCTTTCGAACGCCCTGGACAGCTCGGCCAAGAACCGTTGAGGATCACGCAGGTCCGCCGCCGACACCCGGATCGTGATCCACCCCCGTCCGGCCATCCGTGCGTCTCGCTCGGAGTCGTAATCGCGGCGCTCCTCGTGAGAAACGAAGCCGTCGTACTCCAGGGCGATCCGCCGCGATGGCCACGCCATATCGAGTATGTAAAGCGTCCGCCCCTCGATCGTGGTGATCTCGTACTGCGCCTCCGGTATCGGAAACCCTGCATCGACGACGATCAATCGGACGATGCTTTCCGGTGGGGATTCCGCCTTGCCGGTCGCCAGGTCGAGCAGCATGATCGCCCTGTGGATACCTCGCCGGTCGCGGCGATCCACGACCCTGTCCCGAACGTTCGCACGCAGGGTGCGTACATGGTCTGGCACAAGGCCGTGCATCGCCTCGTCCAGTGCGGCGAACGCGGTTCGCTTGTTCCCCGTGCAGAGGAAATCAGCCAGCGCCAAATCCAAGGAAAACGTGGCGAGCCCGTCGAGCTCGACGACATCCGACGGCTGGAAATCGGCCTGGTGGACGGTCAACCCCGGCTTCGACTTGATCCGCCGCGAGTGAGGCACCGTCACGTGGATCCTCGGGTCGTCCACGGCCGAAATCCCATGCAGCGCAAGGGCTGTAGCTCCGGACAGCGCCGCAGGCTGCTCCACCACGAGCAGCGCGGCCTGGGCCCGAGTCGTCAGTTTGAGCGAATCCGCGGCATGAACGACCACTCCCCGCCACGGCTGAGCGAGGACACCGGTGGCCAATCCTTCAAGGACCAGCCGACGCCCTAGAACCTTGTCGGCCTCACTACGCGAGACCGCCCCATGCCGTCCTCCCCAATCGATCATGCCTTCGAGGATCGCTGGTTTTCCAGCGTCCGAAAAGGCCGATCATCCACACCTGTGGATAACTTCAGGCCTGTGGATAACCCTGTGGACAGGTGTTCGACACCGGATGTGGCGAACACCTGTGACCAGGTGGACGACACGCGTGATCAGACGGACGACACGCGTGATTCAGTGGACGTCAGGCCAGGGTGGCCAGGGCGGTGTGGACGAGGGTGCGGACACCGCACAGGAGTGAACGCTCGTCGAGGACGAAGGTCGGGCGGTGGATGTCGGCCATCGGGCCTTCACCGGACCACACGCCGAGGCGCGCGAAGGCGCCCTGGACGTGCTCCAGGTACCACCCGAAGTCCTCGCCACCGGACGACTGCTCGGTTCCGGCCACGGCGGCCTCGCCCAGCGCGGCCTCGACACCGGCACGCATCAGCAGGTGCGACTCCGGGTCGGAGACGACCGGCGGGACGCCGCGGCGGTAGTCGAGGGAGAACCCGACGCCGGTCGGCGCGAGCAGCGACTCCACCGAAGACGCGACGAGCGGCTCCAGCATCGTCCAGACCTCGTGGTCCGCCGTCCGGAGCGTGCCGCGCAGCACCCCGTCCTGCGGGACCGCGTTGGCGGCCTGCCCGGCGTGCACCGCGCCCCAGACCAGCACGGTCCCGGATCGCGGGTCGACGCGCCGCGAGAGCACCGCGGGCAGCGACGTGATCACCGTGCCCAGCGCGTGCACCAGGTCCGCGGTCAGATGCGGCCGCGAGGTGTGCCCGCCCGGCGACGTGAGCCGCAGCTCGATGAGGTCGGCGGCGGAGGTCAGCGCGCCTTCGCGCAGACCGACCTTGCCGACCTCGAGCCGTGGGTCGCAGTGCAGCCCGTAGATCCGCTCGACGCCTTCCATCGCGCCGGCGGCGATCATGTCCAGCGCGCCGCCGGGCATGACCTCCTCGGCGGGCTGGAAGATCAGCCGCACGCGCCCCGGCAGCTCCGGCGCGCCCGCCAGCGCCCGCGCCGCGCCCAGCAGGATCGCGGTGTGCGCGTCGTGCCCGCACATATGCGCGGCGCCTTCGGTGTTGGAGGCGTACGGGAGGCCGGTGGCCTCGGTCAGCGGCAAGGCGTCCATGTCGGCGCGCAGTGCGACGCAGCGGTCTCCGCTGCCGATGTCGCAGACCACGCCGGTGCCCGTGGGGAGCACCCATGGCTTGAGCCCGACCGCGCGGAGCAGGGACATGACCATTTCGGTCGTGGCGAACTCGTGGCGGGAGAGTTCCGGGTGCGCGTGGATGTGCCGACGCCACGCGAGGACGTCGGTGGCGTTCGCGCGAAGCCAGTCGTCAAGCCAGAAAGGGCCGCGTCCGGCACCCAGATCATGCACAGGTGCCATGCTGACGCCGGCCTCGGAGATCAGCGCGGTGGGCGCCTCTATAGGGGCAACGACGCGACCCTCGGGGTCGCCTGGAATGTCCGGACGTGAATCGAGCACCGTCACGCCGCACCTCCTCCCGCAACACAGGAACCTTCGTCTACCACCGTACGAGTGGTCGCTGAAGGCACGCTGGGTGCCGTTCGATCTGTGATACGCATTTGCGATAGATCGTGCACCATGCAGATGACAAGCCGCTCGTCGAGTGATCGAGCCGGAGATGGCCGGTAGTGGATCTGCGTTGAACGGCTACGGGAATTCGGCCCGGGCTAAGCGGAGAGTCCTTCTACTTACCGGTCGCGGTTCAGGACTTCTTCTTCTTGGAACGGGCGCGGCGGCCGAGGATCACCAGGCCGAGCAAGACGGCCGCGGCGACGCCCGCGATGATCTTGTTCTTGGTCTCCTGGCTGTTGGCCTTGTCGGTCTCGGCGGGGTCGAGCACCGGCCCGGGGGGCGCCTGCCGCGGCAGCTCGTGCACCGCCGCCGCCTGCGCGATCACCGGCGCGGGCGCCTGGATCTCCACGGCCTGCGCGGCAGGCGCGCAGACGACCAGCCCGGCGGCGACGAGTCCGGCAAGCTGCCCGAGACGAGACCTTTTCGGCATGACTCCCTTTCGACGGCGTGGCGCGAATCCGATTCTGCACTCTGCCGGGTTCCCGCGTCAGCCGCCACGCGGAGGACCGGAGAACGCCTCCAGAATCCGTTGCGCGGCCAGCGTCGGGGTCAGTTCACCGTCCCGGACCGCCCGTTCGACGTCCGGGACGACCGCTCGCACGTCCGGATGCGCGGCGAGCCTGCCGAGCAGCTGTTCGCGGACCATCGACCAGGTCCACTCCACCTGCTGCCGCCGTCGCCGGGCGTCGAGTTCCCCCGACGCGGTCAAAACGTCACGGTGACGGCCGATTTCGGCCCACACCTCGTCCAGTCCGACGTCGGTGAGCGCGCTGCAGGTCAGCACCGGCGGGGTCCACTCGGCGTCCCGCCCGTAGATCATCCGCAACGCGCCGGCGAGTTCGCGGGCCGCGCGTTTCGCGTCGCGTTCGTGGTCGCCGTCGGCCTTGTTGACCGCGATGACGTCGGCCAGTTCGAGGACGCCCTTCTTGATGCCCTGCAGCTGGTCGCCGGTGCGGGCGAGGGTCAGGAACAGGAAGTGGTCGACCATGTTCGCCACGGTCACCTCGGACTGCCCGACGCCGACGGTCTCGACCAGCACGATGTCGTATCCGGCCGCTTCCATCAGCACGATCGTTTCGCGGGTCGCCCGCGCGACACCGCCTAGCGTGCCCGAAGTCGGCGAAGGGCGAATGAACGCATTCGGGTCCACCGCGAGCCGCGCCATCCGGGTCTTGTCGCCCAGGATCGAGCCGCCGGTCCGCGTCGACGACGGGTCGACGGCCAGCACGGCGACCTGGTGCCCGGCCTCCGTCAGATCCGTGCCGAGCTGGTCGATGAAGGTCGATTTGCCGACACCGGGGACGCCGGTGATGCCGACGCGCCGAGCGCCGCCCGCGTGCGGGAGCAGCTCGACCAGCAGTTCCTGCGCCTGCGCACGGTGATCCTCGCGGTTCGACTCGACGAGCGTGATCGCCCGCGACAGCAGGCCGCGGTCACCCGCGAGGACACCCTTGGCCAGCGCCCCGACGTCGATCTTGCGCGGCAAGTTTCACGACTCCTGGGCGGTCAGCTGTCCGATGAGGTCGATCGCCGCTTCGGCGATGACCGTGCCGGGCCCGAAGATCGCCGCCGCACCAGCCGCGCGCAGCTCCTCGTAGTCCTGCGGCGGGATGACGCCGCCGACCACGACGATGATGTCCTCGCGGCCCTGTTCGGCGAGTTCGGCGCGCAGCGCGGGCACCAGCGAAAGGTGCCCGGCCGCCAGCGACGAAACGCCGATGACGTGCACGTCCGCCTCGATCGCCTGCCGCGCGACCTCGCCGGGGGTGGAGAACAGCGGGCCGACGTCGACGTCGAAACCGATGTCGGCGAAGCCGGTCGCGATCACCTTCTGGCCGCGGTCGTGGCCGTCCTGGCCCATCTTCGCGACCAGGATCCGGGGACGGCGGCCTTCTTCCTCGGCGAACTTCTCGACCAGCTCGCGCGCTTGCTCGACGTTCTCGGCCTTGCCGACCTCCTCGCGGTACACACCGGAGATGGTACGAATCTGACCGGAGTGACGCCCCCAGATCCGCTCCAGCGAGTCGGAGATCTCGCCGACCGTGGCCTTCGCCCTGGCGGCGTCGATGGCGAGCGCGAGCAGGTTGCCGTCGGCCTGGGCGCCGGCGGTGAGGCGCCGAAGCGCATCCTGCGTGGCGTCCTCGTCCCGCTCTTCGCGCAGCCGCCGCAGTTTCTCCAGCTGCTGCGCGCGCACACCGGCGTTGTCGACCTTGAGCACGTCGATCTGTTCGTCGTCGGTGACCTGGTACTTGTTGACGCCGATCACCGGCTGACGGCCGGAGTCGATGCGCGCCTGGGTCCGCGCGGCGGCCTCCTCGATGCGCAGCTTGGGGATACCGGCGTCGATCGCCTTCGCCATCCCGCCCGCCTGCTCGACCTCGGCGATGTGGGCCCATGCCTTGCGCGCGAGGTCGTAGGTCAGCTTCTCGACGAACGCGCTGCCGCCCCACGGGTCGATGACGCGCGTGGTGCCGGATTCCTGTTGCAGCAGCAGCTGCGTGTTCCGCGCGATGCGGGCGGAGAAGTCGGTCGGCAGCGCGAGCGCCTCGTCGAGGGCGTTGGTGTGCAACGACTGCGTGTGCCCCTGGGTCGCGGCCATCGCCTCGACACAGGTGCGGACGACGTTGTTGTAGACGTCCTGGGCGGTCAAGGACCAGCCGGAGGTCTGCGAGTGGGTCCGCAGCGAAAGCGACTTCGCGCTCTTGGGTTCGAAGCCCTTCACGAGTTTCGCCCACAGGAGGCGCGCCGCGCGGAGCTTCGCGACCTCCATGAAGAAGTTCATCCCGATCGCCCAGAAGAAGGACAGGCGCGGGGCGAACTTGTCGACGTCCAGCCCGGCCTCGACGCCGGAGCGCAGGTACTCGACGCCGTCCGCGAGCGTGTACGCCAGCTCCAGGTCGGCGGTCGCCCCGGCCTCCTGCATGTGGTAGCCGGAGATGGAGATCGAGTTGTACTTCGGCATGTTCCGCGAGGTGAACGAGAAGATGTCCGAAATGATCCGCATCGACGGCTGCGGCGGGTAGATGTAGGTGTTGCGGACCATGAACTCCTTGAGGATGTCGTTCTGGATGGTCCCGGCCAGTTTGTCCGGCGTGACACCCTGTTCCTCGGCCGCGACCACGTACAGCGCGAGCACCGGCAGGACGGCGCCGTTCATGGTCATCGAGACGCTCATCTTGTCGAGCGGGATGCCGTCGAAGAGCTGGCGCATGTCGTAGATCGAGTCGATCGCGACGCCCGCCATGCCGACGTCACCGGCGACGCGTGGGTGATCGGAGTCGTAACCGCGGTGCGTCGCGAGGTCGAAGGCGACCGAGAGACCCTTCTGCCCGGCAGCGAGGTTCCGGCGGTAGAAGGCGTTCGACTCCTCGGCGGTGGAGAAACCCGCGTACTGGCGGATGGTCCATGGCTGATTGACGTACATCGTCGGGTACGGGCCGCGCAGATACGGCGCGATGCCGGGATAGGTGCCGAGGAAGTCCACTCCGGACAGATCGTCGGCGGTGTAGACCGGCTTGACGCCGATGCCTTCCGGCGTCTCCCACGCGAGCGCGTCGGGCCCCTTGCCGGTGGCGGCGTGCAACGCTTCGGTCCATTGAGGACGGTCGGCCGGTTCGGGGGCGCCGAGGTCGATGCCTGCGAAGTTCGGGATGGTCATCACTGCACTCCGAGCTCGTTCAACGTGCCGGTCAGGATTTCCAGGGCGTCGCAGCCCGTGAAGAGGTAGCCCGAGACGTCCGGGTGGTCGCCGGGTTTCCCGGCGAGAAGCACCGACGTGGCGCCCGCTTCCTTCAGGGCCTTCGCGACGTTGTCGGCTTCCTCCGCGTAGGAAGTGTTGCTTCCGCAGAGACAGGCGATCTTCGTTCCGCTGGCCCGGAATTCCGCGATGATGTCCTGGGGGGCGCCGGGGTTCACGGCCTCGATCCCGCCCGCTTGGAACAGGTTCGCCGCGAAACTCGCCCGCGCGGTGTGCGCCGCCACCGGGCCGAGCGTGGCGAGGAAGACGCGAGGACGGCTCGGATGCGCGTCCGCCCGGTCCCGCAGGGCCTCGAACGCCTCGGCGTACCGGTGCCGGGGCAGACCGCCGTCCGGCAGGTCTTCGACGGCATCGCGGACGACGGTTTTCTCCGTCAGGTTGGGGAATTCGCTGACACCGGTGATCGGATCGCGACGGGTCGCGAGCCGCTTCGACCGCTTCTCCCAGGTTTCCGCGAGCCGTGCGGCCAGCGCACCGGAGGCCAGTTCGGCCTCGATACCGCCCGCCGCCTCGATGGCGGTGAACTCCCGCCACGCGGCCTTGGCCAGCTCTTCGGTGAGGTTCTCGACGTACCAGGAGCCGCCGGCCGGATCGATGACGCCCGCCAGTTTGGACTCCTCCAGCAGCACGGCGTGCGTGTTGCGCGCGATCCGCGCGGAGAACGCGTCCGGCTGGCCGATCGCGGCGTCGAACGGGAGCACGGTGATCGCGTCCGCACCGCCGACCCCGGCGCCGAAACAGGCGAGCGTGGTGCGCAGCATGTTCACCCACGGGTCGCGCTGGGTCAGCATCGCGGGCGAGGTGACCGCGTGCTGCCGCATCCCCGCGCTCTCGCCTCCGGAGACCTCCGTGACGCGGGCCCACAGGCGCCGCGCGGCGCGGAACTTGGCGATCGTGAGGAACTGGTCGGCCGTGGCGGCGAGCCGGAATTCGAGCTGCCCGGCCGCGGTGTCGACGTCCAGCCCCGCTTCGGTCAGCGCCCGCAGGTACGCGACGCCGGCGGCGATGGTCGCGCCGAGCTCCTGCGCGTCGGAGCCGCCCGCCTCGTGGAACGGCAGGCCGTCGGCGACGATCGTCCGAACCTTCGGGTGACTGACGGCCACCCGCGCCGCCAAAGCCGCGGCGGGAGCGAGCGGCCGCGGCGAACCGGTGCGCGCGGCCGACCCGATCGGGTCGGCGCCGAGGGTCGCGGTGACCGCGCTCGCCGGGATCTCACGTTCGGCGAAGAGGGCGAACAACTCGTTCGCGGCGGCTTCGTACTCTTCGCCCGCGTCGAGGGTGACGGGCGCGAGGTCGACGTAGACCTCGTTCAGCGCATCACCCAGATCGGCGACGGGGACGCCGGTCGCGCCGGCGCGCAGCCAGATCGAGCTGACACCGCCTTCGAGATCGGCGAGGATCGCGGCGTTCGTGGCCTTCGCGTCACGGCGCGCGTACCGGGCACGGATGTCCCAGCCGGTCGTCACCGTTCCCTCGGGCCGCGCACTTCGCACGAACGGCGGAAGGCCGGGGAAACCCGTTCCGTCGACGGCGTCCTCGGCGGTGTAGAGCGGCTGGATCTCGAGGCCGTCATACGTCCGGGTGACGAGCTTGCTTTCGGGCAGGCCGTCGAAGGACTCGTCGATGGCGCCGCTCTTGCGCAGCACGCCGGCGACGAGTTCCCGCCACTGGTCCCGGCTCGCCTCCGGGAACTCCGCAGCGAGCTTCAGCTCCTCGGGCGAGTCAGGGGTCGGCACTGACTCCGTCTCGGCCACATCCGTCATAACCAACGATGCTAACGGCCCTCAACTGGACCTACCTGTGACGCTAGTCGCGCCTGAGGGCCGGCCCGTTCACTCCGACAGGGCACGGCGCATAGGTCCGTCACGCGGGCATACGCCACAATTGGGCCGTGCCGTCCGACACCACCGAGCCCAGCGAGAGTCCCGGCGACGAGAAGCGTGTAGTCGCCGGGCGATATCGGTTGCGCTCGGTCATCGGATCAGGGTCGATGGGCACGGTCTGGTCGGCCTACGACGAATTCCTGCACCGTCCGGTCGCGGTCAAGGAGGTCCGCCTCCCGCCCGGCGTCCCGGCCTCGCAGGCCGACGAACTGCGCGAACGGACCCTGCGCGAGGCCCGCGCGATCGCCGTCCTGAGTCACCCGAACGTGATCATCCTGCACGACGTCGCGCGCGAGAACGACGAACCGTTCGTGGTCATGGAGCTGCTGCCCTCGCGCAGCCTCGCGCACATCCTGCGCGACCACGGGGCGCTGACGGTCGAGCAGGCGGCGGCGATCGGTATCGCGGTGGCGTCGGCGCTCGAAGCCGCGCACGCCGCCGGGATCACCCACCGTGACGTCAAACCGGGGAACGTCCTGGTCGCGGGCGACGGCCGCATCAAGCTCACCGACTTCGGCATCGCGCGCAACGTCTCCGAAGCCACCATGACCCGCACGGGGATGATGCTGGGCTCCCCCGCCTACATCGCGCCCGAGGTCGCCTCCGGCGGCGCCGTCGTTCCCGCCGCCGACCTGTGGGGGCTCGGCGCGACGCTCTTCGCCGCCATCGAGGGCTCGCCGCCCTACGACGCCGACGGCGACCCGCTCGAAACGGTCGGCAAGGTCGTCAACGGGAAGGTCCCGAAGCCCGGCCCCGGTCCGCTGGCCGACGTGATCGGCGCGCTCATGAAGAAGGAGCCGTCGAAGCGGATCACGCTGCGCGAGGTGCGGCGCCGCCTGTACCCGTTGCAGGCCAAGACACTCATCGACCTCTTCCCCGCGGAGCTGTTCCACACGCCCGACGGCAAGAAGACCACCGCGCATCTGGACGCGACCGACACCCAGGTGATCAAGCCGGTCAAGCCGGAGAAGCCGGGCGAAGGCACGAGTTCGGAACTCGCCGCAGATCCTGGTCCGCTGCCGTTCCTGAACCAGCCCGCCGCGGCACCGGCGCCCCCGGCCGAACTCCCGCCGATGCCGACCGTCACCCCGCCGCCGCCTCGCACGCCGGGCCGGTCCCCGGCCGCCACCGTGGTGCTTGCGCTCGCGTCGATCGTGCTCTTCCTGCTGGCCGCGGGCGGCGGGTTCGTACTGGCCAGGACCGCAGGCGGGCAGGACCTGCGGCCGCCGGAGAAGGTGCAGCAGGGCGACACCATCGTCACTCAGCCGCCGCCGAAACTGATCACGCAGCAGGGTGACGCCAGCACGGTGAACGGCCTCAAGGGCGGCCGGTTCAGCATCGGCGTCCCCGAGGGGTGGCAGAAGTTCGTCGCCCCGCACGTCACCAAGGGTGTGCCGAGCACCGTGGTGCAGTACGTCTCGCCCGACGGCCGCCAGGTCATCCGGATCGAGCGGCTGAGCGGTTTCCTGGCCGACAGCCCGCCGCCCGCCTACTTCAGCTGGCTGAAGAGCCAGCACCCGGAGATCGCCCCCATCGGCGGGCCGTCCACCGTCCCCGGCCGGGGTGACGGCAGCCAGCGGTACACCTACCGGACGACCGAGCGCGCCCCCGGCAACAGGGACTCCGTGACCCGCACGACGTACATGGACCTGTTCAGCGGCGGCACGGACCTCTGGATCCTCTCGGTGACCTCGACGATCGAGCAGGAGAACTCCGCGAAGACCGGGATCTTCGAGCCCGTGGCGCTGTCCCTCATCGTCGACGGCTGAACCCCACAAAGTGTCCATTGTGGACAACCGTGGATAAGAGATTGCGGGTGCGCTCCCCCGGTGGCTAGGGTTCGGCCGGCTGCGACAGGGCAGGCCCATCGTCGACGAGGAGGTGTGCAGCACATGCGCACAAGTGCTGAGCCGTCGGACCCGATTTCGACGTTCGCTCCCTCACGACGGAGCCGTATCGCCCCTCGCCATCAGCTCGCCGATCGATACTGACCACGGGATCGCCGAGCCGGAGCGACGGCCACCGCGTGAGCCTTTGCCATCGAAAGGCTTCACCCTTGAACCGTGAACAGATCTCCCGTATCGCCCACACCGATCACCCGATCAAGTCGCCGCTCGACGACGCCTCGGTCGATCGACTCCTCGACCGAGGGCTTCCCCGGGGCGCCGAGCGCGTCCTCGACCTCGGTTGCGGCAGCGCGGAGTGGCTTTTGCGCGCCCTGGCCACGCGGGCGCACCTGCTCGCCGAAGGCGTGGACGTCTCCGAGGACGCCTTGGCACAGGCGCGCCACGCGGCGAACGATCGCGGCGTCGCGGATCGCCTCGTCCTCCACCACCAGGAGGCCGCCGGCTTCGTCTCGGCCCGGCGATTCGACCTGGTGATCAGCGTCGGGGCCACGCACGCTTTCGGCGGCCTGATCCCCACCCTGGCCGCGGCGAGGGAGCATCTCGCCCCGGGCGGCCGTGTCCTGATCGGGGAAGGCTTCTGGGATCGGGCCCCGACCACCGAGGCTGTCGAAATGCTGGGTGAGTTCACCGACCTGGCCACCACGGTGGACCGTGTGGTCGCCGACGGGTGGACGCCGATCCACGGCCATGTCAGCACCCGCCACGAACTGGACGCCTACGAATGGGCGTGCTGGGGGTCGCTGGCCGCGTGGGCACTCGACGGTCCCACCGACCCGGACAGCACGGAAGCGCTCTCGACGGCGAGCGCTCGCCGGACCGAGTGGTTGCGCGTCTACCGGGACACCTGGGGCTTCGTGTCCCTGGTCCTCGGCCGTACGCCCGGCCAAGGCTGAATCGGCACGCGGCCTGCCCGCCCACCGGTCCGGACCCGGACCGGTGGGCGGGGGTCACGGACTCGTTCGACCCAACTCGCCTTCGTCGACCTGCCCGGCGAAGTACGCCTTCGAGGCACGTTGCTGCGCCAGCCTCCGCAACACCGACAGCAGCCTGTCCCCGAGAAGCGTCTCCACGACGGCGATCTCGATGATCCGCTCCAGCGACTCGACCCCGGCGATCGCTTCGAAGTCCAGTTCGGCGGTCCGGTCGGCGATCTCGGCGTAGTCGTCGAGGTGGTCGAGATACCAGCCGTGCCCGACCTCGCGGATCGTGCACAGGACCCCGACCAGGGCCTGGACGACCAGGTCGTCGTCTTTGCAGGGCCAGTCGCGGCGGTCGGTGAGGTCCCGGACCGTCGCGAGCGCCCATTCGCGGGCTTCGTCGTCGGCGACCTGCCGTGGGGGCGTGATGCTCTGCTGGGCGATGCCGAGGATGTGGTGGGGGCTGGCTTCCCCGGCGTCGACCTCGGCGAGCACCTCGCCGACCGTCGCGAGCGAAAGGCCGCCGACGTCCATCAGCGCCCTGATCAGCTTGATCCGCTGGACGTGCCCGTCGTCGTACTTCGCCTGGTTGGGGCTGGTCCGCTCGCCCGGCGGGAGCAGCCCTTCCCGCAGGTAGTACTTGATCGTGGCGACCGGGATCCCGGCTTTTTCGCTCAGTTCGGCCATCCGCACGCGTGCCAGCTCCGATCTCGGGGGCGGTTCCAGGGTCATCCCTGAAGGTTCCTCAGGATGGATAGTCTAGCTTTCCATAACGGAGAGCTTGACTATCCATTTCTGGAGGGACCCGTGACCATCTTGACCGATCTCCGCGAGAGAACCCGCACCTGGCATCGGGGTTCCTATCGCCTGGCCCAGGCCTTCGCCGTGATCACCGTGCTGTGCGTGCTCGCCATGCTGATCGACCAGCGGACGCTGAACGGCGCGCCGCTCTGGGCGAAGCCGTTCAAATTCGCCGTCTCCGCCGTCCTCTACTTCTTCACTTGGAGCTGGCTCATCTCGCTGCTGCCCAAGTTCCGGCGCACCGCGGACTGGCTGGCGAACGCGCTCGTCGTGATCTTCGCGGCCGAGTACGCGCTGGTGATCTTCCAGGCCGTCCGCGTCCGGGCGAGCCACTTCAACAACGCGACCCCGCTGGACAACGCGGTCTTCCAGGTCATGGCCGGGATGATCGCCACGCTGTGGGTGGTCAACCTCGTACTGACGGTCGCCGTGCTGTTCACCCGGCTTCCCGACCGCCCGACGGCGTGGGCGGCCAGGATCGGCGCGGTCCTCGGCATGATCGGGATTTCGCTGGCGACCCTGATGGGCAGTCCCACCCCGGAACAGCAGGCGCTGCTCGACGCGACCGGCCAGTCCGCGATGATCGGCGCGCATACCGTCGGTCTCCCCGACGGCGGTCCCGGCCTGCCGATCCTCGGCTGGAGCACGGTCGGCGGCGATCTGCGGATCCCGCATTTCTTCGGCCTGCACGGACTCCAGGCGGTTCCGCTGGTCGCGCTCGCCCTCGCCGTCCTGGCCGCGCGCTACCCGCGGCTTCGCGACGACGTCCTCCGGCTGCGGCTCGTGGTCATCTCCGGCGTCGGCTACGCGGGCTTTCTCGCGCTTCTGACCTGGCAGGCTCTGCGCGGCCAGTCGATCGTCTCCCCCGATTCCCAGACGCTGGCCGCCTTCGCCCTGCTCGTGGCCGGTGTCGCCTTTAGCGGGCTGATCGCGATCGGGCGGCCGTCGAAGGACCGGGAGCTGGAGGACTCGCTGCGATGAGCGTCGAGACGCTGTTCACCTGGACCTTCCCGCTGGCGACGCCGTTCTGGCTGCTGATGATCTTCCTGCCGGGCTGGTCGTGGACCCGCCGGATCATGTCCTCGCCGTGGACACCGCTGCTGCCGCTGATCCCGTACTTCGTGCTCGCTCTCACGCATCTCGGCGAACTCTGGACGGCGGTCAGCAGGCCGGATCTCGACGTGCTCGGCGCGTTCACCGGCACGCCGTACGGGGCGGCCACGATCTGGGCCCATTTGATCGCCTTCGATCTGTTCATCGCCCGCTGGATGTACCTCGAATCCCGCGTGCTCCGGATCCATCCGCTGGTGACCGGCCCGATCCTGGCGCTCACGATCTTCTTGTCCCCGTTCGGGCTGGTGGCGTTCCTGGTCGTGAGAACCGTCCGGATACGCTCGTCGCATGAGTGAGAACGAGGTCGCGGCGGCCGCCGCCATCGCCGAGCGCACCGGCGTCGAGAAGCACGACATCGCCGTCGTGCTCGGTTCGGGCTGGCGCCCGGCGGCGGACGTCATCGGGGAGCCCGAGGCGGAGATCCCGCTGGGCGAACTGCCCGGATTCGTCGCGCCGGGCGCGGTCGGGCACGGGGGAACCGTCCGGTCGGTCCACGTCGGCGAGAAGCGCGCGCTGATCCTGCTGGGCCGCACGCATTTCTACGAGGGCAAGGGCATCGACCCGGTCGTGCACAACGTGCGCACCGCCGCGGCGGCCGGCGCCAGGACGGTGCTGCTGACCAACGCGGCCGGCGGCCTGCGCGAGGGTTTCCGGGTCGGGCAGCCGGTGCTGATCTCCGACCACCTGAACCTGACCGCGCGTTCGCCGATCGTCGGCGCGAACTTCGTCGACCTGACGGATCTCTACTCGAAGCGGCTGCGCGACATCGCGCGCGAAATCGACTCTTCGCTGGAAGAGGGCGTCTACGCGGGGCTGACCGGACCGCATTTCGAGACGCCGGCGGAGATCCGCATGCTGCGGACGCTCGGCGCCGACCTCGTCGGCATGTCGACGGTGCTGGAGGCCATCGCCGCCCGCGCCGCCGGGGTGGAGGTGTTCGGGCTTTCGCTGGTGACCAACCTGGCGGCCGGGATGACCGGTGAGCCGCTGAACCACGAAGAGGTCCTCGAAGCGGGACGCCAGTCAGCCACTCGTATGGGCACCTTGCTCCGGGAGCTCGTCGCCCGCGCCTGAGAGTGTCATGAAAGGGTCGTTCAGGACATTATTTGTCCTGAACGACCCTTTCATGACATCCGGGGAAGGGTGTCAGCCGGCGAACTCGGGAAGCCGCTGCGCGACCTCCGCGGGCGAAGGCATCGCGGCGACCTCGTCGGCGAGTTTCCGCGCCGCGCCGAGGACCGTTTCGTCGGTGAGCAGCTTCCGCGCCTGCTCGAAAATGACGTCCTCGACGACGTCGGCGCCGATCAGCCGCGTGCCCACCCCGGCCGCGACGACGGCTTCCGCGTTGGTGAACTGATCCGCCCCCTGCGGCAGCACCAGCTGGGGCAGCCCGGCACCGAAGGCACCCAGCGTCGTCCCGCTGCCACCGTGGTGGACCACGAGGTCGACGTGCGGCAGCAGGTCGACCTGCGGCACCCAGACCTCGACCCGGACATTGCCCGGGAGTTCGCCCAGTGCGGCCGGATCCACCGTCGGACCAGCCGCGACGATGACGTCCGCCTCGAGCCGCGACAGACCGCCGATGGCCCGCTTCAACACGTTTTCGTCGCCGAACGCCGTCCCGAGGGTGAGGTAGATCAGCGGACGGCTCTTGTCCCGGCCGACCACACCCGACGGGAGGTCTCCCGGTTCGGCCCAGCCGACGGGGCGCAGCGGGATCCGGTTCGCTCCGGCCAGGAACTCCGGCGATTGCACCGATTCCGGGCAGATGTCGATGACGGGGTCGCCGAAGGACTGCAGGTTCGTGCCTTCGAAACCGACCTCCGCGGTGAATTCCGCGAGGCGGCCGTAAATGACGTCCAGGACTTCATCCGGCGAGAACCGGCCGAAACCGTGCCCGATCGCGGGAATCCCGGCGAGGTGGGCGGCGATGGCGCCCCCGGCGTTGCCGCTTTCGTAAACGACGAGATCGGGCCGGAGCCGCTCCAGCAACGGCGTGAGATCGGCGACGAACCGCCGAGGCAGCACGTTTCCGAACACTTCGCCGATAATGGGATAAAAGGACTCCGGTGGAGCGTCGGAGGCGTTGGGTTTGGGAGCGTCGGGCCCGGCGACCGACTCGAACGCCTCCCGCATCCCGAATCCGGCGCTTTCCACTGCCAGACCGGCCTTTTCGACCACCGTCAGCATGTCGTCACCGGTGGCGAAGACGACTTCGTGCCCGGCGTCGCGAGCGGCGACGGCGAGCGGTAGTAGGGGATAGAGATGACCATGACTCACCAGAGAAGTGAAGATCAATCGCACCCTCTCCAACGTACCCGTAGGCTGACTCGGTGACGACTTCCTTGACCTCGGATCTCCGGGATCGGGCCTTCCGCTGGATCGCCGACGATCCGGACGACGATTCCCGCGTCGAACTGCAGAACATCCTCGCCCGCGCGATGGGTGGCGAAGCAGGCGCGGCGGACGAACTCGCGGACCGGATGGCCGGTCCGCTCGAATTCGGCACGGCCGGGCTGCGCGGCCCGGTGCGCGCGGGCCCCAACGGGATGAACGTCGCGGTCGTCACGCGGACGACGGCCGGGGTCGCGGCCTGGCTGACCACGCAAGGACATCCGGGTGGGGTCGTGGTGGTCGGCCGCGACGCGCGGCACGGTTCGGAGGCCTTCGCCGAGGCCGCGGCCGAGGTGCTGACGGCCGCCGGGTTCGCGGTGAAGGTGCTGCCCGGCCCGCTGCCGACGCCGGTGCTCGCGTTCGCCGTACTGGAACTCGGCGCGGTCGCGGGAATCCAGATCACCGCGTCGCACAATCCCCCCGCTGACAACGGTTACAAGCTTTACGACGCGTCGGGCGGCCAGATCGTGCCGCCGTCGGACGGCCAGATCGAGCGGGCCATCGAAGCCACTCTCCCGGCGATCAGCGTGCCGCGCGAGCCGGGCGCCGAGGTGCTGGGCGACGAACTCCGCGACGCGTACCTCGCGAAGGTCGCGCTTCTGCCGCGTGGACCGGAGCGCGAAGTCAGGGTCGCCGCGACGGCGTTGCACGGCGTCGGCGCGGACACCCTGCGCGCGGCGTTCGAGCGCGCCGGTTTCGGCGATCTCCACGTGGTGGCCGAGCAGGCCACGCCGGATCCCGACTTCCCGACGGTCGCCTTCCCGAATCCGGAGGAACCGGGCGCGACGGACCTTTTGCTGGCGCTGGCGTCCGAAGTGGACGCCGATCTGGCCATCGCGCTCGACCCCGACGCCGACCGCTGCGCGCTGGGCGTGCGCGAGCGGGACGGTTCGTGGCGGATGCTGCGCGGCGACGAAACCGGTGTGCTGCTCGGCTGGCACGTTTTGTCCACTGTGGAGGATCCCGATCCGCTGGTCGCCACGACGATCGTGTCGTCGTCGATGCTCGGCGAGGTCGCGAAGGAATTCGGAGCGCGCTACGCGGAGACGTTGACCGGGTTCAAGTGGCTGGTCCGCGCGGGCGAAGGGCTCGTCTTCGCCTACGAAGAGGCACTCGGCCTCTGCGTGAACCCCGGTTTCGTCCGCGACAAGGACGGCATCTCCGCCGCCGTGTTCGCCGCGGGGCTGGCCGCTTCCCTGCGCGCGGCGGGCCGCGGACCGCTGGACGTCCTCGACGAACTGGCCGTGAAGCACGGAGTGCACGTGACGGACCAGGTCTCGCTGCGGGTCACCGATCTGTCGGTGCGGGAGCGGCTGATGGCCGGTTTGCGCGCCGCTCCCCCGGCGTCGCTGGGCGGCACCGACGTCACGATGGAGGACCTGTTGCCCGAAGCCGACGTCCTCCGCCTGACCGGCGAAGGCCTGCGCGTCGTCATCAGGCCGTCCGGAACGGAGCCGAAACTGAAGGCGTATCTCCAGGTGAAGGAGCCGGTTTCCGGCGATCTCGCCGAGGCGCACACCGCGGCGGACGCGCGACTGGCCGCGCTCCGGGCCGACATCGAGTCCCGGCTGGCCTGACCATGCCGAGGTTGCTGATCGTCCACCACACGCCGTCGCCCTCGACGCAGGCGATGTTCGAGGCCGTGCTCTCCGGCGCGAACCATCCGGACATCGAGGGCGTCGACGTCGTCCGCCGCGCGGCGTTGGGCGCGACCGTGCCCGACGTCCTCGATGCGGACGGCTACCTGCTCGGCACCCCGGCGAATCTCGGTTACATGTCCGGCGCGTTGAAGCATTTCTTCGACACCGTCTATTACCCGTGCCTGGATTCCACGCGGGGGCGGCCGTTCGGCTTCTTCGTGCACGGCAACAACGACACCGCGGGCACCGTGCGCGGAATCGAGAGCATCACCACCGGCCTCGGCTGGGAGAGCGCGGCGTCTCCAGTGCTCGTCACCGGAGAACCGGGCAAAGCGGATTTGGAAGCCTGTTTCGAACTGGGCGGCACCCTGGCCGCCACCCTCATGCCCTGAGCCACGCAATTCGTCACCTACTTGCGACAGCGTTCGGCGCAAGCAGGTGACGAATTGCCCTGGAAAAGTAAGGGGCCTGTCACCGGAAGCCCTGGGGGTCGACCTCCGGCAACAGGCCTAGACCAAGGGTTCGCCGTGATGGCGATCAACCTTGGCTGCCTCAGCGTACTACATCCGGCACGATCTTGTGCACCCGCCCGGAAAAACGCCTCTCACTCCGGTGTCCGTGCACCCCCAGGGCACGGATTCCGGAGCAAGAGGCCGGGACACGGTACGAAACCGCTTGACAACTGTAAACCACTGCATACATAGGCTGTCAACAGCTGCGGACAGGTCGAATCGCGTTACACTCCCACTACGGAACGGGACCTTGGAACGAATGGGGGGTCATGTCGCCGTACCACACCTTCGCCCAGAAACTGAGCGCGCTGATCGATTCGGCCCGCGCGAACGAAGGCGCCCCGCACAGCTATCGCGAGCTGTCCGCGGCGATCGATCGCGCCGGCGGGCCCACCATGTCGCCCGCGTACCTCCAGCAGCTCGCCACGGGCAAACGCGTCAATCCGAAGATCCACTATGTCGAGGCGCTGGCGAAACTGTTCGGCGTCCCGATCACCTATTTCTTCGAAGACCAGGAAGCCCAACCCGTCGGAGAGGCGAAGCTCATGGCCATGCGCGCGCAGGAGCTTTCCCCGCAAGGCCGTCGTCAGGTCATGGACCTGCTGGAACTCGTCGAACGGTACGAACGCGCCGAACGCGACCAGCCGGGCGAAAGCCGATGAAGGAACGGGAACTCCGCAAACGCTGCCGCAAGATGCTGAACAAGCTCGACATCGAACCACCGCTCGACGTCGGCGTGCTCTGCGAGCGGCTCGGCGAGCAGCGGGGCAGGCCGATCCGGCTGATGCCGTATCCGCTGGAGGTGCCGGGCCCCTTCGGCTGCTGGATCGCCACCGGTTCGGCGGATTACATCTTCTTCCAGCAGGAGACCACGAAGTCCCATCAGGACCACATCATCCTGCACGAACTCGGGCATATGCTCGCCGATCACCATCCCGGCGGCGACGCCGAACCCGCCGATTTCCTGCGCGGCCCGGCCACCGGCTTGGACGGCGACGCGGTACACCGGGCTTTACGCCGCACCTCCTACGATGAGGCGCACGAATGGGAAGCCGAGACCGTGGCGACCATCATCCTCGAATGGGCGTCGGTCTTGAACTACACGATTCCCCGTCGCGCCGACGACGATGACGTCCGCCGTGTCCAAGGCGCGCTGGGCGACCATCAAGGGTGGCTGTGAACTCGCTGTTCTCCCCTCTCAACGTCGTGGCGATGGTGCTGTTCGCGACCGCGCTCGCCTGGCGGATCTACCAGACGTACCGGGCGCCCCGGCTGCTGCCGAACTGGGCGATCACGATCACGATCGTCTGCGTCGCCGGTTCCTTCCTCGCCCAGCAGAAGGTGATCTCCGGCTGGCTGGACGGGCTGACCGGCAAAGGCACCGGACGCCTGGTCAACAACATCCTGCTCGCCATCGGGGTCTGCGCGCTGTTGATCGTGTTCCTCGGTTCCGCGCTGGGGCCACGCAGGCCGGGGCGGGTGCTGTTCGAGCTGATCCCGCTGTCCGGCGCGATCGCGCTGATGCTGGTCGCGATGGCCGTCACGCCACCGGAGGTGCGAGGACTCGCGCTGAGCCCGAAGCTCGTGCACGTGCCCGGGGTGGCGTTGTTCTACCTGGGCGCCGGGATCTACCTGATCTACGGCCTCGCCGCCTGCGCCTGGTGGATCTTCCGGTACATCCGCACCGCGGACCGCCATCTGAAGACCGGGCTGAAACTCAGCGCCGCCGGGCTGATCTGCCTTTCGGTGGGCAGTGTCTTCCGCGCGCTGTACATCGTGATCGCGTGGGCGTTCGGGCCGTCGGTCCCGCTGCTGCTCGCCGTCGCCGTCCCGCTGGTGCTCCTCGGGATCGTGCTCTTCCTCGCCGGGATCACCTATCCCGGCGTCCGCGCCCGGTTCGCCGCGCTGCGCCGCCGCCGCCAGCACCGGCGCCACCACGACGAGCTCACGCCGTTGTGGACCGCGCTGGCCGGGATCTACCCGAACATCGTGCTGCGGACCACGCCTCAGGGACGGTGGGAGCGGTGGCGTCCGCGCACCGTCCATCGCCGGTACTACCGCCGTGTGATCGAGATCCGGGACGGGCTCGTCCAGCTGAGTCCCTATCTGGAAACCGATCTGACCGCGCTCGCCGCCGACGATCCCCGCGCGGCCGCGGAAGCGCTGAAGTCGGCGATCGCCAGGCAGACCGCGGGCGAGGAGACCGACGGGCGGGCGAAACTCGTGCTGCCCGGTGGCGCCGCGGACATCGAATCCGACGTGCGGCCGCTGCTCGCCCTCTCCGCCGCCGTCTCCGGGAGCGAAGCATGACAGCGCAGTTGCTGGTGACGGCGAGCCGGATCCTGCCTCGGCCGAGCACGCCGCTCGAAGACGGCGCCGTGCTCGTCGAGGGCGACCGGATCCTCGCGGCGGGTCTTCGTGCCGAAGTCGCCCCGCGGGCGGCACCGGACGCCGAACGGCTCGACTTCCCGGGCGCGACCTTGCTGCCCGGGCTGTTCAACGCCCACGTGCACCTGGCGTTCGACGCCACCCGCGAGATGCTGCCGAACTTCCTGGCGAGCGAAGACGAAGCGCTGCGCGCGGGCGCCAAAGACCGCTTGGGGCAGCTGCTGCGCAGCGGCGTCACGACGGTGCGGGACCTCGGGGATCGCGACGCGCTGGGCGCGCGGGTCCGTGCGGAGCTGGCGGCTGAAAGGATCGCCGCTCCCCGTCTGCTGACCGCGGGATCGCCGTTGACCGTCCTCAATGGACACTGCCACTTCTTCGGCGGCGAGGTCGCGGATGACGCGGCGATCCGGGCCATGATCGACGCCAACGCGTCCGCCGGCGCGGACGTGATCAAGGTGATGGCCAGCGGCGGCCAGATCACCGAGGGCGGCGCGGACATGTGGGAGTCGCAGTTCGACGTCCGGGCGCTGCGCGTGATCGTCGAGCACGCGGCGCGCCACGGGCTTCCGGTCGCGGCACACGCCCACGGCGCCGACGCGATCGAGGCATCGGTCGAGGCGGGCGTCCGCACGATCGAGCACTGCACCTGGATGACCGGGCCGCAGCGGCAGGATCGGCGCGAGAACGTGGCCAAGCGGATGGCGGCCGAGGGCATCGCGGCGTGTTCGACGAGCAGCCGCAACTGGCGGATGCTGGCCGAGCGCATGGGCGAGGAGCTCGCGAAGACCGTCTACGGCCGGCTGTCCTGGCTGGAGGGGCTGGGCGTCCCGCTCCTGGCGGGGACGGACGCCGGGCTGCCCGGTTCGGTCTTCGACGACCCCGTCGGCGCTCTCGAACTCTATGAATGGCTGGGTTTCGGACGGCGCCGGATCCTCGAGATCGCGACTGAGGACAGTGCCGTCGGCATCGGCCTCGGCGACGTGACCGGGCGGCTCGCTCCGGGCCTGAGCGCCGACGTCCTGGTGGTCGACGGCGATCCGCTCGCCGATCTTTCCGCACTCCGGAACGTTCGCCTTGTCCTTGCGCGCGGCGCGCGGGCCTGACTCCCGGAAGTGGGACGACAACTTTGGTGACAGCGTTTTAAAACAGTGTTATCGTTTACTCATGGAAGACCCGATCAGACTGTTCACCGTCATCGCGCTCGTTTCACTGCCGACCATGATGTACGGCGGCTACGCGCTGATGGGCGTCCTGCGCGACAAGAAACTGACCGAACACCAGCGCGGGATGTTCCGCGCCGGGCACGCGCACGCCGGTGTCCTGCTGGTTCTCGCGCTGGTCGCGTTGCAGATTCTCGCGCAGACCGAGCTCCCGTCCGCCGCGTTGTGGATCGTGTGCTTCCTGCTGCTGTTCGGCGTGCTCGCCCAGTCCGGCGGCTTCTTCCTCCACCTGGCACCGGGCAAGGGCAAGCTCGGCGGCCGGGTCACCAGCGCCGGGGCGGTGCTGCTCGGGGCGGCGATCCTGACCACCGCGTACGGCGTGGCCTTCCCCTGACAAAAGCGGTGGAAACGGCTCGTTAAGCTTGTTGACGTGCCTGAATACCTGCCGACAGCCCCCGCCAAGGGGACCCGCGACTTCCTGCCCGCCGAGATGTCCGTCCGGACGCAGGTGTTCGGTCATCTCTACGACGTGCTCGAACTGCGGGGCTTCCTCCGCTACGACGGGCCGATCCTCGAACCCGCCGAGATCTACGAGCGGAAGTCCGGGCAGGAGATCGCGGACCAGCAGCTGTACACGCTGACCACCAAGGGCGGCGAGCGGCTGGCGCTGCGCCCGGAGATGACGCCGTCGGTCGCCAGGATGATCGCGGGCAACGCGAAGTCGCTGCAGTTCCCGGTGCGCTGGTACAGCCACCCGAACTGCCACCGCTACGAGCGGCCGCAGCGTGGCCGGGTCCGCGAGCACTGGCAGATCAACGCGGACATCTTCGGTTCGGACAGCGCGAACTGCGAGATCGAGATCTTCGAGCTCGTCCACGACATGATGGGCGCGCTCGGGGCGACCCCGGACATGTTCCAGGTGCGGGCCAACGACCGGAACCTGCTCTCGTCCGCGCTCACCGACATCGTCGGCGTGACGGCGGAGCAGCTTCCGCAGGTGTTCACCCTGGTGGACCGCTGGGAGAAGTCGGACCGCACGAAGCTGAGCGACACCGCGGCCGAGATCGGGCTGACCGACAAGCAGTTCGAGAAGCTGACCGAGATCCTGTCGTCCGGCGCGGCTCTGCTCGACGAGCTGCCGGAACAGGTCAAGGAGAACTCGAACCTGGTCAAGGTGCTGAACAGCGGTGCCGCGGACCTGATCACGTTCGACCCGATGATCGTGCGCGGGCTCGCGTACTACACGTCGACCGTGTTCGAGGTCTTCGACACCTCGCCGGAGAACCGTCGCGCTCTCTTCGGCGGCGGCCGGTACAGCGACCTGGCTTCGTTGTTCACGTCGCAGCAGATCCCCGGGATCGGCTTCGGCATGGGTGACGTCACGCTGATCGACTTCCTGGACACCCACGGCCTCACCCCGAAGCCGCGCAGCGAGGTCGATGTCGTGGTGATCCCGGTGGTCGAAGAGCTCACGGACGCTTCGCGCGAGGTCGCGGGACGGCTGCGGAAGGCCGGTCTGCGCACGTCCACGCCCGTCGAACTCCGCAAGCTGGGCAAGGAACTCACCCGGGCCGACAAGGCCGGGGCGCGGGCCGTGGTGATCGTCGGCCAGGAGGACTGGGACGCCGGGAACGTGACCGTGCGCGGTCTCGCGACGCGCGAGCAGCAGACCGTCGCCGTCGACGACGTCGTCTCGGCGGTCACGTCTTTGGTCTGACAACGCTCTGTTCTGACAACGCAAGCCGGCGCCCCTTTGACGGGGCGCCGGCTTTGTCGTGTTCAGCGTGACAGCAGGCGCATGGCCGCTTCGGGGTAACGCTCCCCCGCGACCGCGTCGGCCGGGACCGCCTCCTCGATCGCCGCAACGTCTTCGGCGGTCAGCTTCAGACCGACGGACGCCACGTTCTCCTCGAGGTACTTGCGCCGCTTGGTGCCCGGGATCGGTACGACGTCCTCGCCCTGGGCCTGCACCCAGGCCAGCGCGAGCTGCCCGGCGGTGACACCCTTCCGCTCGGCAAGCGCGCGCAGCGCCTCGACCATCGCCAGATTCCGCTCCAGGTTGCCTTCGGCGAAGCGTGGCTGCGTCGTCTGCCGGAAGTCACCGTCCGCGAAGTCCTCTTTGGACTTGAAGCGGCCGGTGAGGAAACCGCGGCCCAGCGGGGAATACGGCACCAGCCCGATGCCGAGCTCACGGCAGACCGGGACCATCTCGTTCTCGATGTCGCGCGACCACAGCGACCACTCGGTCTGCACGGCCGTCACCGGATGCACGGCGTGCGCCCGCCGGATCGTCTCCGGACCGGCCTCGGACAGCCCGATGTGCCGGATCTTGCCCTGCTCGACCAGCGACGAAAGCGCGCCCGCGGTCTCCTCGATCGGCACTTCCGGGTCGACGCGGTGCTGGTAGTAGAGGTCGATGTGATCGACGTCCAGCCGGCGCAGCGACGCCTCGACCTGTTGGCGCACATAGAATTCGTCGCCGCGGATCCCGCGCTTCGAGGGATCCGCCTCGTCACGCACGATGCCGAACTTGGTCGCCAGCACGACCTGGTCCCGCTTGCCTGCCAGCGCGCGGCCGACCAGTTCCTCGTTGCGGCCGAAGCCGTACATGTCGGCGGTGTCGATGAGGGTGACGCCCAGTTCGATCGCGCGGTGGATCGTCGCGATCGACTCGGCGTCGTCACCTTGGCCGTAGAACTCGCTCATGCCCATGCAGCCGAGCCCCTGCGCGCCGACTTCCAGCGTGCCGAGCCTGCGGGTGGGCAGGGTGGAACCCGTCATGATTTCTCTCGCAATTCTTTCGGTGTTACTTGCCGGCGGCGCGGGCGAGCCGCTCGGGATAACGCTCACCGGCGATCGCCTCGGCGGGCGCGGCCTTTCCGATGGCCTGAATGTCCACTTCGGACAGTTTCAGGTCCGCGGCGGCGGCGTTCTCTTCGAGATACTTGCGACGTTTGGTGCCCGGGATCGGCACGACGTCGTCACCCTGGGCCTGCACCCAGGCCAGCGCGAGCTGTCCGGCGGTGACACCCTTCTGCTCGGCCAGCGCGCGCAACGCCTCGACGATCGCCATGTTGCGCTCGAAGTTGCCCTCGGCGAAGCGGGGCAGCCCGCGGCGCATGTCGTCCGCCGGAAGGTCCTTCACCGACGTCACGCTGCCAGTGAGGAAACCGCGGCCGAGCGGAGAGAACGGCACGACGCCGATGCCCAGCTCGCGAACGGTCGAGAGGATCTCGCCTTCGATGCCGCGGGTCCACAGGGACCACTCGCTCTGCAGCGCCGTCACCGGGTGGACGGCATGCGCGCGACGGATCGTCTCGGCACCGGCCTCGGAGATTCCGGCGTAGCGGATCTTCCCCTCCTGGACCAGCTCCGCGAGCGCGCCCCAGGTCTCTTCGATCGGCGTGTTCGCGTCGACGCGGTGCTGGTAGAAGAGGTCGATGTGGTCGACGTTCAGCCGTCGAAGCGACTCTTCGCAGCTCTGCCTGACGTACGCCGCGTCGCCGCGAGCGGACATCCCGCCGTCCTGGTCCCAGACGATGCCGAACTTGGTCGCCAGCACGGCCTGGTCCCGCTTACCCGCGATCGCGCGGCCGACCAGCTCCTCGTTCGCTCCGTCGCCGTAGACGTTCGCGGTGTCGAGCAAGGTCACGCCCAGTTCGAGGGCGCGGTGGACGGTGGCGATCGACTCCGTGTCGTCGTCGTGGACGCCGTACGCCGCACTCATCCCCATGCAGCCGAGCCCCTGCGCCCCGACCTCCAGGCCGCCGAGCCTCCTGGTGCTGATCACGCTGAAATTCCCTCCACGGTGGCTCCGGTGCCGAGCACCTTGCGTTCCACCTGGTCGTAGTGGTCGATCTTGTAGTCGAGGATGTCGAGGCAGGTCTGCAACTCGGCGATCCGGTCGGCGACCGATTTGCGCTGGTCGACCAGGATCGCCTTGCGCCGCCCAGCGCTCGCCGCCCCGTGGTGGCGCAGGGAGGCGTACTCCCGCATCCGCTTGATGGGCATGCCGGTCAGGCGCAGCTTGGTCAGGAACCCCAGCCACCCGAGGTCGTCGTCGGTGTAGGCGCGGCGCCCCGCGGCGTCCCGCGCCGGGGGCTCGACGAGTTTGATGCGCTCGTAGTACCGGAGAGTGTCGATGGACAGTCCGCTACGTCGCGCGGCTTCCGCTATCGAGTAGCTCATGCGAACGACACTACGACCTGGAGTGCGCTCCAGGTCAACTCCGAATCCGAGCGATTGATAACAGCGTTGCGTTACCCTGGGCGTATGCCCCGCCCCAGGACGCACGACGAGAATCTCCGGCTGAAACTACTGGACCGCGCCGGCGAGCTCATCTCGGCCGACGGCCCGAAGGCACTCAGCCTCCGCAAACTGGCCGCCGACGTCGGCACGTCCACCACCGCGGTCTATTCACTCTTCGGCGGGAAAACGGACCTCGTCGGCGCCCTCTTCGCCGAGGGCTTCCGGCGCTTCGGCCGTCGGATGTCCCGAGTCACCCTGAGCGGCGATCCGGTCGAGGACCTCGTGCGGCTCGGCGTCGCGTACCGGGAAAGCGCGCTGGCCGACCCGCACCTCTACGCGATCATGTTCACGAAGTCGGTGCCGGGTTTCGAGCCGGTGGAAGAGACCTCCGAGCAGGCTCGCGCCACGATGGCACCGCTGGAGGAGACGATCCGCAAAGCCATCGCCGACGGCGTCTTCCTCGACCTGCCGCCCGAAGTCGTCACCGTGGCGTGCTGGGGATTCGTGCACGGACTGGTGTCGCTGGAACTGAACGGGAACCTGCCGGAGAAGTTCACCGTGAGCACCGCTTACGAGACCGCGCTGCGGGCGAACGCCTCCGGCTGGCTGCGCCGGTGACCTGCGTTTAGCGGGCTAAACGCGCTCCGGCCGTTGCGCTGGGCTGGGCTGGGTGCGTCCGGACCGGAACGCGGTCCGTGAAGGCCTCCTTGAGGGACTCTGGGTCCCTCAAGGAGGCCTTCACGGACTTTCGGGCCCCTTCCCCGGCGAGGGCGCGTCGCGTTTAGCGGGCTAAACGCGCTCCGGTGGCGAGCGCACGTCGCGTCGCGTTTAGCCCGCTAAACGCGCTCCGGCCGCCGGACCGGAACCCTGCTGCGGGATGCCGTGAGGGCCTCCTTGCCTACCTTCAGGGTAGGGAAGGAGGCCCTCACTACCTCGCCACCTACGCGGCCGGGATCGCGTCGCGTTTAGCGGGCTAAACGCGCTCCGGAGGCCGCGCCACCCCCGCTCAAGTACATGAAGGACCCCTTCCTTGCTCCTAGCTCCGTGAAGGCCCCCTTCATGTACTTCCCCAAGCACCGGATCGCGTTTAGCGGGCTAAACGCGCTCAGTTCAGTAGAGCGGAAGCGTCCCCTGGTACAGGGTCACCCCAGCCGCGTCCACGACGGTGACGCCCACCCGCGCGTGCTCGTAGTCATCACTGACCCCGTCCGGCACCCAGGCCGCGAAAGTCCCGTCCGCGACCGTCGCGTCGATCGTCGTGCCGGTCCCGAAGTCGAGCTTCACGCCCGCGGCGGCCTCGGGAACGACTCCCAGATACGTGTTCCGGACGGGGACCGGGTTCCCGTTCCGGTCCACCCTGCCGACCGTTTCGGCCTGCAACGTGCGCACCGGCCCCGCGGACCGCGGCTGGTCGGGAAAGACCCGGTAGTACTCGGTCTTCCCGTCCGCGTACCCGAGTCCGCCTTGGCACACGATGGCCTGGCCACCCAGTCGAGCGACGACGACTCCGACATCCTGGCCTTCGAGGTACGCGCCGACCCGGTAGGCGTCCTCGTCGGCCACCGCTTCGGACGCTCCCCTCGTGCAGGTGTTGAAGAACTCACCCGCGGGCGTGGCCCGGTCGGGAACCGGGAACACCGGTTCGTCGAGCCTCGACACGGCAGGCTCCGGCGCGGGCCGAAGGGGGTACGGCGCCTGGTACCCGGGCGGCCGGGATTGCTCCCCGGGAGTCGGCCCGACCGCGTAAGTGGTCCGCGACGGCTTCATCGGCGCGATGTGCACGAACAGGTTCCCCGGCCGGAAGACCGGGATGTCCCGTGTGGACTGTGACGCCTCGTTCTGCCCCGTCAGCTCCACTTTCGGCCAGTCCGGATCGGCGATGCCCGCGACCGTCCCGGCCCGGGTCACCAGCAGGGCCGCGGTTCGCGCGCCGTCGGTGTAGGCGGGAACGGCGTTCGGGTCGGACACGGTCGCCGTCATCAGCGTGGTCTCGCAGAAGAAGGGTTTGTCGTCCGCCGTCATCGCGACGACGGTGACCGGCGGCGAAACGGCGGTGAACCGCGGCACCCATTCGTTCCGTGCCGGGAAGCTCGCGGCCCTTCCCTCGGCCTGGACGGCGGCCCAGCACCGGTTCATCGCCTCCTCCGCCTTCGGCCAGTCGAGGGAGAAGTCAGGGTTCGCGACGACGGGGCCCTGTCCGTCCGGCTTCCGGATGAGCACGGTCGTGATCAGAGCGCCCGCGAGGACCAGGACGACGGCGGCCGCCGCGGCGACGATCGGCCAGCGCCGCCGGACGGGTTTTCCCATTCCCTCCCGCAGGGACATCCGCAGGTTGTCGAGCAATTCCGGGGGGAGTTCGCGCCTGCCGGGCAGGCCGAGGTCGTCGGTCATTTCTCCTCCAAGGCGGCCCGCAGCTGCGTACGGGCCCGCGAGATGTGGGCGCGAACGGTCACCTCGGCGACGCCGAGCAGTTCGGCGGCGTCGCCGAAGGAGAGATCACCGAGCAGGCAGAGTTCGACGGCTTGCCGCTGCGATTTCGGCAGCTTCGCGACCAAGGCGAGCACCTGCCGAAGGCGGTCTTCGCCGTCGAGCTGGTCGACGACGGTGTCGGCGTGGTCGGACACCGACCGGGGTTCCGGCAGCCGCCGGACGAGCCGGAGCCGCCGCCCGGTGCTGCGGTGTTCACCGCGCGCGAGGTTCCCCGCGACGGTGTACAGCCACGGCAACGCGCTGTCGCGGATGAGCGTGATGTCCGCCCGGCGCCGCCAGGCGGTGAGAAAGGTCGTCGAGGTCAGGTCTTCGGCCGACGCCCACGACCCGGTGAGCCGGTAGGCGTGGTTCCACACCGGCTGGGCGTGGCGTTCGAACAGCTCGGTGAACGCCCCGTGATCACCGCCCGCGGCCGCCCGCCAAAGCTCCGTGTCGCTCCTGTCGGGAGGAGGTTCGCTCGAGTCCACCGGCACCCCCACCGTTCCGGTCACTGTTCTGGTCACATCTGTCAGTGACCGGCAACGGCGGAGATGTTGCGAAACGGGTCAGACGGCCCCGTACTGCCGGTCTCCCGCGTCCCCGAGGCCCGGCACGATGAAGCCGGAGTCGTTCAGCCGCTCGTCGATGCTCGCGGTCACCACCCGCAGCGGCAGCCCGGTCTTCTCCAGGTGCTCGATGCCCTCGGGCGCGGCGAGCGCGCAGATCGCGGTGACGTCGGTGGCGCCCCGGTCGGTGAGCAGCCGGATCGTGTACTCCATCGAGCCGCCGGTCGCGAGCATCGGGTCGAGCACCATCACCGGCCGGTCGGCGAGCGATTCGGGCAGCGACTCGAGGTACGGCGTCGGCTTGAGCGTCTCTTCGTCGCGGGCGAGGCCGACGAAACCCATTTGGGCGTCCGGGATCAGCTTGTGCGCCTGATCCGCCATCCCGAGCCCGGCACGCAAGACCGGCACCAGCAGCGGCGGGCTCGCCAGCGCGTAGCCGTCGGTGCGCGCCACCGGCGTGTGGATCCGCTCGATCCGCACCGGCATGTCGCGCGTGGCTTCGTAGACCAGCATGACGGTCAGTTCGTGCAGCGCCGCGCGGAAGGCGGCGCTGTCGGTGCGCGCGTCGCGCATGGTGGAGAGCCTGGCCTTGGCCAGCGGGTGATCAACGACGTGCACATCCATGCCGGTCAATTTAGCCCGTCAGGCCTGCCGCGCGAACCAGCCGACCCAGCGGCGCTGCCACGGCGTCTCCACCGAACGCTTGTCGTGGTTGGCCCGCGCCCACGCCACCGCCTCTTCGGCGTTCAGCCCGGAAAGGGTGGCGAGACAGGACAGCACCGTGCCGGTCCGCCCCACTCCGCCGTAACAGGCGACCTCGACGGCTTCACCCGCCGCCGCCCGGGTGTGCAGATCGACGATCCGGCTCCGCGCGTCCGCCCAGTCCGTCGGCAGCAGGAAGTCGGGCCAGCGGATCCACGCCCGCTCCCAGTCCATTTTGTGATCGTGTTTCCGGCGCAGCTTCGCGCCGCCCAAATACAGGCCGAAATCCGGCGAAGGCCCCTCTGGCCAGGGGCGACCCAGGCCCCGTCCGCGTACTTCGATCCCGTCCGGCAGCGTGACGGCGCCGGGTAGTGAGTTCCCCATCACGGGAGGATGCCACTGTCGACCATAAGATGGACGCTTGGCCCTCCCGTCGGCGCTAGGCTCCTCCAGGTGAGTGAAGAGCCGGCCCTGCCGGGCCCCGAACAAATGCGCATCTCCGACGCCGACCGTGAGCAGGTCGCGCAGGTGCTGCACGCGGCGATGTCCGAAGGGCGCATCACCATCAACGAGCTGGAAGAACGGCTCACCATCGTGTACGCGGCCAAGACCGTCGGCGACCTCAAGCCGGTCACCGCGGATCTCCCGCAGTCCCGTTCGGCGATCCAGCCGTCGGCGTCGCGCGCGCTCGGCCTGCCCGACGATCGCATCGGCGGGCATCCGGGTTCCGGCGCGTCGATCGCCGTCATGTCCGGCGCGTCACGCAAGGGCAGCTGGGTCGTCCCGCCGCAGCACAACAGTTTCGCGTTCTGGGGCGGCACCGACATCGACCTGCGATACGCGCGCTTCGCCGAGAAGAACACGACGATCACCGCGGTCGCGATCATGGGCGGGATCGACATCATCGTGCCCGACGACATCAACGTGGAGGTCACCGGAATCGGCTTCATGGGCGCCTTCGAACTGGAGGACCGCGCCGGGACTCCCCCGGCGCCGCCGACCGCGCCGACGGTGAAGATCACCGGCCTGGCGTTCTGGGGCGGCGTCGTCGTGAAGCGGAAACCGCGTAAGAAGGACGTACCCGAACTGGAAGCCTGACCTGAACTGGGGGGTTCATCACATGCGCCGAAGTTTCGTCGCGATCGCTTGTGCCGCACTGCTTTCCGTCACCGCCTTCCCGGCGGTGGCCGCTGAGAAGACCGATCCGCGTCAAGCCGCGATGGACGCGGCGGTCGCCGCGGGCATCCCGGGCATGGTCGCCGTCTCCGACGGATTCCGCGGCGTCAGCGGCGTCGCGAACATCGACCGGCCCGGCAAGCCCGACGCGGCCGGCCGCTGGCGGATCGCGAGTGTGTCGAAGGTGTTCGTCGCGACCCTGGTCCTGCAACTCGTGGCCGAAAAGCGCGTCGGGCTGGACGAGCCCGTGGGGCGTTACCTGCCCGGGCTGCTGCCGTACCCGGAGCCGATCACCGTCCGCCAGCTGCTGCAGCACACCAGCGGCCTCCCGCGCGATCTGGCTCCCGAGGACACCTGGGCATCCGGCCCGGAGGTCGACACCGAACGCTTCGAGCACTTCGACAGCGACGACCAGATCCGCCTGAGCGTGACGAAGCAGCCGCTGCAGTTCAAGCCCGGGACGAGCTGGGCGTACTCCAACACCGGCTACAACGTGCTCGCCCTGCTGGTCGAGAAGACCACGCGGAAGCCGCTGGAACGCGCGCTCGCCGAGCGCGTCACCAGGCCGCTGCACCTGCGCGACACCTCGCTGCCCCGCGACTTCCCGTTCCTGATCGGCGCGGCCGCCCGCGGCTACGAGCAGCTGTACGACGCGCCGCGCGGCCTCACCGACGTCACCACCTACAACTACTCGCGGTACTACGGCGCGGGTGGAATGGTGTCTTCGGGCAAGGACCTCAACCGCTTCTTCGAGGCTCTGCTCGGCGGCCGTCTGCTGCCCGCGGACCTGCTCGCGCAGATGAAGAAGACGGTCCCGGCGGGCGGCATGGAGTACGGCCTCGGCCTGATGAAGGTGAACCTCAAGAACGCGGGTATCTGCGCCGAGGACGTCACCGTCTGGGGTCACGGCGGCGACCTGCCCGGCTTCGCCACCCTCAGCTTCCGTGACGAATCCGGCAAGAACATCTCCACGCTGGCCACCGTCGACCTCACCGCGTCGCCCGAGGCCGCGCTCAAGCGTCAGCTGCCGATGGTCAGCGAGTTCTGCGCGCCGGTGCTGCCCGCACGGGCCGCCGCCCAGGCCCCGGTGCCCAGCTTGTAGGCCGCCTACACTCACCCGTATGACAGCTACGACCAGCTCGTCAGCGGCGACGGCCACCCCGTCGCCGCTGGCGGACGCGACTCGCGACGAGGCGAGCCTGCGCCGGTTCCTGCACGGGCTGCCTGGTGTCGACCAGGTCGGCGTCGAGCAGCGGGCGGCGGGACTCGGCACGCGCAGCATCAAGAAGGCCGCCAAGCTCTGGGCGATCGACACCGCCATTTCGATGGTCGACCTGACGACCCTCGAAGGCGCCGACACCCGGGGCAAGGTCCGCGCGCTCGCCGCGAAGGCCATGCGGCCGGATCCGGACCGCCCGGACACCCCGCGGGTCGCGGCCGTGTGCGTGTACCCGGACATGGTCGAGACGGCTGTCGAGGCGCTTCGCGGCACCGGCATCCACGTCGCGAGTGTCGCCACCGGCTTCCCGGCCGGCCGCACGAGCCGTGAGATCAAGCTGGCCGACACCAAGATCGCCGTCGACGCCGGAGCCGCCGAGATCGACATGGTGATCGATCGCGGCGCCTTCCTCGAAGGCCGCTATCTGGAGGTCTTCGAGGAGATCCAGGCCATCAAGGCCGCCTGTGGCGACGCCCACCTCAAGGTCATCCTCGAAACCGGCGAGCTCGCCACCTACGACAACGTCCGCCGCGCGTCCTGGCTGGCGCTGCTGGCGGGCGGCGACTTCATCAAGACTTCCACCGGCAAGGTCGCGCCCGCCGCGACGCTGCCGGTCACCCACGTGATGCTGCAGGCCGTCCGCGACTGGTTCGTCCAGACCGGTGAACTGCGCGGCGTCAAACCCGCCGGTGGCATCCGGACGACCAAGGACGCCATCAAGTACCTGGTCGCGGTGCACGAGGTCGCCGGCGAGCAGTGGCTGACCCCGGACCTGTTCCGGTTCGGGGCGTCCAGCCTGCTCAACGACCTCCTGCTGCAGCGCCGCACCCAGGCCGACGGCCACTACAGCGGTCCCGACTACGTGACGGTGGACTGATCCATGGGCATCTTCGAGTACGCGCCCGCGCCCGAATCGCGCGACCTCGCGAACCTCAAACCGCATTACCGGCCGTTCGTCAACGGCGAATTCGTCGACGGCTCGGGTGAGCCGCTCAAGACGATCAACCCCGCGACCGAAGAGGTGCTCGCCGAGGTCGGCACCGCGTCGGTGTCCGATGTGGACATCGCGGTGAAGGCCGCGCGCAAGGCGTACAACAGTGTCTGGTCCAAGATGCCGGGCGCCGAACGCGCCAAGTACCTGTTCCGCATCGCGCGCCTGATCCAGGAGCGGTCGCGGGAGCTGGCCGTGCTGGAAAGCCTCGACAACGGCAAGCCGATCAAGGAATCGCGCGATTCCGACGTGCCGACGGCCGCCGCGCACTTCTTTTATCACGCGGGCTGGGCCGACAAGCTCGACTACGCGGGCTACGGCCCGAACCCGAAGCCGCTCGGCGTCGCGGGGCAGGTCATCCCGTGGAACTTCCCGCTGCTGATGCTGGCGTGGAAGATCGCGCCCGCGCTCGCCACCGGCAACACCGTGGTGCTCAAGCCGGCGGAGACCACGCCGCTGACCGCGCTGGTGTTCGCGGAGATCTGCCAGCAGGCCGAACTGCCGCCCGGCGTGGTGAACATCCTGCCCGGCGCCGGAGACATCGGCGCCGCGCTCGTGGGCCACGGCGACGTGAACAAGGTCGCCTTCACCGGATCGACCGAGGTCGGCAAGGCCATCCAGCGCCAGATCGCGGGCACCGCGAAGAAGCTGACGCTGGAACTGGGCGGCAAGGCGGCGAACATCGTCTTCGATGACGCTCCGCTGGACCAGGCCGTCGAGGGGATCGTCAACGGGATCTTCTTCAACCAGGGCCACGTCTGCTGCGCGGGCTCGCGTCTGCTGGTGCAGGAGTCCATCGCGGAAGAGGTGCTCGAAAAGCTCCGCTACCGCGTCTCGACGCTGCGGCTGGGCGACCCGCTGGACAAGAACACCGACATCGGCGCGATCAACTCCGCCGAGCAGCTCGCGAAGATCAAGGGCCTGGTGGAGTCCGGCGACGCCGAGGGCGCGCAGCGCTGGACCAGCCCGTGCCCGGTGCCGGAACGCGGCTTCTTCTTCGCTCCCACCGTGTTCTCCGACGTGCAGCAGTCGATGCGCATCGCCCGCGAGGAGATCTTCGGGCCGGTGCTTTCGGTGCTGACCTTCCGCACGCCGGACGAGGCCGTCACCAAGGCGAACAACACGCCGTACGGGCTCTCCGCCGGAATCTGGACCGAGAAGGGCTCGCGCATCCTGTGGATGGCGAACCAGCTCCGCGCCGGTGTCGTCTGGGCCAACACGTTCAACCGCTTCGATCCCGCCGCGCCGTTCGGCGGCTACCAGGAGTCGGGTTTCGGCCGCGAAGGCGGACGCACCGGACTGGAGGCCTACCTCGATGTCTGACCGTATTTCGGTGGCGAAGACCTACAAGCTCTACATCGGCGGCAAGTTCCCGCGCTCGGAGTCGGGCCGGGTGTATCCGGTCACCGACAGCAAGGGCAAGTTCCTGGCGAACGCCTCGCACGCGTCCCGCAAGGACGTCCGCGACGCGGTTTCCGCCGCCCGCAAGGCTTTCGGCGGCTGGTCGGCGGCGACCGCGTACAACCGCGGCCAGGTGCTGTACCGGGTCGCGGAGATGCTGGAAGGCCGCCGCGAGCAGTTCGTCGCGGAGGTCGCCGCGTCCGAAGGCGTCGCGGCCAAGAAGGCACAGTCCCTTGTGGACGCTTCGATCGACCGCTGGGTCTGGTACGCGGGCTGGACCGACAAGATCGCGACCGTGCTCGGCGGAGCCAACCCGGTCGCCGGCCCGTACTTCTCCTTCACCGTCCCGGAACCGACGGGTGTCGTGGGTGTGCTGGCGCCGCAGCAGTCGTCGCTGCTGGGCCTGGTGAGCGTGCTCGCACCGGTGCTGGCGACGGGTTCGACGGCCGTGGTGGTCTCCAGCGCGGACCGGCCGCTGCCCGCGATCACGCTTTCGGAGGTCCTGGCGACGTCCGACCTGCCCGGCGGGGTCGCCAACATCCTGACCGGCCGCGCGTCGGAGCTGGGTTCGTGGCTGGCCTCGCACGGGGACGTCAACGCCCTCGACCCGACGGGCGCGGAGCCGTCCGCGCGAGCGGACCTGGCGCGCGATGCCGCGGGCACCGTGAAGCGTGTCCTGACCGTCCCGGACGCCGAGCCGGACTGGACCGCCGACGCCGACATCGCGCGGCTGCGGCGGTACCTGGAAGCGAAAACCGTCTGGCACCCGCTGGGCGTCTAACCCGAAGCGCGTGAAGGCCCCCTTGCTACACCGCAATTAGTCATCTAGATGCGCAAGGGGCCTCACGCGTCCAGGTCGGCGCCGGTCAGCGGCCGTCCCGGCAGCGGCTCGTTCCCGCCGACGGCCCGCAAGCCGTCGATCATGATCCCGATGCAGCGCCGGGTCGCCATCCGCGCGACCTCCTCGCCCTTGCCCGGCATCTGCCGCAGCAACGTCGCGAACAGGATCGCGACGTCACCGGTGGCGACGTCCGTCCGGAGCCTGCCCTCCGCCTGCGCGCCGCGGACGAAAGCGTCCATCACCATGACCAGCTCGTCACGCAGGGCCTTGATCGCGGGGTCACTCTTCAGGATCACCAGCGCGCGTGGCGACACCATCGCGAGCTGGATGCTCAGCTGAAGCTCCATCGACTGGTGCAGGAGCCGGATCAGCGCGTCCCAGTCTGAGGATTCCTGGTCCCTCGCGGCTTTCGCGTCCCTCAGGACCCGGTCGAAGTTGTCGACGGCGACCGCCCGGATCAACGCGTCCCGGTCCGGGAATCGCCGGTAGAGGGTGCCGACGCCGACGCCCGCCGAGCGCGCGATCTCCTCCATCGGGACCTCGGCGCCCTGTGCGGCGAAGATGGCTCTCGCGGCGGCCAGGATCTGATCCCGGTTCCGGCGCGCGTCGGCGCGCAAGCGGGTCTCGGGGTCGGCAGTCATGATCCTCGCCTCTCGAAGGGTCCTTCAGGGCCGTGATTCTCGCATGTAAGGGCGTTCCCTTCACGCTTCCCGGGAAACCACCCCTTCGCGAGTGGACGACCTGTCTCCACTTGAGTACCTTGGTGGCATAAGCGGAATGAAACCATCCGCATACGTTTTGGGGTCCCCTGTCCGATATCGCCCGAGCCCACCCGACACCTGGGGAAGGACAACCCGATGACTGACGTCGAGGAAACCACCGCGACTTTGCCACTGGCCCGGAAATGCCCGTTTTCGCCGCCGCCCGAATACGAAACGCTTCGCACGGAAAGCCCGATTTCCCGGGTCGGCCTGCCGTCCGGCCAAACCGCTTGGGCACTCACCCGGCTCGAAGACATCCGCGAAATGCTGAGCAGCCCGCATTTCAGCTCCGACCGGCGGAATCCGTCGTTCCCGCTGATGGTGGCGCGGCCGGTCCGCCCGGAGGACGATTCGTTCCGCCCGTCCCTCATCGGGATGGATCCGCCGGAGCACAGCCAGGCCCGTCGTGACGTCGTCGGGGAATTCACCGTCAAACGGATGAAGGCGCTCCAGCCGCGAATCCAGCAGATCGTCGACGACCACATCGACGCCCTGCTCGCGGGCCCCAAACCCGCCGATCTCGTCCAGGCGCTTTCCCTGCCGGTGCCGTCGCTGGTGATCTGCGAACTGCTCGGTGTCCCTTATTCGGACCACGATTTCTTCCAGGCGTGCAGTTCCAAGATGCTCAGCCGGGAGGTCAGCCCCGAAGAACGGCAGACGGCGTTCGAGAGCCTCCGGAACTATCTCGACGAACTCGTCACCAAGAAGGAAGCGAACGCCACCGAGGACGACCTCCTCGGCCGCCAGATCCTGAAGCAGCGGGAAACGGGCGAGGCCGACCACGCCGAACTCGTCAGCCTGGCGTTCCTGCTGCTCATCGCGGGCCACGAGACGACGGCGAACATGATTTCGCTCGGCACGGTGACTCTGCTGGAGAACCCGGATCAGCTGGCGAAGATCAAGGCGGACCCTGGCAAGACGCTCCCCGCGATCGAAGAGCTTCTGCGGGTCTACACCATCGCGGAGACGGCCACCTCACGCTTCGCCACGGCGGACGTCGAGATCGGCGGCACGCTCATCCGCGCCGGTGAGGGCGTCGTCGGCCTGAGCAACGCGGGCAACCACGATCCGGACGGGTTCGAGAACCCTGACGCCTTCGACATCGAACGCGGCGCCCGGCACCACGTCGCGTTCGGGTTCGGCGTGCATCAGTGCCTCGGCCAGAATCTCGCACGGATGGAACTCCAGATCGTGTTCGATACGCTGTTCAAGCGTATTCCGGGCATCCGGATCGCCGTTCCGGTCGACGAGCTGCCGTTCAAGCACGACTCGTCGATCTACGGCCTCCACGCCCTTCCGGTCACCTGGTAGGAGGATCCATGAAGATCATCGCGGACACCGGGAAGTGTGTGGGCGCGGGCCAGTGCGTGCTCACCGACCCCGATCTGTTCGACCAGAGCGAGGACGACGGGACCGTCATCGTGCTGAACGCCGAGCCCGAAGGCGATGAGGCCGAGGAGAACGCTCGCACCGCCGTGCACATTTGTCCGGGGCAGGCCCTGTCGCTCGCGTGAGGCGTGGGGCGTGGGGGGGGGGGGGGGGGGGTTTGTGTTTTGTTTAAAAATAAAACACAAAACAACCCAACCAACCCCACCCCAAAAAAAAAGCCAACCACACAACAACACAAACACCGAGGTAGGGGGA
>NZ_JBIUAQ010000011.1:204478-254301 GCF_044547565.1 Amycolatopsis sp. NPDC052450 | reverse complement strand
TTTCGGGGGGGGTGGGGGGGGGGGGGGCGGCCCCCAACCCCCGTGGCCCCCCCCCCCCCCCCCCCGCGCCCCCCCCCCCCCCACGGCCGGCGGGCGATCCGTGAGTGCTTAGAGGCGAAGGGGCCCTTCATCGCACGTGATGCGGTGAAGGGCCCCTTCGGCACTTAAGCGACTAGTGAGCCGCCGGACCGTCGACGGCCTCCTTGGCCAGCCGGTCGGTCTCACGCTCGAACGAACGCTGGATCTCGGCCTCGGCCTCGGAACGCCCGACCCAGCTCGAACCCTCGACGCTCTTGCCCGGCTCCAGGTCCTTGTACACCTCGAAGAAGTGCTGGATCTCGAGCTTGTGGAACTCGTTGAGGTGGTGGATGTCGCGCAGGTGCTCCAGGCGCGGGTCGTTCGTCGGGACCGCGAGGACCTTGTCGTCCGGGCCCTTCTCGTCGGTCATCCGGAACATGCCGATCGCGCGGCAGCGGATCAGGCAGCCGGGGAACGTCGGCTCCTGGACGAGCACCAGCACGTCGAGCGGGTCGCCGTCCTGGCCGAGGGTGTCGTCGATGAACCCGTAGTCGGCGGGGTACTGCGTGGCGGTGAACAGCGTCCGGTCGAGTTTGATCCGACCGGTCTTGTGGTCCACCTCGTACTTGTTGCGCTCCCCCTTGGGGATTTCGATAGTGACGTCGAATTCCACGCCGGCCTCGCTGCTCTCGTCTTTGGTACGCCCCGCCGTCGCGGACGGCTCACCGAGTTCATGGTCTTGTCTTCACTAGTGTGGACCACGGGGGCTCGGGCGGTCGCATCGATGTGGTCGTATGTGAGCTTGGCCCCTTCCCCGGACGGTGGATGAAGGAGCGTTGAGTGCCGGAAAACGATGTCCCGATGTGGCCGTCGGACGACAAGGACACCTCATCCGCCGAGCCCAAGGGCGCCAAGAGGGAGGGTGAGGCCACCGTCTGGCTGCCCATGTCGGGCCTGGCGAACGGCAAGACCGAAGAGCTGTCAGTGCCGAAGGTCACACCCGAAAGTGGCTCGTGGTTCCAGCCCGTCGTCGAGGTCAGTGACATCGACGAGGAACCGGACGTTCCGGAGACCCCGACACCGCAGTGGTCCGCCTTCGAGCCGGTGACGCCGGTGAAGCCGCCCGAGGCGGAGCAGCACGAAGAGCCGAAGACGCTCTTCGTCAAGCCGGTCCAGCCGCAGCACAAGGACGAACCGGACTGGGACCAGTTCGACCGGGGCGCCGCCACCCCGCACCGTGACGCCGAGCCCTCGAGACCCGAGCCGAGCCAGGAACCCCCGAGGCAGGAACCTCCGCGTCAGGAGCCGCCGCGCCGTCCCGAGCAGAACCGGGTCGAGCCGCCGCTTCCCGCGCCGGTCCCGTCCGCGACCATGCACGCGCGCCCGGTCCGCATCGAGCCGTCCGAAGAGCGCTTCGACTCCGAAGCCACCGTCGGGATCCAGCGGCCCGAGCCGCCGTCCCAGGAGCCTCCAACAGCCGAATCCGAGGCCGCGCCCGCGCCGAAGCCGAAGCGCAAGCGCAAGGCCCTGCTGATCACGACCCTGGTCGTCGTCCTGTTGCTCGCCGGGATGGGCGCCGCCGCCGCGATGCCGAAGGTGTCGAACCGGCTCGGCCTGCCTTGGGCGCCGAACGCGCCGAAGGGGGAGATCCCGAAGCCCGCCGGTGTCACCCGGGTCCTGCACGGACCTGACGTCAACGGCGTCGCGCCGACGAAGGAAGGGCTCGCGGCCGCGCTGGCCGGTCCCGCCGGTGCCGCCGACCTCGGCACGCTCACCGGCACCGTCGTGGACGCGGCGACCGGCGACGTCCTCTGGGACAAGAACTCCGGCACCCCGCTGACCCCGGCGTCGACCACGAAGATCCTCGTCGTGGCGGCCGCGCTGCTGTCGATGGACCACGGGACGCAGTTCTCGACGAAGATCGTCCAGGGCGCCGAGCCGGGCACGGTGGTCCTCGTCGCGGGCGGCGACCCCTCGCTGACGTCGCTGCCGCTGGGCACCGACTCGCCGCTGTACCCCGGCGCCGCGCACGTCGACGACCTCGTCGCCCAGGTCAAGAAGGCGGGCGGCGGCAAGATTTCCAAGGTCCAGCTGGACATCAGCCTGTTCAAGGGCCCGACGTCGGCGAAGGGCTGGGATCCGGAGGACACCGCCGCCGGGAACACCTACATGGCGCCGGTCCTCCCCGTGATGGCCGACGGCGGCCGCACCGACCCGAAGAACGACCATTCGCCCCGTATCGCGAATCCGGCGGCCGCGCTGACCCAGAAGATCGCGGGGAAGCTCGAAGCCCAAGCCGGCGGTACGACGACGGCGCCGAAGGACGCGAAGGTGCTCGGCGAGGTCAAGTCGCAGCCGCTCGCGGAGTTCGCCAACTCGCTGCTGCAGCTTTCGGACAACCTGATGGCCGACGTCCTCGCCCGCCAGCTCGCGCTCGCGAAGGGCGCCGAGCCGTCGTTCACCGGCGGCGCGGCCGCGACGATGGACGTGCTCAAGCAGGCCGGATTCGACCTCACCGGCGTCCAGATCAACGACGGCAGCGGACTGTCCGACCAGAACAAGATCCCGGCCAAGGCGCTCAGCGAGATCCTCGCGGTCGCGGCGGCGCCGGACGGCAAGGATCCGCGGACGGCCAAACTGCGGCCCCTGCTGGCGGGCCTTCCCGTCGCGGGCGGCAGCGGGACGCTGGAAAGGCGCTACGGCGATCCCGCGTCGGCCGCGGGCCGCGGCTGGGTGCGCGGCAAGACCGGCACGCTGTCCGGGGTGAACACCCTGGCGGGCGTGGTGCTGGACACCGACGGCCGGATGCTCGTCTTCGCGCTGATGTCGTCCGGTTCGGACCAGAACAAGGGCAGGGCCGCGCTCGACGTCGTCGCCGCGACGCTGCACAAGTGCGGCTGCCGGTGAGCGACCGGAATCGGAGCGTGAGGAAGTCGGGACGGAAACCGGTCTTCCAGCGGGTAGCGTCATAAGAGTGACTGAGGAAACGCCGACCAAGACACGTTCGATGGTCGACTGGTCCCTGGCCGCCTCGACGGGCGCCCTCCTGGTGCGTGGCGGTCCGGCGGTCGACCGCGAAGTGGCCGAAGAAGCCGTCGCCGATCTGCGCGAGCTGACCAGTGAGGCGGAGGGGCACGTCCGCGAGCTGACCGGGCTCGGCCTCGACCTGCCGCTGCTGCCCGCCGAAGTCGTCGACAGGCCCGGCTGGGTCCGCTCGGCCGCCGCGGGGCTCGACGCGCTCACCGGGCGCGCGCTGCCGGAGGCACAGGGTGGTCCGCTGGCGCCCGTGCTGGCGGGTGGCGCCGGTGTCCAGACCGGTCTGGTGCTCGCCTTCCTGGCTTCCCGCGTGCTCGGCCAGTACGACCCGTTCGGCGGGCCGGAACGCCGTGGGCAGCTGGTGCTCGTCGCGCCGAACGTGGTCGCCGCCCAGCAGGCGATGGACGTGCCGGGGCACGATTTCCGGCTGTGGGTGTGCCTGCACGAATGCACCCACCGGTTGCAGTTCACCGCGGTCACCTGGCTGCGCGACTACTTCGCCGACGAGGTCGAGCGCCTGATCGGCGGGCTCGCCGGCCGTGACGCGGACGGGCTGAGCGATCTGGTCGGCCGTCTGCCGGACACCATCAAGCAGATCGGCAAGGGCAGGGCGGGCGGCGCCGGGCTCGCCGAACTCCTGCAGTCGCCGAGCGAACGCGCGGTGTTCGACCGGCTCCTCGCCCTCTCCACGTTGCTGGAGGGGCACGCCGATTTCGTGATGGACGCCGTCGGGCCGCAGGTCGTGCCGAGTGTCGAGCTGATCCGTTCGCGGTTCACCGCGCGGCGCAAGGGCGGCGGGCTGATCGACCGCGTGCTGCGCAGCCTGCTCGGCGTGGACGCGAAGCTGCGCCAGTACGAACAGGGCGCGAAGTTCACCAAGCACGTCGTCGACGCCGTCGGCATGGACGGCTTCAACGCGGTGTGGACTTCGCCGAACACGTTGCCGACCAGGGCCGAGATCACCGATCCGGCGGCCTGGGTGCGGCGCCTGCACGGGTGAGCGGACCGGATCCGGCGATCGCGGCCGTGCGGTCGGCCGTACGGGATTTCCTGGCGTCGGCGACCGTCGCCGACGAGGTGTGTGTCGCCGTCTCCGGCGGCGCGGACTCCCTGGCCTTGGCCGAAGCGGCGGCGTTCGCCGGCTCCCGCGCCGGGCTGAAGGTGCGGGCACTCGTCGTCGACCACGGCCTCCAGGCCGGTTCCGCCGAGACCGCCGCTCAAGCCGCGAGTACCGCGCGGGAACTGGGCGCCGACACCGCCGAGGTCCTGAAAGTGCGGGTCGAGGGCGCGGGCGGGCCGGAAGCCGCGGCCCGCCGGGCCCGCTACGGCGCCTTGCGTTCGGCGCTCCCCGGCGGGCACGGCCTCGTCCTGCTCGGCCACACCCTCGACGACCAGGCCGAAACCGTCCTCCTCGGCCTCGGCCGGGGCTCCGGACCGCGATCGGTGGCCGGGATGCGGCCGCACGACCCGCCATGGGGGCGGCCGCTGCTCGGCGTCACCCGCGCCACCACCCGGCAGGCGTGCCGGGCCCTCGGCGTCGACCCGTGGCAGGACCCGCACAACGACGACCCGCGGTTCACCCGTGTCCGGTTACGGACGGAAGTACTGCCCCTTCTGGAGGAGGTGCTCTCCGGAGGTGTCGCGGCCTCGCTGGCCCGCACGGCGGCGCAACTGCGCGAGGACACCGAGGCGTTGGACACACTCGCGGCCGAGGTCCACCTGCGCGCCTTCACCGGGGAAGGGCTCGACGCCGCGGTGCTCGCCACCGAACCGCCCGCGCTGCGGCGGCGCGTCCTCCGCAGGTGGCTGCTGGACTCCGGGGTCCGCGAACTCACCGACGCCCACCTGCGTTCGGTCGACGCGCTGGTGGGGAATTGGCGGGGCCAGGGCGGGGTCTGGCTACCCGGCGAGTTGGTGGCCAAGCGGGCGCATGGCAGGCTCTTGCTCGAAGCACCCCAGTCCACCACCTAGAGGGGATCGTCCCGTGTACGAAGGCGAGATCGCCTCCGTGCTCGTCACCGAGCAGCAGATCAACGACAAGATCGCCGAACTGTCCGCGCAGGTCGCCGCGGACTATCCGGCCGACGGCCCCGGCGCGGGGCGGGGTGACCTCCTGCTCGTCGGCGTGCTCAAGGGCGCGGTGATGTTCATGACCGACTTCGCCAGGGCACTCCCTCTTCCTTCGCAGCTCGAGTTCATGGCGGTCTCCTCCTACGGCTCGGCGACGTCGTCGTCCGGCGTGGTGCGGATCCTCAAGGACCTCGACCGCGACATCGCCGGCCGCGACGTCCTCATCGTCGAGGACATCGTCGACTCCGGGCTCACGCTGTCCTGGCTGTTGAAGAACCTCGCCAGCCGCAACCCGGCCTCGCTCGAGGTCGTCTCGCTCCTGCGCAAGCCCGAGGCGGTCAAGGTCGACGTACCGGTCAAGTACATCGGGTTCGACATCCCCAACGAATTCGTAGTCGGATACGGCCTGGACTACGCGGAGCGTTACCGGGACCTGCCCTACATCGGCACCCTGGATCCGCACGTTTACACGTCCTGAGAACCGCTTGCCCGCGTCCGGGGAAATGCGGAACCCTGAGCACCGAGAACGCGTCATAGGCTTCGATCAAGTGCGTTAACCTATGCGAAGACCAATGCCGACGAAGCCATCGTGGCCTGGCCCGGGGGAAACGGAGAGAGCTCAGATGGGGAACAGCAGCTTGGCGGACGCGAACGCGTTCAAGAACGCCGCGGCCCAGGGTCAGGTCGGGATCGACCCGGACGCGGCCCAGACCGCCCTGAACAAGATCCGCACCGGCAAGGACGCCGTCGAGGCCCTGCTGCAGCGCGCGGGCGACCTCGGGCAGGCGCCGAAGCTGGGCAACAACCCGGTCGGCAACGCGATCGCCGCGAAGGTGGCGAACCGCGCCGACGGCGGCGGCGACTCGTACGCCGCGGCACTCCAGAACCTGTACCAGCAGTACGAGGCCGCGGAGTCCGGCATCGTGATCGCGATGGCCCGGTACCACGAGATCGACCAGGCCGCCGCCGAGCCGTTCCGTAACGTCTGAGGGGGAGTCAGAAAGCCATGCCACCGAAGCACAGCGCCGACTCTTACGGCGAGAGCAGCACCAGCACGCCGGTCCAGCTCGGCGACAACTCGCACGCCGAGGGCATCGTGTCGTCCGCCCGCGGCCGTTCCGACGGGTTCGACATCGGCGCCGACCGCGCCATCACCAACCCGCCGAACTGGGAAAGCGCCGCGAGCAGCCAGGACCTGTGGAACCAGGCCAACCTCGGCAACGACCCGAGCACCGCGACCAGCATCAGCCAGTCCTGGGGTTCGCACGGCAGCAAGCTGAGCCAGGCCTCGAACGACCTCTACAACGCGATCTCCGAACTCGGCGCCGCCTGGATCGGACAGGGCGCGGCCGCCGCGCAGGGTTCGCTGGTCGCCATCGCGAACTCGGGTTCGCAGGCATCCGAGGCCGCGCGCACGATGTCGGACAGGCTGCAGAAGCAGGCCGACGCGGCCACCAAGGTCAAGCTCATGCCGAAGCCGACCGACTACAGCCCGGAGAAGGCGATGGCGCAGGCCCTCGCGGCCGGTCCGGTCGGCATGATCACCGACCAGAAGCCCCTCGCCGACCAGGACAAGGAAGTGCGGGCGGAGCAGGCCAGGTTCCTCGAGGCCTACACCAAGGAGATGAGCGAGGTCGACAGCTCGACCCCGAGCTTCGGCCCCGAATCCCTCGGCATGAAGCCGACCGCCACGCACAACAGCGCTTCGTTCAGCGGTGTCGGCAGCGTCGGCGGCCCGGGCCTCAACTCGGGTGCGGTCTCCGGTACGCCGGTCCTCGCCGGCACGCACGGCTACGGCGGCGCGCACGGCAGCGTCGGGGCCCCGCTCCAGGCCGGTCCGGACGCGGGTTCGTTCTCGCAGGCCGGCTACACCCCCGCCGCGGGGAACCTGCCGGCTTCCGGTGTCGCGCCGGGTGCCGGCGTCGCCTCCGGCGCGGGCGCCCCGATGGCGACCCCGCACGCCCCGGCGAGCGGCGGCAACGGACTCGGCCAGGCCCTCACCGCGGCCGCGCTCGGCGGCGGCCTCGGCTACGCCGGCGCCAAGGCGCTCGGACAGGGCAACAAGTCCGGCGCCAAGGACACCGACAGCACCGACGCGTCGGCCACCGAGAAGGCCCCCGCGCAGAGCGCCGCGTCCCAGGCCGTGCCGCAGCAGGGCATCGTGTCCTCCAGCGGCACCATCGGCGCCACCCCGCCGCCGATGCAGGGCATGGGCGGCGGCATGGGCATGGGCGCCCCCGGCGCGCAGGCCGAGCAGGAAGAGGAGCACACGCACGCGTCGTTCCTCATCGAGCCGGACCCGGACGACGCCTTCGGCGCCAACGAGGCGACCCCGCCGCCGGTCATCGGCGCCTGGACCGAAGACGACGAACGCTAGAGCGGTTTTTCACCGGGCGCGCGGCCGATCCGGCCGCGCGCCCGCTGACTTGTTTGGGGGCGGAAAATGGCGAACGGTGACCTGCTCACCCCGGTCGAGCTGGACTTCCTGTGGGAAAGCGCGAACGCCGGTGAACTGCCGTACCCGCTGCGGCTCCGCTCGCACGGGGCGACCATGGACGAGCGCGGCGCGCTGCGGACGCAGACGCTCCAGTCGCTGAACCAGCGTCGTCTCGCCGACGAACGCGGCCGTCCCGAACCGCATATCGAGGACTACTTCGGTGTCCTCGCGCGGCCGGACCTGAGCCTGGACTGCGTCCAGCTCAACAATCCCGGCACCGAACCGCTGCTCGCGGTCGCCTCGCTGCTCGGCGGGCAAGGCCTGCTGACGGTGCAGGACCCGCGCGGATTCCACTTCCACCCCATCGCCCCGGACGGCCTCGCGAGCGCGATCGTCTCCCTCCTGCCGCCGGGTTCGCGCGGCACGGAGAAGTCGATCACCCTCCCGCTGGACGGCCTGGTCGGCGCCTCGGGCGCGGACTTCCTCCAGCGTCGTCAGCCGCAGGTCGACGGCTCGGCGACGTCCGACGAGGACCGCAAGGCCCTGTCGCGGCTCCAGGCGCAGCCGCGGCTTCGCGGTGGCCAGTTCGGCGCCAACGCGCGCAGCAAACACGGCACGCGAACCCGGTCTTCGGTGCTGAGCTGGTTCGACACCCAGTCCGGCCGGTACTTCACCCAGGCCACGCGCGGTTCCGACGGACGGGACTGGATCACCATCGCGCCCGCGGACCCGGCGACCCTGCGGCACCGGCTCACGGAAATGCTGGGGAAGATCGCGGCGGACGCTTCGCCCGCACGCTGATCTCTCGGTCCCTTCGCGTGCAATGAAAGGCCCCTTCATTGCAAAATTTGCAATGAAGGGGCCTTTCATTGCACGTCCCGGCGCCCGGAACACGGACGTTTCCCGGATCCGGCCGCCGACTGTCGTACCCCTTCGCTATCGTGAACCCCCTGGGTGTCCCGAGGCCCAGGAGCCAAGGTGCCGGGAGGGCACGGAGCATGCACCAAGAACACTTCACACCGATGGCGTTCGACTTCCTCTGGGAGTCCGCCGAGCTCGGCGACGTGCCTTATCCGCTGCGCGTCCGTTCGCACGGCGCGACGGAGGCCGAGCGCCGGGCGTTGCGCCAGCGCACCGACGTCGAACTCCAGGCCCGCGGGATCCGCGACGGCCGGGGAAGGCTGGAGCGGAGGATCGAGGACTGGCTGTACCTCCTCGCCCGCGGTTCGCTGACCATCGACGCGCTGCACATCCCCGAGTTCCAGGCCCCGACGGTCGCCCTGCTCGGCGCCACCGACGGCCGCGACGGGGTGATCGCGATCCAGGACCAGTCCGGGATCTGGCTGCGGGAGGCACCCGCAGACGGTCTCCCGACAGCGGTCGTCGAGCTGCTGCCGCCGGGTCAGCGCGGCTCCGAGGCGTCCGTCACGCTGCCGATCGACGACGCCCGCCGCACCGAGCCGATCCGTGCCGCCGTCAACCCGACGAAGAAGGCCGAGGAGCCCGAAGCGGCGAAGGTGCGTCGCAAGGAGAAGTCCCGCGTCTCACTCAGTGACCGCATCACCGCGGATCCGCGTGAGGCGTTCGGCAAGCTCACCGGCCAGCCGAGGCTGCGCGGCGGTCAGCTGGCAGCGAACAGCCGGTCCCACGTGGGCGCCAAGCAGCGGTCACGGGTCCTCGGCTGGTTCGACACCGCCAGCGGGCGCTACCTCAGCACGTCACAGGCAGGTCCGGACGGCCGCGAATGGGTCACCGTGTCACCCGCTGACATCAAGACACTCCGCACGCGACTGGGCGAAATGGCCGCTGGTGTGGCGGTTGACACACGTTAGGGTGGCCGCCCCGTTCACGCTCCGGGAACCCTCGCGCGGCGTCCGCCGTTTACGTCCGAGAGGCTCACCACCCTCGTCCGTCCAGGCGGGCGGTATCCTGAGGGGCGGGTGTCGGAGCACCATGGGTCGTCAAGATCGTGATGGCGGGTATCACAGGAGCCGCCCAACCAGGAAGGGTCGAGGCCACCAGGGCCGAGTCGTATGAACCGGAAGAGCGTGCTCAAGAACCCAGTGCTCTGGATTCTCGCGGCGGTACTGGCGTTTCTCGCATACAACACGATCTTCGACAGTGATCGTGGCTATACCCAGGTGCCGATCTCGATCGCGAACCAGCAGATCACCACGAACAACGTCAAGGAAGCCTCGCAAGAGGACAAGGAGCAGCAGATCAAGCTGCTGCTGAACAAGAAGATCGAGGTCGACGGCCAGCAGGTCGACCAGATCATCGCGCAGTACCCGGCGAACGTCGCGGGCACCATCTACGGCCAGCTCATCGGCCTGAAGAGCGGTGACAACCCGGTCAAGTTCACCACCAAGGTCACCCAGCAGAACGTCCTCACGCAGATCCTGATCTTCGCCATCCCGCTGGCGCTGGTGCTCGGCCTGCTGATGTGGATGATGAACAACGCCCAAGGCGGCGGGAACCGCGTCCTCAACTTCGGCAAGTCGAAGGCCAAGCAGCTCAACAAGGACATGCCCAAGACGACCTTCGGGGACGTCGCGGGCGCCGACGAGGCCGTCGAAGAGCTGTACGAGATCAAGGACTTCCTGCAGAACCCGGCGCGCTACCAGGCGCTCGGCGCGAAGATCCCCAAGGGCGTGCTGCTCTACGGGCCGCCCGGTACCGGTAAGACGCTGCTCGCGCGGGCCGTCGCCGGTGAGGCGGGCGTGCCGTTCTACACGATCTCCGGTTCCGACTTCGTCGAGATGTTCGTCGGTGTCGGCGCGTCCCGTGTCCGCGACCTGTTCGAGCAGGCCAAGCAGAACGCGCCCTGCATCATCTTCGTCGACGAGATCGACGCGGTCGGCCGCCAGCGCGGCGCCGGCCTCGGCGGCGGCCACGACGAACGTGAGCAGACGCTGAACCAGCTCCTCGTCGAGATGGACGGCTTCGACGCGCGCGGCGGCATCATCCTGATCGCCGCGACCAACCGTCCCGACATCCTCGACCCGGCGCTCCTGCGTCCCGGCCGGTTCGACCGCCAGATCCCGGTGTCCGCGCCGGACATGCGCGGCCGCAAGGCGATCCTCGAGGTGCACGCCAAGGGCAAGCCGATCGCGCAGGGCACCGACCTGAGCGGTCTCGCGAAGCGGACCGTCGGCATGTCCGGCGCCGACCTCGCGAACGTGCTCAACGAGGCCGCGCTGCTCACCGCCCGCGAGAACGGGCACGTGATCACCGACGCCGCGCTGGAGGAGTCCGTCGACCGCGTCGTCGGCGGCCCCGCCCGCAAGAGCCGGATCATCTCCGAGAAGGAGAAGAAGATCACGGCCTACCACGAGGGCGGGCACGCGCTCGCCGCGTGGGCGATGCCGGACATCGAACCGGTCTACAAGCTGACGATCCTGCCGCGCGGGCGCACCGGCGGTCACGCCCTGCTCGTCCCGGAGGACGACAAGGAGCTGATGACCCGTTCGGAGATGATCGGGCGCCTGGTCTTCGCGATGGGCGGCCGGACGGCGGAGGAGCTCGTCTTCCACGAGCCCACCACCGGTGCCTCCTCCGACATCGAGCAGGCGACCAAGATCGCCCGCGCGATGGTCACCGAATACGGCATGAGCGCCCGGCTCGGCGCGGTCAAGTACGGCCAGGAGCAGGGCGACCCGTTCCTCGGCCGCTCGGCGGGCCGTCAGGCGGACTACTCCCTGGAAGTCGCGCACGAGATCGACGAGGAGGTGCGCAAGCTCATCGAGACCGCGCACACCGAGGCGTGGCACGTGCTGAGCACCTACCGTGACGTGCTGGACGAGCTGGTCATCGAGCTCCTCGAAAAGGAGACGCTGACCCGCAAGGACCTCGAGCGGATCTTCGCGACCGTCGAGAAGCGCCCGCACATCACCATCTTCAACGAGTTCGGCGACCGCAAGCCGTCCGACAAGCCGCCGATCAAGACCCCCGGCGAGCTGGCGATGGAGCGCGGCGAGCCGTGGCCGCCGCCGGAGGAGAAGAAGGAGCAGCCGGTGCTGCAGCCGGCGCCGACCCCGGTCGGCACCGCGCAGGGCGGCGGCGACCTTCCCGGTGGCCCGCCGTACACGCAGCCCGCTCCGCCGCCGGACCCGAACGCGAACCCGTACGCCCCGCCGCCGCCGGGCGCCTACCCCAACGGTGGTCGCCCCAACGGTGGGCCGAACGGCACCGGTCACTGGCCCCAGGCATATGGTGGGCAGCAGCCGGGTGGTCCGGCAGGCGGTTACCAGGGTGGGCCCGTTGGCGGCCCGCCGAACTACGGGGCTCCTCCCGGATGGACCCCGGCCACGCAGCCGGGCGGCCAGCCGAACCAGCCCTGGCGTCCCGCCGAAGACCGCCCGCGCGACGGCTGGTTCGCTGACCAGCCCGGCGGTCAGCAGGACGAAGGACAGCAACGGCGTGACGACGGACAGGACGACACCAAGCGGTAACGGCGCAAGCCCGGTCTTCGATCAGGACCGGGCCGAGAAAGCCGTACGCGAACTCCTGCTCGCCTGTGGTGAGGACCCGGACCGGGACGGTCTCCTTGAGACCCCGGCCCGGGTCGCTCGCGCTTACCGGGAAATGTTCGCCGGGCTCTACACCGAGCCGGACCACGTCCTGGACCGCACGTTCGACGAGGCACACGAAGAACTCGTGCTCGTGACGGACATCCCGATGTTCAGTACCTGTGAACACCACTTGCTGTCATTCCATGGCGTCGCCCATGTCGGCTACATCCCCAATGAGCACGGCAAGGTCACCGGCCTGTCCAAACTGGCCCGCCTCGTCGATCTCTACGCCAAACGCCCCCAGGTCCAGGAGCGCATCACCTCCCAGGTCGCCGACGCGCTGATGCGCAAGCTCAAGCCCCGTGGCGTGATCGTCGTGATCGAGGCCGAACATCTCTGCATGGCCATGCGCGGCATCCGCAAACCCGGCGCCAGGACGACGACGTCCGCGGTGCGCGGGCTGCTGCAGACTTCGGCGTCCTCGCGGGCGGAGGCACTGGATCTGATCAAGGGCCGTCGATGACCGCCCTGCCCCGGCCCGGCCGGTGCGCGGTGATGGGCATTCTGAACGTCACCCCGGATTCCTTTTCGGACGGTGGCCGCTACCTGGGTGTCGAGCAGGCGCTGGAGCACGCGCACGAGATGTGGGCGCGCGGGGCGGATCTGATCGACGTCGGCGGGGAGTCGACGCGGCCGGGAGCGTCCCGAGTGGACGCCGATACCGAGATCTCCCGGATCATGCCGGTGATCCGCTCACTCGCCGCCGATGGTGTCGCGATGTCCGTGGACACCACTCGCGCCGAGGTCGCCCTCGCCGCGGTCGAGGCGGGCGCGTCCGTCATCAACGACGTCTCCGGTGGGCTGGCCGATCCGAACATGGCGAAGGTCGCCGCCGAGACCGGTGCCCCGTACGTACTGATGCACTGGCGCGGGCACAGCAAGGACATGAACGCGCTGGCGTCCTATGAGGACGTCGTCGCGGACGTGCGCGCCGAACTGCTGTCCCGAGTGGACGAGGCGGTCGCCGCGGGCGTCGACCAGAGTGCGATCGTGCTCGACCCCGGGCTCGGGTTCGCGAAGAACGCCGAACACGACTGGGCGCTGCTGAACAGACTGGATTCCCTTCTGTCACTGGGTTTCCCGGTTCTCGTCGGCGCTTCGCGCAAACGGTTCCTCGGGCGCCTTTTGGCCGGAAAGGACGGAAAGCCCGCTCCGCCGGACGGCCGCGAGGACGCGACCGCGGCCGTGTCCGCGCTCGCCGCGGCGGCCGGAGCCTGGGGAGTGCGGGTACACGAGGTGGGCGCGAGCATCGACGCCGTGACCGTCGCGGCGGCTTGGCGGAAGGGGAGTCCCGTTGTCTGACCGGATCACGTTGACCGGATTGAGGGTCTTCGGCAGGCACGGGGTCTTCGACCACGAGAAGCGGGACGGGCAGGAGTTCGTCGTCGACATCGTGGTGTGGCTGGACCTCGGCCCGGCCGCCGCCTCCGACGACCTGACCAAGACGCTGCACTACGGCGAACTCGCGGAACTCGCCGCCGGGATCGTCGCGGGCGAGCCGTACGACCTCATCGAGAGCGTCGCCGGGAAGATCGCCGAAGAGGTGCTGCGCGACGAGCGGCTGAGCGCCGTCGAGGTGACGGTGCACAAACCGTCCGCGCCCATCCCGCTGAACTTCGACGACGTCGCCGTCACGGTGCGACGCGAACGATGAGCCGCGCGCTGCTTTCGCTCGGTTCCAATCTGGGGGACCGGCTCGCGTTCCTTCAGTCCGCCGTCGACGCCGTGCGGCCCGCGATCGTCGCCGTGTCGTCGGTCTACGAGACCAAGGCGTGGGGCGTCGAGGATCAGCCGGACTTCCTCAACGCCGTCGTGCTGGTCGACGACCCGGCGCGTGACCATTGGGACTGGCTGCGCACGGGGCAGGCCGCAGAGCAGGCGGCGGAACGCGTGCGCGAACTCCGCTGGGGGCCGCGCACGCTGGATGTCGACATAGTGACCGTGGACGGGGTGCGCTCCGACGACCCCCAGTTGCTGCTTCCGCATCCCGGTACGCCGGAGCGCGCGAGCGTGCTGATCCCCTGGCTGGAAATCGAGCCCGACGCAGTACTCCCCGGCCACGGTCCCGTCGCCGACCTCCTCGCCGCCCGCCCCGCTTCGGACCGCGACTCCGTGCGGCCGACGTCGCTCACCCTCGCCTGACCCGTCCCCCTCCGCAATTCGTCACCTACTTGCGATAGTTCGGGATACGAACCACCGCAAGTTGGTGACGAAACGCGCCTCGGGCGGAGGGGTGTGTGGATATAGGGACGTTGAGCGTCCCTATATCCACACACCCCTCACGTTCAGTCACCTCTCGGTCGTGACCGGGCCGGTGATGCGGGCACCGTGTGGATTTTGTGGCGTTGGATGACCAGAAATCCACACGGTCGCCGCCCGCCTCCTGCCTGCGGAAGTTGGCAACACGAACCACCGCAAGCAGGTGCCTAATTGCGCGGGTGGGTGGCTTTCGCAACACGCCCTTTGCCGCGCCCCGGTGCGACTCGCGACCAACCACCGCAAGTAGGTGACGAAACGCGGAGGCGATAGCTGCTATCCCAGCGCGGCGCGCAGGGCGGCGATGATCCACTCGGCCTCCCGCATCTGCGAGGGGAACGACGGCCAGCCGTTCATCTTCCCCAGCAGGTGCCAGTACCGCTCGGCGCGCGGGTCCATGCTGATCGACATCCCGTCGGCCAGCCGTTTCCGCCAGGCCGGGTCGGCGGGGTCCTGTCCGTTCCGCGAAGACTGCGTGAAGATCGTCTCCGCCAGTTCGCGGCCCGCGGCCGAGTCAGGCGCGAGACCGGCTTCGAGCGCTTCGGTCGCCTTCTCCCTCCACGCGGTCCACAGCTGTTGCTGCTTCTCGCCGAAGTCCGCTCCGTCCTCCTTCCGGAGCTTCGAGTGCCACTCGCTCATCCGGCGGATCGACGCGCGGAACTCCTCGTCCTGGACGAGTTCGGCGAACTCGATCCAGGCCTCCAGCTGCTCGGGCGTCGGGTCGTCGGGCAGTTCCGGTTTCGCCGAGCGCATCCGCTCGTAGAACTGCGGGTCCAGCTCGAGCCCTTCGACCATGTCCGCCCAGAACTCGTCGAGCAAACGTTTGCGGTCCTCGTCCGACATCGACGCGAGTTTGTTCATCAGTTCGACCTCCTCCAGTGGTGAGTCCCGTTTGGCCACCGCTCGCAGGACCGCGCGGCGCAGTTCCAGCCGCCGGATCTGCTCGTCCAGGGCGGCGACGTGCTGGACCGCGAGGTCCCCGATGGTCGCTTCCCTGGTCAGCGCCCGCTCCACGTCCGCGAGGCCCAGCCCGAGTTCCCGCAGCGTCCGGACCAGCTCCAGACGCGCCATCGCGGTGGCGTCGTAAAGGCGGTAGCCGGCGTCGGTGCGGTCGGTCGGTGGCAGGAGTCCTTCGTCGGAGTAGAAGCGGATGGTCTTCACCGGCAGGCCGGTCCGTTTGGCCAGCTCCCCGATGGTGAAAACCGCTGCGGTGCCCATATGCTTCATCGTCGACTCTCCAGTTGGTGGAGAGTCAAGCCTGCCAGGTAGCGTTGTTCCATGCACTTCACCCGGCCACGCGAGCTGGCGGTGGCCGGCCTCCTGGGTCTGGTCCTGGCCTATCTGGTGTTCCAGGTCGCCTACGGATCGATCCCCGCGCTTCCGCTCTTCGCCGGAATCACGTTGCTCGTCCTCGCGCTGTGCGAGGTCGTGCTCGCCTTCATCATCCGTTCGCGGATCAAGGAGGGCCGCGTGCTCGCCGCGATCTCCGTCGCCCGATCGGTGGCCCTCGCCAAGGCCTCGTCGCTCGCCGGATCCGCCATGACGGGGGTCTGGCTGGCGGCTTTCGCGTATCTTTTTCCGCGACGTGACGAACTCCTCGCGGCGGGCGGTGACCTCCGTTCGGCGACGGTCGGGATCGTCAGCTCGGTGGCCCTGGTAGCTGCGGCTTTGTGGCTCGAACACTGCTGCCGGACCCCCGAGGGCGGTGATCGGGACCCCGATCCCGAGCCGACCGGTTAACGCTCGAGAGCCACCGCTCGAAGTACCGACTAGGTCTCGTTCGGATTACTAGAAGGTACGGTGTTGGGCATGACCGGGGTGGGTGACGACTCGCGCGGCCGCCTTGCGGGTAGGCCGTGGCTTGTCGTCGGCTTGGTTCTCGCCGTCGGCGCGACTCTCGCATTGGTGCTTTCCGACGACCTCCGCTACTTGCGGCTGGGCATCGTCGCGGCGCTGTGGGCCGCCTTGATCGGTGCGTTCCTGGCCGTCCGCTACCGCAAGCACGTGTCACAGAGCGAGGACGCCGTCGCCGAGGCGCAGGCCGTCTACGAGCTTGAGCTGGAACGCGAGATCGCCGCCCGCCGCGAGTTCGAGCTGGAGATCGAAGCGGAGAGCCGTCAGGTCGCCGAGAACCGCTCCCATGACGAGCTCGAAGCGCTCAGAGCCGAGGTGAGCGCCCTGCGTGAAAGCCTCCAGTCGCTCTTCGGCGGCGGCGAGGTCCTCCTCGAACGCGTCGCGCTCACCGCGCAGGCCACCCGGATGCGGTCCCTCGACAACAAGCAGCTGATGAGCGCCGGCTCCGAGAACGGCAACGGCAAACCCCAGCTGATGCCCGCCAAGAGCACCACCATCGACGTCGACGAGCGTGAGCGCGACCGCCCGACCGAGATGATCGACCGTGTCCTCGAACCCGCGTCCGCGCGGGCGGGCACGCCGCCCGCCGCCCGTCGCAAGCCGTCGAACGGCCAGGTCAACGGCACCAACGGCTACGGCCAGAGCAATCAGGTCCAGCGGCCGAAGCCGGTCGACGAGTCCACTCGCCGCAGCATGCGCAAGGCGGACGCCCGCGCTTCGAAGGCGGCCGAGGCGCTCGCCGCCGAAGCCGCCCGCCGCGAGCGGCTCGAGATGTCCAACCCCGCCATGTCGCCGGCCGAGGTTTCGCAGCCCCAGCGTCTGGAACCTCAGCGCAAGACCCCGCCGCCGGTGACGCCCGCCGAGGTGTCGCGCCCGTCCATGCCGGGTGTCTCCCGCGCCGAGGTCTCGCAGCCGTCGATGCCCACCGTCGCCCGGCAGCCGCAGCGTCCGGAACCCCAGCGCCCCGAGCCCCAGCGCAACGAACCGACTCGCCGTCCGCAGCCTTCGCTGCAGCAGCGGCTCGACGCCGGAACCGTGCAGCGGCCGCCCGCGCCGCGCCCGGAGGAGCAGACCCGCAAGGAGACGCCGCCGGTGAAGCCCGCCGCGCAGGCGAAGCCGGTCAAGCGGGTCGAGCCGGATCGTCCGCGGCCGAACCGCGAGCTCGGCCTGACCCGTCCAGGGATGAAGCCGGTCGAGCGGTCCCACCCGGCCGGTGGCACGCCGCCGCCCGCGAACAAACCCGCCCAGGAGCCGATGGAGGCCACCGGCGAGTGGAAGCCGTCGTGGACGCAGGAGCGCCCGGTGTCCGACCTGAGCGCGGCGTTCCCCAGGAAGGACGACTTCCAGGACCGGCTGCGCCCGATGCCGCCACCGAAACCGCAGCAGCCCCAGCCGTCGGCGTCGCAGCCGCGGCCGGAACCGCGCCCCGAGCCGCGTCGTGATCCTGAGCCGCCGACCCCGCTGTCGATCCCCATGCCGATCCCTGTCGTGTCCGAGCCGCCTCGCCGGGCAGAGCCCGTGCGGCAGCCGGAGCCCGAACCGGTACGCCGTCCGGCCGCCGAGGCGCCGTCGCGGCACGGCGGTGGCACCGAGAAGCCGCCCGCCGTCAACCCGACGCTGCCCGAAGAGGTCCGCCTGACGCAGAACGGCGGCGGACGCCGTCGCCGGGCGGCGGAGGACTCCTCGGTCTCGCTCACCCCGGCCCCGAACGTTCCGGAGCCCACCGGTGGCGGCCGTCGCCGCCGCCCGGACGGCGAGCCTCCGGCTTGGCAGAACTCCGAGTCCTCCAGCGGCCGTCACGGCGGCAGGCGGGCGAAGCCGGAGGAGGAGGCGCCGTCGCGCAACGGGTCTTCGCACAGCCGTCCGGAGAGGCCCGCCGCGGGTTCCCACGCCTCCGGCCGGTCGGTGATGGACCTGCTCGCGGCGAACGGCGCGAACGAGTCCACCCCGCGGCGCAGGCGGCGTGCCGAAGACTGACCGTATCCCGACGGTAGGGTGACCCGCTGTGAGCGAGCCTTCCTCCCCGGCGCCCGGTCTCGACCGGCCACGCCGGTCTCGGTCGATCACCGTGCTGCTGCCGGTGCTCGGGCTGATCGCCGTCGCGCTGTGCGGGCTGTTCGTGTTCGGCACGGTGACCGAGAAGGTCGGCTTGCCCGCGGTGACGATCGGTGTGCTCGCGGCGCTGGTCCCGGTCGCCGTGGTGGTCACGGCCTTCCTGTGGGTCGACCGCTGGGAACCGGAACCGCCGAAGCTCCTGCTGCTGTCCTTCGTCTGGGGCGCCTGTGTCGCGACGATCATCGCGCTGCTGCTCAACAGCGGCGCCGAGGCTGTCGGTGACCTGCTGCTCGGCACCGGCGTCGGCGGCAAGATCAGCGGACTGGTCTCCGCGCCGCTCGTCGAGGAAGCCGCGAAGGCGGCCTTCATCCTGCTGCTGTGGTGGCGCCGCCCGATCGAGTTCGACGGCGTCGTGGACGGCATCGTCTACGCCGGCTTCACCGCGGCCGGGTTCGCCTTCACCGAGAACATCTATTACTTCGGCCGCGCCTTCGCCGAGCACGGCTTCGGTGACGGCACGAGCGCCGGCGTGCTCGCGGCGTTCTTCCTCCGCGGCGTGCTTTCGCCGTTCACCCATCCGCTGTTCGCCGTCATGACCGGGATCGGGCTCGGCATCGCCGCGAGCAGCAAGGTGCGCTCGCTGCGGATCCTGGCGCCGATCGGCGGCTACGTCGTCGCGGTGCTGCTGCACGCGCTGTGGAACGGTGCCGCGCTGCTCGGCGGCGCCAAGACCTTCCTGAACGTCTACTTCCTGATCATGGTGCCGCTGTTCATCGGGGTCTTCTCGGTGGTGGTCATGCAGCGGCGCCGCGAGCAGCGGATCGTCGCGGCCGCGTTGCCGCTGATGGTCGACGCGCGCTGGATCGCGCCGTCCGAGGTGCCGCTGCTGGCCAGTCTGTCCGGGCGGCGGTCGTGGCGGAAACAGGCGCGGAAGCAGTCGGGGCGGGAGGCGGCGAAGGCCGTCGGCCGCTACCAGGCCAGCGTGACCGAGCTCGCGTTCCTGCGGCGTGGCCGGAAGCTCACCGACGAGGCCAAACAGCGGCAGCGTGAGCTGCTCCAGGTGCTCAAGACGTCGCGCGCCGAGGCCGTGCGGCTGGCCGACGGCGCGCCACGCGGGTGACCACTGTCAGGTGAAGCTGGTCACGAGGGTCGGTTCAGACACGGGCCGGAGGGTTACTCTCGCGCCGTCGTCTGGTACCCGCGCCCACCGAGCGGGACTGGAACGAGTTGAGGAGTTTTCGACCATGAGCGTCCACTGGCGAACGCCATGATGAGGCCCGCTCGCCTGGCCGTCGGCGTCGTTTCCGCGGGCCGGGTCGGCAGTGTCGTCGGTGCCGCGCTCTCCAGGGCCGGGCACACCGTCGTCGCCGCTTCGGGCCTTTCCAACGCTTCGGTTCGCCGGGCGGAGCAACTGCTCCCCGACGTACCCCTCTTGCCGCCCGACGAGGTCGCCCGCCGCGCCGACCTCGTCCTGCTGGCCCTGCCGGACGACGCGCTCGCGGGGATGGTGCGCGGCCTCGTCGCCACCGGCTCCCTGCGGGCCGGCCAGATCGTCGTGCACACCTCCGGGTCGCACGGCATCGACGTCCTCGCGCCCGCCGCCGAGGCCGGGGCGCTGCCGCTGGCCCTGCACCCCGTGATGACCTTCACCGGCCGCGCCGAAGACCTCGACAGGCTGGCCGCGTGCAGCATCGGCGTCACAGCCACAGAGGGTGACGAAGCGGCGTGGAACGTCGGTGAGGCGCTGACCGTGGAGATGGGCGCGGAACCCGTCCGGGTCCCTGACGAAGCGCGAGCGCTCTATCACGCGGCGTTGGCGCACGGCGCGAACCACCTGATGACGCTGGTCGCCGATTGCGCGGAATTGTTGCGGGAGGCGGGAATCGCCCAGCCCGAACGCCTGGTGGCTCCGTTGTTGTCGGCGGCGTTGGATAATGTTCTCCGACACGGGGACCGGGCGCTGACCGGGCCGGTGGCCCGTGGTGATCTCGGCACCGTGCGTAAGCATCTCGCGGTGCTTGCCGAACGTGGCCCCGACGTCGCCCCGAGCTATCGCGCGCTGGCCAGGCGCACGCTGGCGCGCGGCGACGCCGCCGGGCTACTGGATGCCTCGGCCGCCGCCGAGCTCACCGAACTCCTGAGTGATCCCGCAGATCCCGCCGAAGGGCAGCAAAACCAGTGACCACACCGAAATTCGCCCGAGGCACGCTGCACACCTTCCAGCCGCCCGAGCAGGTCAGCAAGGTGACGCGTGCCCTGCACGGCGTCGGCCGCAAGGTCGCGCTGGTGCCCACGATGGGCGCCCTGCACGCGGGCCACCGTGAGCTGATCCGCCGGGCGAAGCGGCTGCCGAACACGGTCGTCGCGACGTCGATCTTCGTGAATCCCCTGCAGTTCGGGGAGGGCGAGGACTTCGAGGCGTACCCGCGTCCGCTGGACAAGGACCTCGAGGTGCTGAAGGAGGACGGCGTCGAGCTGGGCTTCCTGCCCAAGGCGTCGGATCTGTATCCCGACGGGGCCACCGTCACGGTGCATCCCGGCGCGCTCGGCGACGAGCTGGAAGGCGCGGTGCGGCCGGGGCATTTCGCCGGCGTGCTGACCGTGGTGGCGAAACTGTTCAACATCGTGCGGCCGGACTACGCCTTCTTCGGGGAGAAGGACTACCAGCAGCTGGTGCTGATCAAGAAGATGGTGCGTGACCTGAACTTCGACACCCGTGTCATCGGGGTGCCGACGGTCCGGGAACGCGACGGGCTGGCGTTGTCCTCGCGCAACGTCTACCTGACTCCGGAACAGCGCGAGGACGCGATCGTGTTGTCGGCGGCACTCACCGCGGGTGCCTTCGTCGGACGCGACGGCGCGGAAGCCGTGCTGGCGACCGCCAGGCAGACCCTCGCCGCGCGTCCGGCGGTCGAGGTCGACTATCTGGAATTGAGGGGAACCGACCTCGGGCCCGCGCCCGCGGACGGTGAAGCGCGGTTGCTGATCGCGGCCAGGGTGGGGAGTACCCGGCTGATCGACAACGTCCCGGTGATGCTCGGCGCCGCCGTCGACCATCCGGAAAACGCGCTGGACGCAGGGGAATAGGGAGAGTCCACGATGTATCGCACGATGCTGAAATCGAAGATCCACCGGGCGACGGTCACCCAGGCCGATCTCCACTACGTCGGTTCGGTGACCGTCGACGAGGACCTGATGGACGCGGCGGATCTGCTGCCGGGCGAACAGGTGTCCATTGTGGACGTCACCAATGGCGCGCGGCTCGAGACCTACGTGATCGCGGGCGAACGCGGCAGTGGGGTGCTCGGCATCAACGGCGCCGCGGCGCATCTGGTGCACCCCGGGGATCTGGTGATCCTGATTTCGTACGCGCAGATGGAGAACGCCGAGGCGGCCTCGTTCCGGCCGCGGGTCGTCTTCGTCGACGCGGACAACCGGATCGTCGAGAAGGGCGCCAACCCCGGTCACGCGCCGGAGGGTTCCGGGTTGTTGAGCGGCACCGTGACGCTGGCCGACGACGACACGATGACCTTCCCGGTCGCCGAAACCGCCGACGCCCGCCGTCTCGACGCGCTTCTGCACGCCGAAAGCTGAGCCCTTGCTGCTCACGGTCGACGTCGGTAACACCAACATCGTGCTCGGCCTGTACTCCGAGAGCGAGCTGATCGGCGACTGGCGGATGCGCACCGACGCGCGGATGACCGCCGACGAACTGGCGTTGACCATGCGCGGCCTCCTCGGCTCGCACGCGGACGCGATCACCGGGATCAGCGCGCTGTCCACGGTTCCCGCCGTGCTGCGGGAACTGCGCGTGATGCTTTCGCGGTATTACGCCAAAGTGCCGAAGATCGTCATCGAGCCGGGGGTGCGCACCGGCGTGCCGCTCCTGGTCGACAACCCCAGGGAGGTGGGCGCGGACAGGCTGGTGAACACCCTGGCCGCGCACCATCTGCACCCGTCCACCGCCTGCGTGGTGGTGGATTTCGGGACTTCGACCAATGTGGACGCCATTTCCGCCAAGGGCGAGTTCCTCGGCGGCGCGTTCGCGCCCGGTATCGAGATCTCGGTCGACGCGCTGGCCGCGCGGGCCGCGGCGCTGCGCAAGGTGGAGCTGGTGCCGCCGCGGTCGGTGATCGGGAAGAACACCGTGGAATGCCTGCAATCCGGCATCCTCTACGGCTTCGCCGGCCAGGTCGACGGCCTGGTGAAGCGGATCAAGCGCGAGCTCTCGCCGGGCGGGACCGATCCCGTCGCGGTGATCGCGACCGGTGGCCTCGCGCCCTTGGTGCTCGAGGAGTCCGAAACGATCACCGAGCACGCGCCGGATCTCACCCTCCTGGGCCTGCGCCTCGTCTACGAGCGCAACCACCGCGTTTAGTCCTCTGAATGCGGTCCTTGCGTGTTCGACTACCGCATTCAGAGGACTAAACGCGACGGGAAGCGACGATCAGGACCCGCCGCGTCATCAGGTCCTGGTTCCGCAGGACGACTTCGAGGCTCGCCCGCAGTTTCGCCGGATCCGTGCCGGATTCCGCGGCCAGTTCCGCCACGCGCTCCAGCGAGAGTTCCACGGTCCGCCGCTGCCTCGCCTGCCAGTCCGGCGTCTCCTCGTAGGAAAGGACGTCGAACCCGGCCGCTTCCAGTAGCGGCCGGTGGTCGGGCACCTGCGGCGGCCGGTTCTCGGGCTGCCCGTCGAAGTCCCAGGTCGTGACGAGCAGGCGCCCGCCGGGCACGAGGATCCGCGTGAACTCCTCGCAGGCGCGCCGCTTGTCGGGCGCGAACAGCAGCGCGTCGACGCTCATGACCGCGTCGAACGACGCGTCCTCCAGACCGGTGTCCGAGAAACTGCCGACCTGGAAGTCGGCCGCGTCGACGTCCATCGCTTCGGCGCGACGCCGCGCCGAAGCCAGCGCCGTCTCCGCGATGTCGACGCCGGTGAGCGTCGCGTACGTGCGCGCGGCGACCCACAGGCCCGGCCCGCCGCGCCCGCAGCCGATGTCGGCCAGCCGCCCGCCCGGTGCCAGTCGCGCCCCGGCCACGATGTCGCGCAGGTCGGTCCGGGTCACGAAGCTGTAGGTGTCCAGTTCGGCGGGGTACTCGTCGCCGTACGCCTCGGCCCAGATCCCCGCGGACACCGCCGACGCGGGCGCGCCGAACGTCGCCGTGAACGCCGCCTTCCAGTCGGTCATCGTTTACCCGCCCGGAAGACCGTGGTGATGAGCGGAAGGTCGAATTCCCCCGAGGCGGTTTCCGGGTTCCGGTCGAGGAATTCCCGCGCCGCGCGCAGTTTGGCGGCGCGTTCCGCTTCCGGGGCCACCAGCAGATGCGAATGGGTGGCGATCGTCTCCACCAAGCTTTCCGCCGTCCTGGGTTGTTTGTGGCCGAAGGTCTCCTTCTCGAACGGTTCGAAGGCCTCGTGATCCGGCAGCGATTCGTAGTCGCTCAGCCAGCGCCTGCTCATCGAGCTCTTGATGAGCGTGTTGAACTCCGCCAGCCAGCCCGTCGACTCGTCGTCGTGGTTCCACAGCGCCACAACGACTCCGCCCGGCCTGAGTACCCTGGCCATCTCCGGATAGGCCCGGTCGAGGTCGAACCAGTGGAACGCCTGCCCGGCGACCACGGCGTCCACGGACTCGTCCGGCAGCGGGATCCGCTCCGCGGTCCCGATGAGCGGGGTCACGGCCGGGAGCGCCTTGGCGAGCTCTTCGAGCATCTGCGCGTCCGGTTCGACCGCGGTGACCGTGACGTCCAGCGCGAGCAGGCCCATGCTGACCTTGCCGGTGCCCGCGCCCAGGTCGAGGACCCGTTCCGGTGTTCCCCGGGCGCCGGCCAGCCCCCAGGCCAGTGCCTTTTCCGGATAATCCGGCCGATGGGCGGCATAGGCGGCGGCCTTCGCGCCGAACGAGGCGGCGCGGCGGGCGTGCAGTTCGGGTTCGATGCCGGGAGTGGATGAGTTCACGCGAACCAGGTTAATGGAGAGAAAACCGGCCGGTCCGGACTCGGAAAAGGTAATCCGGTTGGCGTAGGGAAGCGGCGGGTTCGTACGCTGTGCGCCATGACTGAAATCCCCGCATCCGAGGGCGTGAGCCCCGACGAAGACCTGCCGGAACAGATGCGGGTGCGCCGGGACAAGCGCGACCGGATAATCGCGGAGGGTATCGATCCGTATCCGGTCGAGGTACCCCGGACGCACTCGCTGGCCGAAGTGCGCGAGAAGCATTCCGGTCTTCCCGTCGACACCGCCACCGGTGAGATCGTCGGCGTCACCGGCCGGGTCATGTTCATGCGCAATACCGGCAAACTGTGTTTCGCGAGTCTCCGTGAAGGCGACGGCACCGAGTTGCAGGCGATGATCAGCCTCGCGAAGGTGGGCGCGGACGCGCTCGCGGCGTGGAAGTCCGATGTCGATCTCGGCGATCACGTATTCGTCGAGGGCGAGGTCATCACCTCCAAGCGCGGTGAGCTTTCCGTGATGGCCGACTCATGGCGGATCACGTCGAAAGCATTGCGCCCGTTGCCGGTGATGTACAAAGAGCTGGCCGAGGAAACGCGGATCCGGCAGCGTTATGTCGATCTGATCGTGCGTCCCAAGGCGCGGGACGTGGTCCGTACCCGGGCCGGTGTGCTGCGTTCCCTGCGTGACTCGTTTCACGGCCGGGGATTCCTCGAGGTCGAGACCCCGATGCTGCAAACGCTGCACGGCGGCGCGGCGGCCCGGCCATTCGTCACACATTCGAATGCCTTCGACCTCGACCTCTACTTGAGGATCGCACCGGAGCTGTACCTCAAGCGTTGCGTGGTCGGCGGTATCGAGAAGGTCTTCGAGATCAACCGGAACTTCCGGAACGAGGGCAGCGACTCGTCCCACTCGCCGGAGTTCGCGATGCTCGAGTACTACGAAGCGTATGCGACCTATGACTCCAATGCGGTGATGACGCGCCAGCTCATCCAGGAGGCGGCGCAGAACGTTCTCGGTACTCAGGTGGTCACTCTCGCCGACGGTTCGGAGTACGACCTGTCCGGCGAGTGGACCACGCTCGGAATGTACGAGTCGCTGTCCGGGGCGTTGTCGGAAGAGGTCACTCCCGAGACATCGGCGGACAAGCTGCGTTCCTATGCCGAAGCGCGAGAGCTGGAGCTCGACCCAAAGTTAGGCCACGGCAAACTCGTCGAAGAACTTTGGGAACATCTCGTCGGAGATCATCTCCACGAACCCACTTTTGTCCGTGATTTTCCGGTCGAGACATCCCCGCTGACCAGGCAACATCGCAGCAAGCCGGGGGTGGCCGAGAAGTGGGATCTGTACGTGCGCGGATTCGAACTGGCCACCGGATACTCCGAGCTCGTCGATCCCGTGGTGGAGCGTCAGCGTCTGGTGGAACAGGCTCGGCTGGGTGCGCAGGGTGATAGTGAGGCCATGAACCTGGATGAGGATTTCCTCCGTGCGCTGGAGTACGGAATGCCGCCGAGCGGTGGTGTCGGAATGGGGATCGACCGGTTGCTGATGGCGCTGACCGGCCTTGGTATCAGGGAGACCATCCTCTTCCCGCTCGTCCGACCCGAATAACCCGTCCGCGTGACAGATACCTCGATCGTTCTCGTAAACAAGATTTGCGTTATGTCTCGGTAGCGGGTATTAATGTCGCTAGACAAAGTCTTCTGTCCGGGGCATGCCCCGTACCAGATCATTCGTGTAAGCCCCCAGCAGGAGGAAACAGATGGCACAGAAGGTGCTCGTCTCTCTCGTCGACGACCTCGACGGCACTGAGGCGGAAGAGACCGTCGAGTTCGGTTTGGACGGTGTGAGCTACCAGATCGACCTTTCCGCGGAAAACGCGGAAGAGCTTCGTGACGCGCTGGCCCAGTATGTGGAGCACGCCCGTCGCGCGGGTGGCCGTAAGCGCACCGCCATTCGTCCGGTCGCCGGCGTGAAGGCCGCCGCCCGCCCCGCGACCGTGGACCGCGAGCAGAACCAGGCCATTCGCGCCTGGGCCCGCAAGAACGGCTTCCAGGTTTCCGACCGTGGACGTATCCCGTCCGAGGTCGTGGAGGCCTACCACAAGAAGAACTGAGGTCTTTCAGACTCGCGGGCCGCCGGGAAACTGTTCCCGGCGGCTTTCTTGTTCTTGTACACGGTTCAAGCGGGCGTACTCGGTGGGCGCCCATCCGGTCACGGAGCGGAAATCCCGGATGAAGTGGGCTTGGTCGCTATAGCCCAGCGTGAACGCCAGTTCCGCGTAGTCCGGCCGATCCTCGGCGGCGATCCGTGCCGCCGCCTCGTTCAATCGGTACACCTGAATCGCCCATTTGGGGGCGGCGCCGACATGTTCGGCGAACAGGCGTTGCAGGCTTCGCTGAGACAGGCCCGTTCGGCTTGACAGCTCGCCGACTCTGGTAATGGCCGGATCGGCCGCGATTGTTTCGACCGCTTCGATGGCCGACCTGGCCGCGGCGGTGAGCACGGGATCTCCTCCGAGGAGCAGTTCCTCGCATCGGCGGACCATTTCGAAGTCGTTCGTCGCATTCCGTACCGATTCCGTCACTCCGCCGGCGCTGGGGAAGAGATCGGTGAGCGGAACGGAACCGCCGGAGATCATCGTGACCGGGCCGGTGAGGAATGCCCGGAAAGCCCCCGGCCGGAATCGCACGCCGATACCGTGGCCGGTGCCCGCGACGGTGTGGCGAAAAGGTCGTTTCCCCGGCCCGAACGCACCTTCCGCGTGGCGGAAGAACGTGACGTTCACCGCGAGATTGGGCAGTACCACCTGTTCGTGGGCCGGACGGCCGCTCAGATCCCAGCGCAGCACCCAGTGGTGGTCGACGAACGGGGCCAGCCCGGGTGTGGGTGGATACCGGACGAGACTGAACTTCGCCTGCCGCGCGTTGACGATCCCCGCCGGGATCCGGTGCCCGCTCACCCCCTCAACCTAACCCTGTCGCGTTTCTTCAAGACGGTGCGCCGGTTTCCGTGAACTCATGCCCCCATGTCCGAACACGCTGCCCTGATCGCCCCCGCCGCCGCGGAATTCGCCGGAATCCTGCGCGGGATCGGCGAGTCCGACCTCGCCGCCCGCACCCCGTGCGCCGAATACGACGTCCGCGCCCTGCTGAACCACCTTCTCTACTGGGGACCCTGGCTCGAAGCCGCCGGGCGTAAGGCGCCGCCGCCCGAGGTGTCCTCCGGCGAGGCGGAGGCGGGGCTCGCTGGCGACGGATGGCTCGGTGACGTCGAGAAGCAGACCGCGCGGCTCGTGGACGTCTTCGGGGCGCCCGAGGCGTGGCAGGGACAGACCACCTTCGGCGGCAACCCGATGCCCGCGTCGATGGCCGGCTACATGGTGCTGGACGAGTTCGTCTTCCACGGCTGGGACCTCGCCAAGGCGACCGGCGCGGAGTTCACCGTCCTCCCCGAAGTCGCCGACGCCGTGTACGCCATCGCGCTGGAGATCGGTGATCAGGCGCGGGCGATGAAGGTGTACGGCGACGAAGTGGTCGTCGCGGAAGGCGCGACGACGTTCGAACGCGCGTTGGGCGCGACGGGCCGGAATCCCGCCTGGACCCCTTAACGGATTCGCGGACAGCCGCCGCATTCCGATTCCGCCGGCAGCAGATAGGAGAAACAGCAGCTTTCGCGGTTTCTCGTCCACTCGCGGCGGCCGTCGGCTCCCGTCGCTGACGTCAGCTTCGACGCCGACGTCAGCGGCGGGAACCGCGATTCGAGGACCAGCGCGGCGTCCGCGACCCCGGCTCCTTCGGCCTCCGGGGTCCCGCCCAGCCGTCCCGCCGACCACAGCGCGTTGTCGAGCGCGTCCGTGGCTGCCGCCCACAGTTGCCGCCGCCCGAGCCTCGTCAGCGGCCCGTAGACGTCGATGAACCGGCTCGCGTGCGCGACGAACCTGCCGCGCAGGACGGTCGCCAGCGCCCGCTCGTCCGGGACGACGACGGCCCGCGGATGCGCGGAGCCCGGGTCCGTCGGCAGGCAGTGGAAACCGTCACCGAAGACGGCGACGGAGTCGGGATGCGGCCGGTCGGCGCCGATCCGGAACGCCAGCGCGGACGGCGCCAGCGACGGGACGCGGCGTTCGTGATGCAGCAGCATCGCGCCGGCGAAGGCCGGGACGTGCAGGTACCAGGACAGGATCCAGCTCGCCGGGGTCCGCTCGGGGATCCGGGCCGACTCCGGGTACGTCTCGGCCAGCCAGCCGGTGAGCCGCTCCCGCCAGCGCACGAGACCGGCCGGTTCGCCGAGCAGGTCGCCGCAGCGGACCCAGCCCGGCTCGTCCTCCGGCACGTCTCCGCGGAGCCGGGCGTCCCCGGGCATCCTGGCGAGGGAGGCCCGGAGCCCGTCCGCGGGGGACGCGAGCGCGTAGTGTCGTGACACACCGGCCTCCCGTCATTAGGTACGCCTTACCTTACATACGATCCGTGACTACTCCGGACGGGTGTCCATCCACTGGGCGGACCCGTGTTCGCGCTCAGCGGACAACGCCCTTCCGGCGGAATCCGGACGCGTGTCCGCACGTTGTGCTTGACGTAAAGGTGCAGGGCAACCGGAAGATGAAAGAGCGCACGGCCGGAGAACGGGCCGGGCGCGAACGGGCCGCAATCAGCCGTAGTGGTACGCCAGCGCGACCGCGTGGCTACTAGAGTGGTCTCACGGTGCTGAATCCATCGCGGTGAAAGCACGATGGAAACGGGCCGCCGTCGCAGCAGTCGAGGGAGTGCACATGTTTGAGAGGTTCACCGACCGCGCGAGGCGGGTGGTCGTCCTGGCCCAAGAAGAAGCCAGGATGCTCAACCACAACTACATCGGCACCGAGCACATCCTCCTGGGTCTGATCCACGAGGGTGAAGGTGTCGCCGCCAAGGCGCTGGAATCGCTGGGCATCGCGCTGGAGGGCGTCCGCCAGCAGGTCGAGGAGATCATCGGCCAGGGGCAGCAGGCCCCGAGCGGGCACATCCCCTTCACCCCGCGGGCCAAGAAGGTGCTTGAGCTGTCGCTGCGCGAAGCGCTGCAGCTCGGCCACAACTACATCGGCACCGAGCACATCCTGCTCGGGCTCATCCGCGAGGGCGAAGGCGTCGCCGCACAGGTGCTCGTCAAGCTCGGCGCGGACCTCAACCGGGTGCGTCAGCAGGTCCTGCAGCTGCTGTCGGGCTACCAGGGTGGCAAGGAGTCGACCGAGACCGGCTCCGGACGCGGTGAAGGCACCCCGTCGTCGTCGCTGGTGCTCGACCAGTTCGGCCGCAACCTGACCGTGCAGGCCCGCGAAGGCAAGCTCGACCCGGTCATCGGCCGCGGCAAGGAGATCGAGCGGGTCATGCAGGTGCTGTCGCGGCGCACCAAGAACAACCCGGTCCTGATCGGTGAGCCCGGCGTCGGCAAGACCGCCGTCGTCGAAGGGCTCGCGCAGAACATCGTCAAGGGCGAGGTGCCCGAGACGCTGAAGGACAAGCAGCTCTACACCCTCGACCTCGGCTCCCTGGTCGCCGGTTCCCGGTACCGCGGTGACTTCGAAGAGCGCCTCAAGAAGGTGCTCAAGGAGATCAAGACCCGCGGCGACATCATCCTGTTCATCGACGAGCTGCACACGCTCGTCGGCGCGGGTGCCGCCGAGGGCGCGATCGACGCCGCGTCGATCCTGAAGCCGATGCTGGCCCGTGGTGAGCTGCAGACGATCGGCGCGACCACCCTCGAGGAGTACCGCAAGTACATCGAGAAGGACGCCGCGCTGGAGCGCCGCTTCCAGCCGATCCAGGTCGGCGAGCCGTCGCTCGAGCACACGATCGAGATCCTGAAGGGTCTCCGCGACCGGTACGAGGCGCACCACCGCGTCTCCATCACCGACGGCGCGCTGGTGCAGGCGGCCACCCTCGCGGACCGCTACATCAACGACCGCTTCCTCCCGGACAAGGCGATCGACCTGATCGACGAGGCCGGTGCCCGGATGCGCATCCGCCGCATGACCGCGCCGCCGGACCTGCGCGAGTTCGACGAGAAGATCGCCGACGTGCGCAGGGACAAGGAGTCCGCGATAGACGCGCAGGACTTCGAGCGCGCCGCCCGCCTCCGTGACGAGGAGAAGACCCTCCTCGGCCAGAAGGGTGAGCGGGAGAAGCAGTGGAAGGACGGCGACCTCGACGTCGTCGCCGAGGTCGACGAGGAGCAGATCGCCGAGGTCCTCGCCAACTGGACCGGCATCCCGGTGTTCAAGCTCACCGAGGAGGAGACCACGCGTCTGCTCCGCATGGAGGACGAGCTGCACAAGCGGATCATCGGCCAGGAGGACGCGGTCAAGGCCGTCTCCCAGGCGATCCGCCGCACCCGCGCCGGCCTGAAGGACCCGAAGCGCCCCTCCGGCTCGTTCATCTTCGCCGGCCCGTCCGGTGTCGGTAAGACCGAGCTGTCCAAGGCGCTCGCGGCGTTCCTGTTCGGCGAGGACGACGCGCTCATCCAGATCGACATGGGCGAGTTCCACGACCGCTACACCGCTTCGCGGCTCTTCGGTGCCCCTCCGGGCTACGTCGGCTACGAAGAGGGCGGCCAGCTGACCGAGAAGGTACGGCGCAAGCCGTTCTCGGTGGTGCTGTTCGACGAGATCGAGAAGGCCCACCAGGAGATCTACAACACGCTCCTGCAGGTCCTCGAAGACGGCCGTCTCACCGACGGCCAGGGTCGTACGGTCGACTTCAAGAACACCGTGCTCATCTTCACCTCGAACCTGGGTACCTCGGACATCTCCAAGTCCGTCTCGCTCGGGTTCTCGCAGGGAGGCGACACCGCCAACCGGTACGAGAAGATGAAGCAAAAGGTCAACGAGGAAATGAAGAAGCATTTCCGGCCTGAGTTCCTGAACCGGATCGACGACATCATCGTCTTCCACCAGCTGACCAAGGACCAGATCATCCAGATGGTCGATCTGATGGCCGCCCGGGTCGAGAAGCAGCTCAAGGCCAAGGACATGGAGCTCGAGCTCACGCCCAAGGCCAAGGCGCTGCTCGCCAAGCGCGGCTTCGACCCGGTGCTGGGCGCGCGGCCGCTGCGCCGCACGATCCAGCGCGAGATCGAGGACCAGCTGTCGGAGAAGATCCTGTTCGGCGAGATCCAGGCCGGCCAGATCATCCTGGTCGACGTCGAAGGCTGGAACGACGAAGAGGGCGAGAAGGACGACAAGGCGCACTTCGTCTTCCGCGGCGAAGCCCGGCCCTCGTCGGTCCCGGACGCCCCGCCGGTGAGCATCGGTGCCGGCTCGACCGAAGAGAACGGTGAAGCCGAGGGCGAGTAAAGCCCCATCGGTTCCGGAAGTGCCCGTCGCGGGTTTGCCGCGGCGGGCACTTTCGCGTCTGCAGCCGTGTCGTCCGTCTGATCACGCGTGTCGGCCTCCCAATCACGCGAGTTCGCCATCCAGTCACGTGACTTGCGTGCCCGATCACGCGAGTTCGCCTTTTCCGCACAGGGGCCTGTGTGCGGGAATGGCGAGCTCGCGTGATCAGGAACGGGACTCGTGCGTGGTGAGGCATTGCGTCTGCGGAAAACCCAGTGGTGGAAGCGCACCTTCGTGGGAACTCTGGTCTTCGCACTCTGATCGATATAAGGTCTACATTATGGTCGCCTGATGCAGTGGGAGATCGAACTTCACGACGAAGTGGATCGCTGGTTCGCGGCGTTGTGCCGGGAAGAACCGCGTACGGCCGACCGGGTCGAAGAGGCGATCGACATGCTGGCTCGTGAAGGACCGCGGCTCGGACGGCCACTGGTCGACCGGATCAGTGGCTCGCGCAGGCACAACTTGAAAGAGTTGCGCCCGGCGTCGGCGGGGCACACCGAGATCAGGATCCTGTTCGTCTTCGATCCGGTGCGCAGGGCCGTGCTCCTGGTGGCCGGTGACAAGGCCGGAAACTGGAAACGGTGGTACGACGTCAACATCCCGATCGCGGAGGAGCGATACCGGCGGCATCTGGACGCGATGGAGGAAGGCTGAAATGGGTCGGTCCTGGAAAGAGGTCAAGGCCGAAAAGCTCGCCGCGGATCGTGAGGCGGGCCGCGACGTCGAAGTCGCGCGGGCTGAGGCGCGAGAAGCCACTCAGGCGTACGTTCTCGGCTTTCGACTGTCGGAACTGCGCGAAGACGTGGGGCTGAGTCAGGCCGAGGTCGCCAAGCGGATGGGCGTGAGTCAGCCGCGGATCAGCCAGCTCGAGCAGGGCGATCCGAGCCAGATGGAACTGGACACGCTCCGCAGGTACATCGTCGCCTTGGGCGGCCGGATGCGGGTGGTCGCCGATTTCGACGATCACGACGTCACCATTTCGACCGCCGTCTGACCCGTCTCGGGCTCCAGGTCACGCGAGTTCGCCTTTCCCGCACAGGGGCCTGTGTGCGTGGATGGCGAACTCACGTGATTAGAGGGCGAACTCGCGTGATCAGGGACGTAACTCGCGTGATCAGAGGCGGAACTCGCGTGATCGGGGGGCGTGAGACGATGCCTTCGGGTCCGGGAGGGGGTCAGGTGGACGTTCTGGCGATCGATTTCGGTACCTCCAGCACGGTGGGGGTGCTTTCGATCCACGGCAGGGGGACGCAGGTCGTCGAGATCGACGGGTCGGTGACGATGTCGTCCGCGATCTACGTCGACAAGGACGGCACCGTCTTCGTCGGCCGTGACGCCGAACGCCGGGCGCGGCTGGATCCGAGCCGGTTCGAGGCGAATCCGAAGCGTCGCATCGACGAGGGCGCTCTCCAGCTCGGTGAGGTCACGCTGCCCATCGCCGACGCCTTCGCCGCGGTCCTGCGCCGGGTCGGCGAGGAGGCCGAGCTGCTTCTTCAGCGCCTGCCCGCGCAGGTGCGGATCTCCCATCCCGCGGGCTGGGGCCCGGATCGCAAGCAGATCCTCCGCGACGCCGCGCTCAAGGCCGGTTTTCCCGCGACGGTGCTCATTCCCGAGCCGGTCGCCGCGGCCGCGCATTACGCCTCCCTCAACCACGGACGGCGGCCGCCCGGTCCGATCGCGGTGTACGACCTCGGGGCGGGCACCTTCGACTGCGCGGTCGTCGGTGTCAGCGCGCAGGGGTTCGCCGTGCTCGCCGAGGACGGCCTGCCCGATCTCGGCAGTCTCGACATCGACCAGGCGCTGCTGGTGCACATCGGCCGTGAGGTGTCGCATTCCGAACCCGCGCGGTGGCAACGGATCCTGCGTCCGCAGTCGGTGAGCGACCGCCGGACGCGCCGGTCGTTGCTGCAGGATGTCCGTGACGCCAAGGAAAGCCTGTCCCGGCACCAGCAGACCGAGATCCCGATGCCGGAGCCGTTCGGCGACGTGCGGGTGACGCGGACGGAGCTCGAAGCGCTCGTCCGGCCGAGTTTCCTGCGCAGCGCCGAACTGCTGGCCACCACGATCCGCCGCGCCGGGCTGTCCCCCGACCGGCTCGGCGGCGTCTACCTCGTCGGCGGGCCGAGCCGGATGCCGTTGCTGGCGAGCCTGCTGGCGAACCAGCTCAGGATCGCGCCGACCACGCAGGATCAGCCGGAGACGGCGGTCGCGTTCGGGCTGCACCACGTGCCCGCGGGTGGCGAGGATTCTCAGCTGACCGTGCCCGCCTTCGCGCCGGTCTCGCCGCCGGTGCGGCAACAGCCCGTGCAGCAGCAGCCCGTGCAGCAACAACAGCCGCGCCGCCCGCAGCCGCCGCGCTGGGCGCCGCCCCCGCCCCCGCCGGGCCGGAGCTGGCAGAAGCCCACGACGTACGGCGTCATCGTGCTGGCCCTCGCGGCGATCGTGACGACGATCGTCCTGCTCCGCGGCGGCGAGGAAGCGCCGGTCGCCGGACCGGCCCCGGCGAAACCGGTGAGCTGCGACCAGCCGGGGGCGAAGGACGCGCAGGGCTTCACGGACTGCCTCCGCCGGATCGCCGCGGTCGTCCCGAAGGGGGACGACTGCCGGGAGGCGCCGGACGCGGCCGCCACGGTGGGGGCGTCGTCGGCGGTCACCTGTGTGTTCTCCGGCGACAAGGCGTCGAACGCGATCAACTACTACCAGGGTGTCGCGATGACCGGCCTGGAGGACGGCGTCCGGCAGCGGATGACCAAGGGCAAGCCCGTGGAGGGCACCTGGGCGGCCGACGGGCTCCGTGGGCGCTACTTGGCGGGCGCGGGCAAGCGAAGCGGCATCGTGCTCTTCGGCACCGAGGACGCGCCGTTGAGCGCGATGCTCGTTTCGACCCGCAGCGACGGCACTTCGCGCACGACGGCGGAGATGGTCGAGTTCTTCACCGCGCAGCTCAAGCCCTGATCAGTGCAGGGTGCCCGCCGGGGTCGCGAGATCCTCGGTCACCGAAAGCGCGGTGTCCACGATGATCTCCAGCGCCTCCGCCGCGCGGTGCACGGCCAGGCTCGGCGCGGTCGTCCGCGCGGCCTGCTCCGGCGTGTACGGCACGTGCACGAAACCGCCGCGGACGCCGGGAAAGTCGTTGTCCAGCAAGTGCATCAGCCCGTAGAAGACCTGGTTGCACACGTACGTCCCGGCGGTGTGCGAGACCGACGCGGGCAGTCCCGCGTGCTCGATCCCCGCGACACACGCTTTCACCGGCAGAGTGGTGAAGTACGCGTTGGGCCCGCCGGGGATCACCGGGACGTCGACGGGTTGCGAGCCCGCGTTGTCCGGGATGCGGGCGTCGATCAGGTTGATCGCGACGCGTTCCGGGGTGACGCCGGGGCGGCCGCCCGCCTGTCCGACGCAGATCACCAGTTCCGGGCGGTATTCGTCGATCGCGTCGCGCAAGGTGACCAGCGAACGCGAGAACACGCACGGCAGTTCGACGGCCACGGCGTCTTGCCGACGGCCGGTGAGCAGGGAAACCGCCTGCCACGACGGGTTCACCCGCTCACCGCCGAACGGTTCGAAACCGGTGAGGAGCACTGACGTCATGCCCTCACCCTAACGTGTGACGACGGTCAGGCCGCCGGCTTGAGGTCCCCGGGGTAGAGGAACTCGGGTGCCGGTTTGGTGTTGCCGTAGAACCACGCGTCGAAGAAGCCCTGAAGGTCCTTGTGCGCGACGCGTTCGGCGAACTTCTGGAACTCCGGCAGGCTCGCGTTGCCGTCGCGGTGGATGGCGGGCCACGTCTTCAGGATGCGGTCGAACGGTGCCGCGCCGATGTAGTTCTTCAGCGCGTGCAGCGCCACCGGGCCCTTCGAGTAGACGTACGTGAACTCGTTGCCGGGCCCCATGTCGTACAGCTTCCCTGCCCAGAACCGGTCCGTCGCCTTCTGCACGGCGGTCAGGTAGCGCGCCTTGAGGTCCTGCCCCGACTTCGCCTCGGACCAGAGCCATTCCGCGTACGAGGCGAAGCATTCGTTGAGGCAGACGTCCTTCCACTTGTCGACGGCGACCGAGTCGCCCCACCACTGGTGGGCGTTCTCGTGCACGATCGTCGGGACGTTGCCCGCCGCGCCCGAGTAGATCGGCCTGCTCAGCGTCTCCAGTGAGAAGCCGATCGGCTCGGCGAGGAAGATGCCGCCCGCGGCGTCCACCGGGTAGCGCCCGAACTTCGACGCCAGGAAGTCGATGATCTCCGGCAGCCGCGCCTCGGCCTGCTTCGTCGCCGCGGGGGTGCCGGGGGCGTAGGCGTTGACGACCGGGGTGCCGTCGGACAGCTTCGTCCGCTCGAACTCCCATTTGTCGATCGCGACCGTCGTCATGTACGGCACGGCCGGGGTCTCTTCGGCCCAGACGTACGTGGTGTTCTTCCCCGAAGCGAACTGCCCGCGCTCGCGGCCGTTCGAGATGGCACCCCATTCCGAGGGCACGGTGACCGCGAGGTGGAAGGTCGCCTTGTCCCGCGGGGTGTCGTTGACCGGGTACCAGGTGGTCGCGGACTTCGGCTCGCCCGCGACGAACGCGCCGCCGGATTTCGCGTACTGCCAGCCGTTCTCGCCCAGCGACGGATCCTCGATCGGCTGCGGGACGCCGTGGTAGGCGATCTCGGCGGTGAACCGCTCGTGGTTCCGCAGCGGACGCGCCGGGGTGATCACGAGTTCGTGGTCACCGCTGCGGGTGAAGGCCGCCTTTCGCCCGTTGACCTTGACCGAGTCGACGGTCAGCCCGCGCAGGTCGAGGTTGAACGAACTCAGCGCCTGAGTGGTCCGGCCGGTGATCGTCTGGAGGCCGGTGAGCTGTTTGGTGGCGGGCTCGTAGCCGATTTTCAGGTTGTAGTCGCCGACGTCGTAGCCGCCGTTGCCGTCCTGCGGGTAGTAGCTGTCGCCCGCGCCGTCGGCGCCCGGTTTCCCGGTGCCGGCGACGGCGGTCCCGCCGCCGAGGACACTCGCGGCCAGAACGGCGGCGATGACGGCCGCACTCCGGTACCTCATTCACGCTCCCAGTCGATCGGCTGTGACTCGATCACGAACCTAGCGCCGTGACGTCGGCCGTCCGCCCGGAAAGATCCTTCGTGCCCGGATAATCCCCACTTCCGTCGCCTGGTTGCGGCTTCTGGAAAGCTGGGGTCGTGCGTGTGACGCTGTTGGGCCCGGTCGGAGCGGAGGCCGGTGACGGCACCCCGGTCGACATCGGCGGTGCCCGCCTCCGCATGCTCCTGGCCAGGCTCGCGCTGGACGCCGGCCGCGCGGTTCCGGCGACGGCCCTCATCGACGGTCTCTGGGGCGCGGAACCGCCCGCCGACGCGGCGAACGCGTTGCAGTCGCTGGTCTCGCGGTTGCGCAAGGTCCTGCGTGCCGATGGCGTCGCCCTCGACTCCGGCCCCGGTGGTTACCGGCTGGACGTCGCCCGCGAGGACGTCGACGTGTTCCGTTTCGAACGGCTGGCGGCGGAGGGCCGCGCGGAGCTGGCGGCGGGCCGGGACGCCGGTGCGGCCGCGGTCCTCGCCGAAGCGCTCGGGCTCTGGCGTGGTCAAGCGCTGTCCGACGTGCTCGAAGCCCCTTTCGCGCAGGCACCGGCGACCAGGCTGGAGGATCTGCGGCTCGAAGCCGTCGAAGATCGCTTCGAAGCGGAGATCCGGCTCGGTGGGCACGGGCGGGTGCTGGCGGATCTGAAGGAGGCGGCCGCGCGGAATCCGCTGCGCGAACGGCTCGCCGGGCTGTGGATCCGGGCGTTGTGCGCGGCGGACCGGCAGTCCGACGCCCTCGCCGTCTACGAGGAGGTCCGCGCGGCGCTGGCCGACCAGCTCGGCGTCGACCCGTCGGCCGAACTCCAGGAGATCCATCTCGCCGCGTTGCGCGGTGAGCTCGGCCCGGCGCCCGCGGCCGCCGATCATCTCCCGGTCCGGCTGACCAGTTTCGTCGGCCGTGACGACGAGTTGAAGCTGGTCGCCGAGCTCCTCGCGGGGGCGCGGCTGGTGACGCTCGTCGGGTCCGGTGGTGCCGGGAAGACACGGCTGGCCACCGAGGTCGCGACGCGGCATCCGGCGCACGCGCGCGGACGTGTCTGGTTCGTGCCGCTCGCCGGTGTCCGCGACCCCGGCGACCTGCCCGGCGCGGTCTTCGCCGCGCTGGAGCTGTGGGATCTCGGCCTTTCGCACGGCGGCGATCCGATGCGGCGTCCGGCGGACGCGCTGGCCAGGGTCGTGGAGACACTCGGTGCCGGCGAGTCGGTGCTGGTGCTGGACAACTGCGAGCATCTGGTCGACGCTGCCGCGGAGCTGGCGAACACCCTGCTGCGCCGCGTGCCGACGCTGCGCATCCTCGCGACGAGCCGCGAGGCGCTGGCCATCGACGGCGAGACGCTGTGCCCGCTCGGCCCCCTGTCCGTCCCGGAAGGGACGCCGACCGTCCCGCAGGCGGCCGAGGCGGGTGCGATCCGGCTGTTCGTCGACAGGGCGGTGGCCGTGCGCCCGGACTTCCTCCTCGACGAGTCCACTGTGGACGCCGTCGCGCAGATCTGCCGTCGGCTCGACGGCATGCCGCTGGCACTGGAACTGGCCGCCGCGCGGCTGCGGTCGATGACCGTCGCGCAGATCTCGCAGCGTCTCGACGACCGGTTCCGCCTGCTGACCTCGGGCAGCCGGACGGCGTTGCCGAGGCAGCGCACGCTGCGTGCCGTCGTCGAGTGGAGCTGGGATCTGCTCGACGACGCCGAGCGCGTGCTCGCCAGGCGGCTTTCGGTCTTCGGGGCGGGTGCCGAGGTCGAAGCGGTCGAAGGTGTCTGCGCCGGAGACGGCCTGGCCGCCGAAGACGTCCTGTACGTTCTCGGATCGCTCGTCGAGAAGTCCATTGTGGACGCGGTGACCGGCGATCACGGCGAGCCGCGGTACCGCATGCTGGAGACCATCCGGGCGTACGCGGCGGAGCGGCTTGACGAGGCCGAAGAGCGAGAGCAGCTCACGAAGGCTTATCACCGCTACTACGCCCAGCTCACCGAGCGGCTGGAACCGATGCTGCGGACGGCGGATCAGCTCGTCGCCATCTCCCGCTACGACGCGGAACACGGCAACATCGTGACGGCGCTTCGCCAGTCTATCGACGCCGGCGACGCGGAAATGGCGACGCGCCTGTTCGGCAACACCTTCTGGTACTGGCTGGTCAAGGGCGACAGCGAGCGGGTCGAGTCCTTCGTCGCCGAAGTGCTCGCTTTCGGCGACCGGCTGGAGGAGGACTTCGCCGCCGCGTTCCGGGCGATGGGCGAGATCACCTCGATGGTGCCGGGAGCCGGCGACCGCGAAGCCGTGCGTGAACTCATCGAGGACTGCGTGCGGACGAACGCGCACACCCGGTTCGCCGGGCTGGCCATCTGCCTGCCGATGCTGGCCTTCTTCAGCCAGAACAAGGAACTCGCGCATCGCGAGGTCGAGAGGGCGATGGCGAGCCCGGATCCGTGGGCCAGGTCGGCCGGGTCGTGGGCGTACAGCTTCATCCTCGCCGACGACGGCGACCCCGAGCGCGCGGACAGGGCCAGGGACAGGGCCTACGAAGGGTTCACGGCCGTGGGCGACCGCTGGGGCACCGCGATGGCCGTGGGCATGAAGGCGAGCGATATCTCGATGTCGGGCGATCACGACGCCGCGCTCGCGCTGTACCGGCGAGGCCTCGACCTCGCACTCGAACTGGGGTCGCAGGACGACGTGATCCAGCAGCGCTGGAGGCTCGCGACGGAGTACGCGCGGGCCGGTGACCTCGACACGGCGATGCGCGAGATGCGCGACGCGGAGCGCTACGCGATCGACACGGGCAACGACCAGCTCGCGGTGATGGTGCTGGTGGGGAAGGCCGACCTGCTCTGCCGCGCCGGACGGATCGACGAGGCGCGCGCGGTCGGCGTCCGGTTCCGGGAGCTGATGGCGACGGTGTCGATGCCGGGCATGTTCGGCGACGAGTACGGCGGGTACATCGACACGGAGATCGCGCTGGCCGCCGGAGATCTGGATGGTGCCGAGCGCGGTGCCGCGATCGTCGTCAAGTCCACCGCGGAACGCGGCGACATGCCCGATCTCGGCCGGATCGTCGAGGTTTGCGGCCTGATCCGGTTCCGGCAGGGGCGGCCGGAGGCGGCTGTCCGGCTGCTCGGCGCGGCGAAACTGCTGCGCGGCAGGCTGGACCTCGGGGAGCCCGGCATCCGGCAGCTCGTCGACGACCTTCGCGAGCATTTCGGCGAGGAGCATTACGAAGAGCTCCTCGTCCAGGACGCCGGTCTGTCGCGTCCGGACCTGGTGGCCTGTATAACCGCCGAAACGGGTCGTGAGTGACGTTTCGGGTTCTAGCAGTCCTCACCACTCACGAGACGCGAGGATGAGTGGGCGGCTCGTTCAGTGCTTCCGGCGGTCCGGTGTCGAGCTCTTATGTCCCCACGGACCGTGACCACTCACGCAAGCGTCTGACTGGAAGTCCTTCACGCGCAGCCGCTGTGACCGCTGGTGCACGTGGGGCGAACGCGGCGATCATCGAGTCCGTGAAGGCCTCCTTGAGGGACCCAGAGTCCCTCAAGGAGGCCTTCACGGACTCGAGCCTGAGAGCAACCGCAGCCGGAACCCACATAGGTACCTAAGACACCCTTGGCCCTGACCCGAAACGCCACTCACGACCCGCGCGCGTTCCCCCTGACCCCCGTCAGACGCGCTTCCGGTAAGCCCACGTGGCGAGCGGGAAGAAGACCGCGATCGCGGCCGCCATCCAGATCAGCGCCCCGGTCAGCGGACCGGCGACCGGACCGCCGTTCATCAGCCCGCGCAGCACGTCGGACATCTGCGTCACCGGGCTGATGTCGGCCCACGCCTTCAGCCAGCCGGGCATGGTGCTCGTCCCCACGAACACATTGCTGCCGAAGGTTAGCGGCATCAGCACCACGAACATCAGGCCCTGCACCGCGCCGGGGCTCTTCACCAGCATCCCGACGAACACCGAAGCCCAGCAGAACGCCAGCGCGAACGCGATGACGAGCACGATCGCCAGCGCGAACTCGGCCGGTCCGGTCTGGATCCGGTAGCCCATGATCGTCGCGACGACCATCAGCACGACCAGGCACACCAGGTACCGCACGATGTCGGCCAGTACGGCGCCGATCAGCGGCGCGGACCGCGCGATCGGCATGGCCCGGAACCGGTCGAACACGCCCTTGGTGACGTCGGTGTTCAGCTGGACGCCGACGGTCATGCTGGCCTGCAGGATGTTGAACACCATGATGCCGGGCACGATGTTCTGGAGGTAGCTCTCCGTACTGCCCATGATCGCGCCACCGAACAGGTAGACGAACATGACCAGGAAGATGATCGGCGCGATGGTGACGTCGGCCAGCTGTTCCGGGTTCTTGCGGATCTTCAGGATCCCGCGCCAGGCAAGGGAAAGCCCGTGCCGCACGCTGCTCGACGGGGAAACGTGCCGCGGTGGTGCGGGCATCGCGATGGTCGTCATACCAGGCTCCCTTCCGGAGTGGTGTCCTTTGTGGACCCGTCGGTCTTCTTGCCGGTCAGCGCGAGGAACACCTCGTCGAGGCTGGGCAGCCGCAGCGCCAGCTCGTCCGCGGTGATCCCGGCCTCGTCCAGCTTGCGGACCAAGGTGGACAGCAGGACGGGGTCGGCGACGGGCGCGGTGAGCAGCCCGGTGTCGTCGTCCCGGTTCGGCCGGGTGCCGGTGAGCCCGGCCAGGATGCGCTCGACGGCGTCGAGGTCGGCGAGCGCGCTCGGCCGGACCTGCAGCGTCTGGCCGCCGGTCCGCCGCTTGAGCTCGTCGGCCCGCCCGTTCGCCACGACCTGCCCGTGGTCGAACACGGTGATCGTGTCGGCCAGCTGATCGGCCTCCTCCAGGTACTGCGTGGTGAGCAGCACCGTCGTGCCGTCCGCGACCAGCGTCCGGACCACGGCCCAGACCTCGTTGCGGGCGTGCGGGTCGAGTCCGGTGGTCGGCTCGTCCAGGTACAGCACCTTGGGACGGCCGACCAGGCTCGCGGCGAGGTCGAGCCGCCGCCGCATCCCGCCCGAGTAGGTCTTGATCGCGCGCCCGGCGGCGCCGGTCAGCTCGAACCGCTCCAGCAGCTCGGCCGCGCGCTTCTTCGCGTCCGCCCTCGAGAACTCCAGCAGCCTGCCGATCAGCACGAGGTTCTCCGTACCGGAAAGGTCCTCGTCGACCGACGCGTACTGCCCGGTCAGCCCGATCATGCTCCGGACCGCCATCGGGTTCTTGACGACGTCGTGGCCGAAGACGCTCGCGTGGCCGCGGTCCGGCCGGATCAAGGTGGCCAGGATCCGGACGGCGGTCGTCTTCCCCGCGCCGTTCGGCCCCAGCACCCCGACCACCTTGCCCGCCGGGACCTCCAGATCGACCCCGTCGAGCGCCTTCGTCTCCCCATAGTGTTTGACCAGGCCCTCGGCCCTGATCGCGTGAGTCATCGTTTCCTCCTGTGGATCTCGCCCGTGGACAAAGGTGCACGCCGGGCCTGGCAGAGCGCGCACAAAGCGCTGGCAGGACCTGACAGGACCTGATACGCGCTGGTAGACGCGGCGTGAGGAGGTTGTGGAGGTGTTGTGGAGACCGCCGCCACGATGCCGATGATCGGCATACTCGACGTCATGGTGATCGAAGAACGGGTGGTCCGACCGGCGCGCCGGGGTACCGGGCGGAAGCTGGCCGGCGGGCTGCTCATCGCGGCGATCGTGCCGTTCGCGGTGCTGACGGCACTGCGGCTGGTGGGCTACGACGGCAACACCTACACGATCGCGGCGCTCGCGCTGACGCCGTACGCCGGCATCGCGACGCTGGTGCTCGGGATCCTGGCGCTGGGGTTTCGCCGCTGGTGGACCGCGGTCGTCGCGCTCGTGCTGACCTGCACGATCGCGTCGATGGTGCTGCCTCGCGCGTTCGCGAACGAGCAGAAGGCGCTCGGCGGGAAGCACGTCCGCGTACTGGCGTCGAACCTGCTCGGCGGCCAGGCGGATCCGGCCGTGATCGTCGGCTACGTGAAGGAACACCAGGTCGACGTCCTGAGCCTGACCGAGATGACGCCCGAGTCGATCACCGGCCTCGAACGGGCCGGGCTCTTCGACCTGCTGCCGTACCACGTGCTGCACCCGGCCGAGTGGGCGTACGGCTCCGGGCTCGTGTCGAAGTACCCGCTCACGCCGTTGAAACTGAGCGGCGATTCGGACGACAAGCAGCCCAGCGCGAGCGTGGACCTCGGCGAAGGTGTGCGGATCGAGGTCGTCGCGGTGCACCCGTCGGCGCCGATGTGGGACAGGCACGCGTGGGTCGACGAGGCCAAGGACCTGCCGTACGCCGACGCCGAGCACGACATCCGGATCCTGGCGGGCGACTTCAACGCCAGCTTCGACCACTCGCTCTTCCGCGAGCTGCTGACCAGGGGATACGTGGACGCGGCCGATCAGCTGGGGAAGGCGTTGCAGGGCACCTGGACGAACGGGATGGTGCCGCCGGTGCCGATCGACCACGTGCTGGCGGACAAGCGGACGGCCATCGCGGACTTCAAGGTGCTGGAGACGCCCGGCAGCGATCACGACGCGGTCTACGCCGAGGTCGTACTGCCCGGAAAGTGACCTTCCGCTGGCAGGCTTCCCGCTCATGAGGAAGCTCTGGGGCGTGCTCGCGCTGTCGCTGGTGGCGGCCTGCGTCCCGGGGAACCTGCCGCCGAGCGCCGCGCGAAGCGCGCTGGGCTTCGCCGCCCGGCCGGGTGAGGCGCGGTCCCTCGGCGTCCTGGAGCCCCCCGCCGAGATCGAGCGGCTGTTCCGGCCGGGTCCCGGCAGGCGGCCGGTGGCGCTGGCCCGCGCGGGCGGGAACGTGGTCGGGGTCGGAGTCCGGGAGTTCCCCGGTGAAGAGCGGTCCGAGCCGATCGCGTGGGTGTCCGGGGACGAAGGCCGCAGCGTGCGCGAGATCGTCCTGCCGCGGGACCGGCCGGGGCACTGGGCGCCGACCGCGATCGCGGCCGAGGGCGATCAGGTCCTCGTGGCCGGCTCCCTCGGCGCGGACGTACGGGTGTGGGCCTCCGGCGACGCGGGCGAGACCTGGACGGTGTCGCCGGTTCATGTGCGGGGAAGCGATCTCTGGTTTTCCACGGTGCTCCGCACCGGCGGGAAATGGCTGCTGGCCGGGGGTTCCGCGGCCGGGGCGCTGGTCGTGACGGGTGCGCCCGGCGCCTGGGAGACCGTTTCCCTCGGGGACGGCCGGATCCTCGGCGGGACGGTCGACAAGGCGGGCGAAGCGGTGCTGTTCGGCGACCGCACCGAGTGGGATCAGTCCCAGACCTCGAACCGGTCGTGTGCGGTGGTCTGGGTTTCGGGCGGCGGCTGGCAGCGGGGAGAGCTGGGCTGCCCGGCGGATCGGCTCGTCGCCGCGGCGACCCTCGATGACGGGCGGGTGCTGCTGAAGGGCGACCGCGACCTGTGGATCCGGCCTAGCTGAGCAGCGCGTCCAGTTCCCTGAGCGTTTCGAGGCCGTTGCTCGCGAGCGAGACGCCGCGACCGTGCCGGACCTGCGGCTCGCGCGGGTTGATCCGGATCAGGGCGCCGGTCGCGGCGCTGGCCAGTTCCGCATAGCGCCGCACCGTCGGCACGGCCTGTCCGGCGCCGAGTTCCACCACCACGAGGTCGCGATGCGCGCGACGCCACGCGGTCAGCTCGTCGAGCTGGGCCTGGCTGCGTCGGCCGAGCCAGTCGTAGTCGCCGAACATCAGGATGTTGGGCCGGGCAAGGCCACCGCAGCGCGGGCAGGACGGCAACGGCTCCAGCGCGCGCATCGTGTCTTCGTCGATCGGGACTTCGATGTCTTCGGCGGGCCAGATCTCGCCGGTGCATTTGGCGAGACACTGCAAGTGGTGGATGGACCCGTGCGCTTCGGCGACGTGCGGGAAGCCCGCCTTCTGGAACTGTCCGTCCACATTGGACGTGAAGACGCGGGTGCCGCCGGGTTTGGCCGCTCCCCAGGACCGCAGGAGACCGAAGCCGTCGTGCGGGACGGTGGCGCGGTACAGCGCGAGCCGGTGCCCGTAAAAACCCCAGGCCAGCTCGGGATCCTCGGCGAAATGCCGCGGGTCGGCGAGCTCGACGAAGCTGATGCCCAGCCGCTCGTACGGCGGATACGCCTTCCAGAAACCCTCGTCACCCCGGAAATCGGGCAGGCCGGAGTCGACACCCATCCCGGCACCGGCGCAGACGAGCAGCGCGCCGGCGCCGTCGATCAGTTCCGCGGCTCGTTCGAGCTCACTCACCCGGCTTCGAAGCCTGGACGACCTCGAATTCCAGCAGATTCGCGCCGCTGGAGACCGGCTTCGCGCGCTCACCCGCGTGCGCCTCACGCGCCGGGCCGGACGCCCACGCCTGGTACGCCTCTTCGGACTCCCACTTGGTGTAGACGAAGTAGCGCGACTCGCCGGAGACCGGGCGGAGCAGCTCGAAGCCGAGAAAGCCCGGCTGGTTGTCGACAGCGTGCAGCCGCGCGGCGAACCGCTTCTCCAGCTCGGGGCCTGCGCCTTCGGGTACCTCGATCGCGTTGATCTTCACGACAGCCATGCCGCCAGCCTACGACGAAACTCTTTTGCGCCGCGATGTGATGCGTGGGACCTTCCCAAGAATGGCTGACACCAAGATCCTCATCTCCGGAGCGAGTGTCGCCGGACCGGCGTTGGCCTTCTGGCTCACCCGGTACGGCTTCTCGGTGACCGTCGTGGAGCGCGCGCCGACGCTGCGCCCCGGCGGCCAGGCCGTCGACCTGCGCGGAACGGCCAAAGAAGTCGTCCGCCGGATGGGCCTGGACGAACGCGTCCGCGCGGCGTGCACGGACACGAAGGGCGAGACGCTCGTCGACGGGAAGAACCGCACGAAGGCGACTCTCCGCGCCGACGACTTCGACGGCGACGGCGTCATCGCCGAGATCGAGATCCTGCGCGGCGACCTGACCGAAGTCCTGTACGAGGCGACCAAGGAAAAGACGGAGTACGTCTTCGGCGACCGGATCACCGCGCTGGACGAGCGACCCGACGGCGTCGACGTCACCTTCGCCGTCGGGTCGCGGAGGACGTTCGACCTGGTCATCGGGGCCGACGGGCTGCATTCGGGAGTGCGGGCGCTGGCCTTCGGCGAGGAGTCCCGGTTCGTCCGGCATCTTGGCTCGTACCTGGCGTTCTTCACCGTGCCGAACCGGCTCGGCCTGCGGAACTGGGCGATCGGCTACGACGACGTCGGCCGGTCCGCCGGGATCCGCGGCATCCGCGACGGCGACGAGGCGATGGCCTACTTCGGGTTCGCGTCGGAGAAGGTGGACTACGACTATCGCGACGTCGAGGCGCAGAAGGCGCTGGTGCGCGAGTTCGCCACCGGAATGGCGTGGGAAGCGCCCTGGCTGCTGGAACAGATGGACAAGGCTCCCGACTTCTACTTCGACTCGTGCGCCCAGGTGATCATGGACTCCTGGTCGCACGGCCGGATCGGGTTGCTGGGTGACGCCGCGTTCTGCCCTTCACCGCTCTCCGGGCAGGGCACGAGCCTGGCGTTCGTCGGCGCGTACGTCCTCGCCGGGGAACTCGCCGCGGGCCTCGACACCGGGCTCAAACGCTACGAAGCGGTCATGCGCGAGTTCGTCGAGAAGACGCAGGAGATGGGGCGGGCCAACGCGGAGTCGATCTTCGCGAAGTCGCGGACGGCACTGCGGATGCGCTACCTGGCGATGCGGGTGATGCGGCTCAAGCCGTTCGCCGCGCTGGCTTCGCGGAAGATGCGGGACGTCGTGAACGGCATCGACCTGCCGGACTACCCCGGCGCCTGACCGCCCCCCGCAATTCGTCACCTACTTGCGAGAGTGCCCGGCCGCAAGTAGGTGACGAATTGCGTGGCGTCAGCCTCGCAGGGTGCCCGGCAGCAGTTCGGCGTCCGGCGGGATCGTCGTGCCGTGGAACCAGGAGTCGAAGAAGGGCCGCAGGTCCTGCTCCGAAAGCTTGATCGTGAACGCCTCGAAATCCGCCCAGGACGCGTTGGCGTTCCGGTACGCCGCCGGCCACTCCTTCAGCAGCCGCGCGAACGCTCCTTCGCCGATCTTCCGCCGCAGCGCGTGGATGGCGAGGATCCCCTTGTCGTAGACGCCGTGGAACTCCTGCCCGGCTCCCATATCGACCAGTTTCGACGCCCAGAAGTCCTTGCTGCCGCCCATGATCTCGAGTGAGGCGCGATAACGGTCGTCCAGGTTCTCGTTGTCCCGCGATTCCTGCCACAGCCATTGCGCGTACGAGGCGAGGCATTCGTTGAGGCAGATGTCGGACCACGAATTCAGCGTCACCGAATCGCCGAACCACTGGTGTGCGGTTTCGTGCACCACGGTGATCAGGTCGGCCCATTTCGCGTAGGTGGGCCTGGTCTGGGTCTCCAGCGAGAAGTGGATGTCCTCGTCGAGATAGATGCCGCCCGCCGCGTCCACCGGGTACGGCCCGAACTTCGAGCTCAGGAAGCCGATGATCTCCGGCAGCCGCCTGCCGGCGTCGCGCCGGTCTTCGGCACCCGGCGCGTACGCGTTGACCACCGGTGTCCCGTCCGCGAGCGCCATCCGGTCGACGGTGAACTTGTCGATCGCCACCGTGGTCAGGTAGGCCGCCACGGGTGTGCGTTCCTGCCAGGACGTCGTGCTCCAGCCGTTCGCCGAGGTCTTCTGGATCTCGCGCCCGTTCGAGATGACGGTCCAGCCGTCCGGCACCCGCGCGGTGAGGGTGAACATGGCCTTGTCGCGCGGGGTTTCGTTGACGGGATACCAGAACGACGCCGAATGCGGCTCGCCGACGATGAACGCGCCGCCGTCCTTCGACTTCTGCCAGCCGTTCTCGCTGCCACCGGCCTTGGGGGTCGCCGACGGGTCGCCGCCGTAGAGGATCTTCGTGCGGAAGGTGGTCCCGTTCCGGATCGGCTCGGCGGGGGTCACCACCAGTTCGAATTCGCCCTCGCGGGCGAACTTCGCCGGTTTCCCCTCCACTTCAACGGATTGGACCGTCAAGCCGCGTAAGTCCAAGTTGTACCGATTGAGGTCTTGGGTCGCTTTCGCGATCACCGTGGTGTCGCCGTCGAGACGCCCTTTCGCGGGGTCGTAAGTGATCCCGACCTGGTATTCGGCCGCGTCGTAACCGCCGTTGCCGTCCATCGGGTAGTACGGGTCGCCCGCGCCCGAAGCGCCGGGAGCCGGGTTCATCGGGGGCGGCGGCGGGGGTGTGGCAGGCGGAGGATCGGCGGTACAGCCGATAATCAGGGCGCAGACCAGCCCCAGGATCAGGCCGGCGGCGGGGACACGGCTGCGCATGGAGGGGAGCTTAGTGGTGATCCAGCGCGACGGGTTGATCACTTTCGGCGGCGACGGGCCGCCGATCGTCCTGCTGCACGGGCTCATGGGCAGGGCGACGACGTGGTGGCGGGTCGCGCGAAGGCTCGAACCGTACGGGCGTGTCCACGGCCTCGACGCGCGTGGTCACGGACGCGGGCCGCGCGGCGGGCCATGGCGCACCGAGCGGTTCGCCGACGACGTCGCCGCGGTGCTGCGGACCTTCGACGAGCCCGCGGTCCTGATCGGGCATTCGATGGGCGGCCTGCACGCCTGGGTCACCGCGGCGATCCATCCCGGCCTCGTCCGCGCCGTGGTCTGCGAGGATTTCGCGCCGGATCAGCGCGGCCGGACCGTGGACACCTGGCGCGGGTACTTCGAGTCGTGGCCGGTCCCGTTCCGGTCGCTGGCCCACGTGCGCGAGTTCTTCGGCGACACCGGCGACTACTTCATCGAATGCGTCGAGGAACGGGAGGACGGCTACCACCTGATCGCGTCACTCTCGGACCTGTACGAGATCGCGGCGGAATGGGGACGGCGCGATTTCTGGGAGTTCGTCGAACGCGTGAAATGCCCGCTGCTCGCGATCGAAGGCGAACGGACCGCGATGCCGCACGGCCAGCAGGCCGAACTGGCCGCCCGCGTACCCGGCGGCCTCGGACGGCACATCGTCGTCCAAGGCGCCGGGCACGTGGTGCACGACGAAGCGCCGGAGACCTACCTCGGTGCCGTCGAAGCGTTTCTCTCCGACGTCATCGGTCAGCCCTTCGCCAGCTGAGCGTCGATCCAGGCACGCAACCGCGCTTCGCCCGGGTAGCCGATGTTCCGCGACGACGGCAGTTCGGCGGCGTTGCGGACACCGACCAGCGTCGGGAGGTAGCGGATGTTGTACCGGGTGGACAGGTCGCGGCTCTGGTCGACGTCGACCTCGCCCAGCAGGAACCGGCCGCCGTATTCACCGGCGAGCCGTTCGATCACCGGCTTCATCTGGCGGCACGGCGGGCACCAGGTGGCGCCGAAGTCCATGATGACCAGCTTCTGCCGCGAGATGTTCATGACCTCGGCGTAATTGGCCGAAGTCACCGTCATCACGTTCTCGGCGGTCGGTGCGGCCGAAGCCACGCCGTTGCCGAAGCCGGTGATGAGCGCCAGCACGCCGGCCAGCACACAGACGAATCGTTTGAGCTTGGACAAGACGATCTCCTTGGCTGTGAGGAGTCCACTCAGGACGAAGACGCGGTCGGCAAACCGTTCGAGACCCAGTCTTCGATGCCTTCGCGGTACTTGCGGACGTTCGTGTACCCGAGTTCCAGCAGGCGCCGTCCGACGAATTCACTGTTGCGGCACGGCGTGTTCGCGCAATAGACGACGATCGCGGCGGTCTTGTCCGGGAGCACCGCCGGTGCCAGGCGGTCGGTGAATTCGGCCGCCTGTTCGTACGGGAACCCCGGAATGTTGCGAGCTTCGGGAAGATGCTCCTTTTCGAAATAGGCGACCGGCATCGTGTCGACCACGATCACCGATCCGGTCTCCATTCCGGAGAGCAGTTCCGTACGAGTGATCAACGGCAGCATGGTGCCCCTTTTCAGCAGGCCGTGATTGACGATTCCCATCGTCGGACGGCCGCCGGGACACGCTCTAGTGCCGCATCGGCATGCCGAAGGGTTATCCAGGGGTAGCGCAAAGGTGCCGGGTCGCGGGGATTCGCTCGCGGCCGTGGGTCCGGCCGTGGGGGGGGGGGCGGGGGGGGGGGGCGCGGCGGGGCGCCAGTGGGTTTGGGGTGGCGGGACAG
>NZ_JBIUAQ010000011.1:199887-204468 GCF_044547565.1 Amycolatopsis sp. NPDC052450 | reverse complement strand
GGGGGGGGGGGGTTTTCCGGGCGCGGGGGGGGCCCGGCGGTTCCCCCAACACCATTTTGGGGCCCCCGGGGGCCCGCTCAGGTGGTTCCCCCGACGCATCTCGCCCCTGGGTTTCAGCGACGGCTACCGCACCCCTGCCGCGACCTGCCGCCTTTGCCCTACCCGTCACTATCCGGCGGCCAGCCTGCCGTGGCGGTGCAGCCAGGTGCGGTACGGCGCCGTCCGCTCGGCGAGCCGCCAATATCCGGCCGTCGCCTCGGTGGCGAGTTCCGGGACGCCGGGCGCGCACGGGCCGTCCTCCCGCCAGGCGAGCACATGCCGCACGCACATCGGCGCGCCCGCCAGCGGCCGGATGGCCAGTCCGTCCGACGGTGGCCGGGTCGGCTGGACCAGCCCGACGCCGTATCCGCCGCTGACCAGGTCTTCCCGTGCGGTGTCGATGTCGACGTCGTGGGTGATCCGCGGGTCGAAACCGTGCGAGAGACACATTTCGCGGAACACCACGCGGCAGCCGTCACCGCCGCTCGACACGATCCAGTCCTCCCCGGCCAGTTCGGCGAGTTCGATCTCCTCTTCGCCGGCGAGCGGGTGTCCGGCGGGGAGCGCGACGAACGACGGCTCCTCGACCAGGGTCATGGTCCGCACCTCCGGCGGCACCGGGAGGCCGCGCCTGCCGCAGATCATGATCAGCGCGAGGTCGATGCCCCGGTTCGCGACCTGCGCGAGCAGCCGGGTGCGCGAGGTGTCCGCGCGGGTGCGGAACGGTTCGCCCGGCCGCAGGTCGCGCAGTCCGCCGAGCAGCGAACCCGTGATGGCGCTGTCGTTCCAGCCGATCCTGATCGATTCGCCGGTCTCGGGTTCCTGCCGGTGGAAGTCGTGCTCCAGTTCGTCGAAGGTGAGCACGATCGCCCGCGCCCGCCGCAGGATCAGGGCACCGAGTTCGGTGGGCCGCACCCCGTGCTGGTCACGGTGGAACAGCGGGCCGCCGACCATCCGCTCGATCCGGCGCAACTGGTGGCTGAGCGCGGGCTGCCCGAGCCCCAGTCCGGCGGCGGCGCGGTTCAGGCTGCCGTGGGAAGCGATCTCACAGAGCACGCGAAGATGCCGAACCTGAATCTCCATGACTTCGTATACCGCGCCCCGTTCGCGCCCGGCACCTCCGAAAGTCGAGAGCGGCGATTTCTCATAATCCGATGACAACATTCGGTGGCAATACCCGTGCCATCGAGCGATGGCTACGTTCGGTCGACGCCTCTTCTCCCGCATATCCCGCGATTCAGGAGCCGTCTTGCCGCGACCACTGCCGCTCACCGAGCATTGCGCCGATCCGCTGGCGCGGGCCGAGCACGTTTGCCTCGGCGTCAGCCCGTTCAACAGCTATTTCACCGTGGACCGTATCGCCGATCTCGCCCGCTGGGCCATGTCGGCCTTTCGGGGTTTTCATTTCTTCGTCCCGGACGGGCCGTCCGCGTTCACCCTCGAAGCGCTCGGCTACGACCCGGTGCGCGCCGCGCAGAAGGCACTGCGGCAAGGCAATTACACGCGCAACAAGATCGTCCGCGCGTTGCAGCAGGTCTGCCCGGCGGATCCGCACACCCTGATCCTGGACACCGCGGTGCTCGAAACCGATCCCGCGTATCTGGGCCTGCTTTCCGAGGCACACCGGCGGTTCGCCACCGATCCGGAGTTCGCCCGGCAGTGCCTCGGTGCCACGGGCTGGGTGCTGGACCGGCGGCTGCCCGAAGGCGAACATCCCACGCCTGACCAGCTGCGCAGCGCCGTCCGGTACTTCCTGGCCGAGTTGCCGATGTTCGTCGGCACCGTCGCCGTCGCCGGGGTCGGCAGTTCCGTGTTCGCCTATCACCAGCGGGTCCCGTTCCTCGAACGGCTCTACCGCGGCGAACTCTCCTGGCGGCCACTGCCAGGTCAGGGCTTCGTCGTGCTGGAGCAGGCCGTCCCGGAACGGGTGGAGTGACCGTGGAACACGACGACTTCTCCCTGCGCCGGGTGCCCGCCGAACGCCGCTACTCCTGGATTTCCGTCGCACTGCAACGGTTCGGGCAGGTGTCCTCGTTCCACCAGTTCCTGCTCGGCGCGGTGCTCGGCTTCGGCATGACGTTCTGGGACGCGGTGCTGGCCATCACGATCGGTTCGGTCCTGCTGGAGATCATCACCATCCTGATGGGTGTCGCGGGCACCCGGGAAGGACTTTCGACGTCGATGCTCGCGCGCTGGGCGGGCTTCGGCACCGGCGGGTCTTCGCTGGTCGGGCTGCTGATGACGGTGAGCCTCGCGGGCTGGTTCGGCGTGCAGAACGACGTGTTCGCCCATGGCCTGCACGCGTTGATGGGCGGCCCGCCGGTGTGGGTGTGGGCGCTCGCCGGCGGCGCGCTGGTGACCGCGATCGTCGTGTTCGGCTTCCACGCGATGGCCTGGACGGCGTATCTGACGGTGCCCGCCTTCCTCGCGCTGGCGGGCTTTTCGATCGTCACCGCGCTCGACGACCATTCGCTGCCCAGGCTGATGTCCGAGCCGCCGCCGGGGCCCTCGATGTCGCTGGCGCAGGGCACCACGCTGGTGGCGGGCGCGTTCATCATGGGCGCGATCATGACCCCGGACATGACCCGGTTCAACCGGACCGCGTCCGACGTGGTGAAGCAGACGCTGGTCAGCGTCACCCTCGGCCAGTACCTGATCGGCCTGATCGGGGTGCTGCTCGCGCACGCGGCGAAAAGCGCCGACGTGGTCGGGATCATCACCTCGTCGTCGGGGGTGCTCGGCACGCTGATCCTGGTCACCGCGATCCTGAAGATCAACGACTGGAACCTCTATTCGTCCTCGCTCGGGCTGGTGAACGCCGTCCAGGTGCTGCTGTCCCGGCGGCTGGACCGCACGACCGCGACCCTGCTGCTCGGCGGACTCGGCACGGTGCTCTCCGCGATCGGCATCCTCGACCATTTCACCGCCTTCCTGACCTGGGTCGGCGTGCTCACGCCGCCGGTGGCGGGGGTGGTGATCGCCGAGTACTACGTGGTCCGGCGCTGGAAACCGGAACTGGACGCCACCCGCGCGTCCGGGGACCTGCCTTCGACCTGTCCGTCGTGGGTTCCCGGCGGGCTGATCTGCTGGGTGGCGGGCGCGGCGGTGGGCATTTGGCTGCCGTGGGGAATTCCCACCGTGAATTCCGTTTCGGCTGCTTTTCTGCTGTATATTCTGCTCGGCAGACGGACCGCGGCCGCGGTGCTTCCCCCGGCCATGACTTCTTTCGACGGGTCGAAAACCCGTTCGTGACAAAGGAGTTCGACGTCGTACAACTGGATGTCCACCACCTGAGGGTGATCCGGGCGATCGCGGACACGGGCAGCCTTTCCCGTGCCGCGATCGCTCTCGGCGTCACCCAGCCCGCGGTTTCCGCGCAACTCAAACGGCTGGAGAACATGCTGGGTTATCAGCTGTTCGAGCGGCGCGAAGGCGGTGTGACACCGACGCCGATGGGCGAACTGCTGTTGCGCCGCACCGCCGCTTTGCTGCCACAGCTGGACAAACTGCTCGAAGACATCGAGCAGCGCGTCTGCCCGAGCGGCCCGCCCGGCGTCGTCCGGGTGGCGGCGGTGGCGAGTGCGCTGGTGGCGCGTCTGCCTTCGCTGGTGACCAGGTTGTGGCCGGAGGTTTCCGAGGTGCAGGTCGTGCACGACGACCATCCCGAGCGGCTACTGCCCTTGCTGGCTCAGCGGCGGGCGGAATTGGGGCTGGTCAAGGACTATCCGGGCTACGAGCTCGAAATCCCCGCGAACGTGGACACCGAGATCGTGGTGACCGAGCCGACCTTCGTGCTGCTGCCGGAAGACCATCCGCTGGCGGGCGAGGAGACCATCGAGCTGCGTGCGCTGCGGGACGAAGCGTGGGTGATGGTGTCCGATTCCTCGGCGGCCACGTTCACCAGGTACTTCGTGGAGACCTGCGCGCGGCACGGGTTCAGCCCGTCGGTCGCCCATCAGGTGACTTCGCAGCAGGTGGCGTTGCTGGTGGTCCGATCCGGCGCGATCGGGCTCTCGCAGCCGATCTGCGACCCGCGGAACCAAGGCCTGGTGACCCGGCCGCTGCGCGGGGATGTGTTGCCGCGCAGGCATGTTCTCGCCTGGAACAAGGAGACCTTCGTGGCGGGACGGCGGGCGGAGCTGATCTCGGCGGTGGTCGAAGCGTACTGGGCCGAGGCCAGGACGGCGCCGGTCTATGCCGCGTACCTGGACCGGCACCCCCGCAATTAGTCACCTGCTTGCGGTGCCGGCCACGACCTTCAGTGGTGGGGCGAAGGCTCCCTTCGCTGTGTCTGATGCGGTGAAGGACGCCTTCGGGCCTGGTTGGACGGCGGCCGCGACTCCTGAGTGAGCCCGCGACAGTCCTTGACTATCCACAAAGGGCTCTTTCGGGCGCGGATGCCCGGGTTAGGATATTTGCGTGATTTAACGTGGGGGTGGGGGGGGGGGGGGGGGGGGGGGGGGGGGGGGGGGGCGCGCCCCCCCCCCCCCCCCCCACCCCCACCCCCACCCCCCCCCCCCCACCCACCCCCACACAACACCG
>NZ_JBIUAQ010000011.1:143572-199877 GCF_044547565.1 Amycolatopsis sp. NPDC052450 | reverse complement strand
CGGGGGGGGGGGGGGGGGGGGGCCGGTGTTCCTTTGTTGGCCTGTCATACGGGCGGGGGCAGGGCTTGCTGGCCTATCCCGCCCCCCAACACCCCCCCCCCCCACCCCCACGTGAAGCCGTCACTCCGGCACGCCACGTGTGCCTTACCACTCACGAGGCCAGTGTCACATCCCCGGAAAGAGGAGATCGTCCGGCGGCCGCACCGTGCCGTCCAGCCACGCGCGGTTGAAGTCGCCGAGGTCGAGCTGCGTCATCGCGGAGACGTAGAGCTCGAAGTCGTGCCAGTTCTGGTTTCCCTGCGGGTTGATCACCGGGAATCCCGCCACGATCTGGAAGAACGCGTCGTCGCCGACGATACGCCGCAGCGCGTGCACCATCAGCACCGCTTTGGTGGTGGGCGCGAATTCGGTGCCCTTGCCCGGATCGGTGAGCTTGGGCGCCCAGAAACCCGCGTCACCGCTCACCCTTGCCACCATTTCGCGGTACCGCCGGTCGAGGTCGACGCCGTTCTTGCCTTCGTCCCACAGCCACACCGCGTACCGCGCGATGGACTCCGGCATCAGCGTGTCGCGCCACATCTTGCCGCTCACCCCGGCGCCCCACCATTGGTACGCGCTGGCGTACACCAGGTCGGCGACGGTGGCCGCGCGGCCGTAGACCGGCCGGGTCTGTGCGCCGTGCGTGTAGCCGAGGGAGCGGTCGAGGAACAGTCCGCCCGCCGCCGATTGCGGGTAGTCACCGAACTTCCCGGTCAGGAATTCCAGCACCTCGGGTAGTTTGCCGCCGAGTTCGCGGTTGCCCGTCGCGCACGGATGGTAGGCGTTGATCGCGGTCCGGCCGCCGGGAAGCGTGATCCTCTCGACCTCCCAGCGCCCGATGCCGAGCATCGCCGTACTCGGCGCGAGGGCGGTGTCCTCCGCCCAGGTGACGGTGTGCCGTCCCGTGCCCGCCGGTACGTCGGAGACCTGAGAACCGTTGCCCAGCACGGAGAATTCGTCCAGGACGGTGACAGAGACGTGCAGGGTCGCCTTGTCGACTTCGGTGCCGTTGACAGGGAACCAGGTCATCGCCGAACGCGGCTGCCCGGTGGCCACGGCGGAATCGCCGTAAGCGGCCAGCCAGCCGACCCGGCCGCGTGCCGTGGCGATCGGCTCCGGGCGCCCGCCGTAACCGACCACGACCGTGAAGCGCTCGCCCGCGGCCAACGGGGTCCGCGGGGTGATCACGAGTTCGTGTTCGCCCGCCCGCCGGAACGCGGCGGCCATCCCGTCGACGGTGACCGACCGGACGGTGAGCCCGCGCAGGTCCAGGTCGAACCGGCTCAGGTCCTGGGTCGCCGTCGCGGTGATCGTCGCTCTGCCGCTCAACAGCATCGCGTACGGCGCGTAGTCCAACGCGAGCGAGTACTTGTCGACGTCGTAACCGCCGTTGCCGTCCTTCGGGTAGTAAGGATCGGGGCCGAGGACGGTGCCGTCGGGTGAGACGTGCACGTACCCGTCGCTGCCGGGGGCCGGCTGGGCCGCCGCCGAAGCCGGACAGGCGCCGATCATCGTGGTGGCGAGCAACGCGGTGCACAGTGGCTCCTGCCACCGAATCCGCACGGTCATGAACGAGCCTCTCTCTATGGGGGAGGATGCCCGGTCATCGTGCGTACGTCCGCGTCGCGCGCGGCACTGTCAGCCGGGCATGCCACGGGGTTATCCCGGCTGATAACGCCGCGGCATACCCGCCAGGGACTACCCCGCGCGACGCCGGGAAAGCGATCGTCGGGGCATGCCGCCCCTCCCCGCGCTGCTCGCGCTGACGACGACGGTCTTCCTCGGCTGCCTCACCGAAGTGCTGCCCGCCGGGTTGCTGCTGGGCATGTCCGCGGAGCTGGGGGTTTCGCCGTCTGCCACCGGGCAGCTGGTGACGGTCTACGCGATCACCACCGCGCTCACCGCCATCCCGCTCACCGGCGCGACGCTGCGGGTACCGCGCAAACGGTTGCTGCTGGTGCTGATCACCGGCTTCCTGATCACCAATCTGCTGATCGCCGTCTCGTCGTCGTATCCGCTGATCCTGGCGACGCGGGTGGTTTCCGGGGCGCTGACCGGGGTGATGTGGTCACTCGTCGCCGGTTACGCGATGCGTCTCGCCCCGCCGGGGCTCACCGGGCGCGCGCTGGCCGTGGCCATGTCCGGCACCCCGATCGGTTTCGCCCTCGGCGTGCCCGCCGGTACCGCGCTCGGCGAACTGGCCGGCTGGCGCTGGGCGTTCGCCGCGATGGCGCTGATCACCGTGCCGCTGCTGGTGTGGGTGCTCGTCGCGGTGCCCGCCGTCCCCGCGGATCCGGCGGGACCCACCAGGCCGCTCGCCGCGTCACGGCTGCCGGGGATGCGTCCCGTGCTGGCGACGGTGGCGCTGTTCTCGTTGGGGCACAACGTGGCCTACACCTACATCGGGCCGGTTCTCGCCGGGCTCGACGCGGCGACGCTGCTGGGTGCGGCGCTGCTGGTGTTCGGTTGTGCCACGGTGGGCGGGCTGGTCGCGGTCGGATCCGCGCTCGACGGCCGTCCTCGCGCCGTCCTGCTGACCTGCACCGCCGTGACCGCCGCCGCCATCGTCCTGCTGGGGGTGAGCGACGGGGTCCACGGCCTGGTGCTGGCCGCCGCGGGCCTGTGGGGCCTGGGATTCGGCGGCGCGCCGACCGCCTTCCAGGCCGTCACCGCCCTGATCGCGGGCCCCACGGCCGACGCCGCCCAGTCGCTCACGATCGCGGCCTGGAACGGCGCCGTCGCCGGGGGAGCGCTCATCGGCGGCCTGCTGCTGCCGCTGGGAACGGGGCTGCTCCCTTGGTGCGCCGCCTTGATCGTCCTCTCGCCGCTGCTGTTCAGCCGGCGAGTCGTGCTTTCAGCGCCCGCGGATCCATGCCGGACCCCACGATGAGCGGCCAGACGTCGGAGCCGAGGAAGCCGGTCTCGTCGGTCGCCGCGGTCGCGCCGCAGGTGTCGCGCTCCAGTCCGTGCCGGGCCGCCACCGCGGCGACGGCGTCCTTTGTGGACTGTCCGAACAGGCCGTCGACGGGCACGGCGAAACCGCGTGCTCGCAGGAGCTCCTGTGCCGTCCGCACGCGCGGCCCGCTGTCGCCGGGTTTGAGCAGCGGCCACTCCGGCAGGTCCACCTTGGGCGAAGCGGTGCCCAGCAGCTTCCCGACCTCGGTGCGCAGCTCCGGAAGCCGGTTGTACAACACGGTTCCCGGGCATTCGGTCGAGTTGAAGTCCCGGTGTCCCTTGATGAATTCCGGCGAGATCCCGTACTGCGATGCCATGTACGCGACCAGCTTCACCAGCGAGTCCCAGAGCGCCGGCGTGACGTCCTCTTTGCTGTAGAGGCCTTCGTTCTCGATCCCGATGCAGGTGCTGTTGTTGTTGCCCACGTTCGCGCCCAGCACGTGCTGGGTCCCGCCGCGCAGGATCTCCAGGCTGCGATGCCTGCCTTCGGTGATGTGCCCGCCGCGGCTGTTCGTGAACTGCTGGCCGGTGTCGACCCAGCCACGGGTGTCCATATGGAAATTCTGGATGGAACGCGACGCCCAGAAGGCGTGTTCGAGCGTGTAGTCGGTGACGTTCCCCGGATCGACCGTGTGGTGCACGACGATGTACGTCGGCTTGTGGTTCTGCACCTCGATCGCGCCGCTCGGCGGCCGCGCGTTCCACGCGGACGTGCCGTGGATCTTCGGTTCTGCCACCCCGGACGCCGCGTCGGCGGCGGAAATCGTCGCTGTCCCCAGTAGCCCGACGGCGCTTACCGTCAGGCCGCCCTTGAGCGCGGTACGTCGGTCGAAGTCGGCCACGGGCGAAACTCCCATCATGCGCGTTGGCCGGAAAACTAACCCGCCATCGCGCCGATGACAACCATTGACCAACTTTTGTCGTAATGCGTTAGTGTTCGCCAGGGAGTGCGAACAGGCCGTCCCCGGTCTGTTCGAGCAGGCCGTCGACCAGCAGGGAGTCGAGGCAGCGGTCGCGCTGCCCGGATTCGCTCCAGACGAGATCGAGCCGCGCCTTCTCGACCGGGCCTTCGCTGCCGCGCAGGACGTCGAGCAGCAGCCCGCGCACCTGGCGATCGGTCCCGGCGAACTTCTGGACCTGCTTCGCGGGCCCGGCGTAGGCGGGTCTGCCCGCGTGCTGCCAGGCGCAGTCTTCGTAGATCGGGCAGTCCGCGCACCGTGGTGACCGCGCGGTGCAGACGAGCGCGCCGAGTTCCATCAGCGCCGCCGAAAGCTTCGCGGCGGGCGCGTCCTCCGGCGGCAGCAGCGCCTCGACGTCGGCCATGTCGCGGGTGTTCGACGGCGGCCCGGCGTCACCCGCGCCGTGCACCGCCCTGGCCACCACGCGCCGGACGTTCGTGTCCACCACCGGCGCCCGCTTGCCGTAGGCGAAGGCCGCGACCGCGCGCGCCGTGTACGCGCCGATACCCGGCAACGCGAGCAGAGTGTCCACATCGGACGGAACGACGTCGCCGTGTTCGGCGGCGATGACGGCCGCGGCGGCATGCAGCCGCAACGCGCGGCGCGGGTAGCCGAGCTTGCCCCAGGCACGCACGACCTCGCCCTGCGACGACGCCGCCAGCGCCGACGGCACCGGCCAGCGCGCCATCCATTCGAGCCAGATCGGCTGGACGCGCACGACCGGCGTCTGCTGCAACATGATCTCGCTGACGAGCACCCCCCACGCGGTGCAGTCCGGTTCACGCCAGGGCAGGTCGCGCCCCACTTCGTCGAACCATTCGGTCAGCACATCCGCGTCGACGCCCACCGGGCCCACTCTAAAAGGTCCGACCCGCCGGGCCCAAAGGCGTCTCCCAAAGGGCGCCCCGCGCCCGACGGAGACTTCACCGACGCGCGCCCTCTTTGGGGCCGGAGGCCCCACGGAAACACGATGAAGGGGCGCCTTCCCGCCCAACGTGACGTTCAGTGCGATCGGCGCCCCTTCGGCGGGTTTCCGTCAGTGCGCGACCTCATGCAACCGCCCCAGCTTCACGTCGTAGACGAAGCCGCGCACGTTGTCGGTGTGCGGCAGGAAGTCGCTGCGCCGGACGCGCTGCACCGACCGGCGCACGCTGTCCTCGACCTCGCGGAACGCCTCGACCGACCAGGTCGGCCGGAGCCCGCTGGCGGCTTCGAGCTCGTCCTTGAAGTCGTCTTCGGTGACCATGGACAGGCCGCAGTCGGTGTGCTGGACGATCAGCACCTCACGGGTGCCCAGTTTCCGCTGGCTCAGCGCGAGCGAACGGATCGTGTCGTCGGTGACGACGCCGCCCGCGTTACGCAGGATGTGCGACTCGCCCTGGATCAGGCCGAAGATCTCGAACACCCGGATACGGGCGTCCATGCAGGTCAAAATCGTCACGTGGAGCGACGGCCTCGGCGAGGAACGGTCACCGGGGGTGACATCGCCCAGCTCCTGATTGCGCTTGAGCAGTACGTCGATGGAGGTCACCGGCTCATTGGAACCGGGCGGGCCGGAGGAGGGCAACACTTCGGGGCTCATGTCACGGCCCGAACCAGCGCTCTTCGGCTGTCCTCGGCGGCGCCGACGTGCGGCCGACCCGCAGTTCCGTGGCCAGGGTGATCACCTTCGGCCCGACCCGGTCGGCGGAGCTGAGCAGCAGCTTGCCCGCCGCCTTGCCCTTCTCGAGCACCGGCTGGTGGACCGTGGTGAGCCCGGACCGCTCGGCCTCGGTGATGCCGTCGAAACCGGTGACCGTCAGATCCTGCGGCACGCGCAGCCCCCGGCGTTCCGCTTCGGCCAGCGCGCCGAGCGCGAGGATGTCCGAGGTGCAGATCACGGCGGTGACCTGCGGATACGCGTCGAGCAGCTGCCGTGCGGCCGAAGCACCGTCGTCGACGGTGTGGTCGAAGCGCTCGACCACCGGCACGGTCGCCCAGTCGACCCCGGCCGCCGAGAACGCGGCGGCCAGCGCCTCCAGCCGGATCCGCTGGACGTGGAAGTGCGCGGCGCTCTGCCGCTGGATGGAGACGAAGTCGTCGTTGCGCTCGCGGGCGAGCCGCATGCACAGCACGCCGATCTGCCGGTGCCCGAGAGAGATGAGGTGCTCGGCCATCGCGGTGACCGCGGCCGCGTCGTCCGGGCCGACCCGGTCGACCCCGTCCACGCGCGGCTGGTCGACGATCACCGTCGGCACCGGGCGCTCCAGGACGGCGCCGAGATGCGGGTCGTCGTCGGGCACCGAATAGACGACGAAACCGTCGACGCCGGCGCGGTGCACGGCCGCGACGTCCTCGCGACCGGGGCTCGCCGGGACCAGGTGCAGGCCGACGCCCGCGTCCTCGCACGCCAGCGCGAGCCCTTCGAGCACGCCGATCGCGGCGGGATCGCGGAAGGCGTAGGAGAGGTTTTCGGTGAGTAAAAGACCGACAGCACCCGCCTTGCGCGTCCGCAGTGAACGGGCCACCGGGTCCGGGCCCGGGTAGCCGAGGCGGCGCGCGGTCTCGAGGACGCGACGGCGCAACTCGGGCGACAGCTGGTCTGGCCGGTTGTAGGCGTTCGAGACGGTGGTCCTCGACACACCGAGCTCTGCGGCCAACGACGCCAGTGTCGCCTGCCTCCTGGTGCGGATAGGACGGCCCATCCGCAAACCGTAACGGTTCAGAACGTTTTGCAGAAGCATCACCCGACGTGTGGCAGGTCTCGATTCAGAGTGACCCTGGGTACAGGTCATACCAGCGCGGCGGGCACCGTCAGCCGTATGGGGTAGAGTTGAATCTGACAACGGTTTCCATTACCCGGCATTGGGGACACCTGGCCTGGGCTTCCGCAGGAGTGCAGTAAATGAATTCCCGCCGTACTAAGAGTGTTTTCGCGGCCGTGTCGGCCTTGGCCGTCCTCGCGCTCGGCGCGACGGCTTGCGCGTCCGGCGACAAGGCGTCGACGAGCTCCGGCTCGCAGAACGCGTCCGCCGCGAACCCGGGCGGCGGCGAGAAGATCAAGGTCGTCGCCTCGACCGACGTCTGGGGCAGCGTCGTGACCGCCGTCGGCGGCGACAAGGTCGAGGTCACCTCGATCATCCACGACCCCTCGGCCGACCCGCACTCCTACGAGACCACCGCGAGCGACGCCATCGCCGCGAAGAACGCGAAGCTGACGCTGTCCAACGGCGGCGGCTACGACGACTTCTTCTCGAAGCTCGCCGACCAGGCCACCGGCGCGCAGAAACTGGTCGCCGTCGACATCGCCGCGACCGGCAACGAGAACGAGCACGTCTGGTACAGCCTGCCCGGCGTCGAGAAGATCGCCGACCAGGTCGCCGCGAAGCTCGGCGAGATCCAGCCCGCCTCGAAGGACGCCTTCACCGCCAACGCGACCGCGTTCAAGGGCAAGACCCAGGAACTGCTGAAGAAGGTCTCGGGCCTGGGCGGCTCGAACGCCAAGGTGGTCGCGACAGAACCCGTCGCGCACTACCTCCTCGACAGCGCGAAGGTCACGGACGCGACTCCGCCCGCCTTCGCCGAAGCCGTGGAAGCGGAGCAGGACGTGCCCGCCGCCGCGCTCAACGAGGTCAAGCAGCTGATCGCGGGCAAGCAGGTCAAGGCGCTGGTCAACAACGCGCAGACCACCACCCCCGTCACCCAGCAGGTCGTCGGCGACGCCAAGAACGCCGGGATCGCCGTCGTCGACGTCACCGAAACGCTTCCCCAGGGTGTGACCGACTACATTGCATGGATGACCAAGGAAGTGGACTCGCTGGCGGGAGCGCTGAAGTAGTGAGTTCCGTACCCGCCGAGGCGCGCCCCGCGGTCCATGTCCGCGGGGCGAGCCTCGCGTTCGGCTCCAGGACCCTCTGGTCCGGGCTCGACCTCGACGTCGAACCCGGCGAGTTCCTCGCGATCCTCGGGCCGAACGGCTCCGGGAAGAGCAGCCTGCTCAAGGTCCTGCTCGGTCAGCAGGGGCTGCCGGAGGGCACGGTCGAGATCGCGGGGCGGCGCCCCGGCGGGACCAACCGGCGGATCGGCTACATCCCGCAGCAGCGCGCCCTCGACGAGGGCCTGACGATGCGCGGGGTGGACCTGGTCGGCCTCGGCCTGGACGGGCACCGGTGGGGCACCGGCCTCTTCGGGCTTTCGAAACGACGTCAACTGGTGTCGAGGGCGATCGAGTCCGTCGGCGCCCAGGCGTACGCGAAACAACCGGTGGGGCGGCTTTCCGGCGGCGAGCAGCAGCGGCTCCGCGTCGCGCAGTCGCTGGTCGGCGACCCCGAAGTCCTGCTGTGCGACGAGCCGCTGCTCTCCCTCGACCTCGCGCATCAGCGCGCGGTCAGCGAGCTGATCGACGAGCGACGGCGTTCGGCGGACACCGCCGTCCTGTTCGTCACCCACGAGATCAACCCGATCCTGTCCTATGTGGACAGGGTGCTCTATCTGGTGAACGGCCAGTTCCGGGTCGGCAAGCCGGACGAGGTGATGAACTCGGAGACGCTGTCCGAGCTGTACGGCACGCGGATCGAGGTGCTCAAGGTCGGCGGGCAGATCCACGTCGCCGGGGCGCAGAGCGCGCTGTGCGAGGACGAACCCCACCACATCGACGAACGGGCCTCGTAGACACCGTGGAAGACGAAGTGAAGTCGTTCGTACGGCCCGGACCACACGCGGAACCCGCCCCGGCCGGAGGCCTCGGAATCGGGGCGGCGGGGCGCCTTGGCAGACCAACTCGACGGACGGCGCGAACTCGCGCCCTGGCGACGCGATCCCGGTCGCGGGTTCTTGGATAAACACCGTGGACAAGATGTTCGACTTCGCCCTGACCGGTGAGCTGCTCGGCCTCGACTTCGTTCAGACGGCGTTGCTCGCGGCCGCCGTCCTCGGCCTGGTCGCGGGGGTGCTCGGCCCGCTGGTGGTCATGCGGCGGATGTCGTTCGCCGTGCACGGCACCGCCGAACTGGCGTTCACCGGCGCGGCGGGTGCTTTGCTGCTGGGGGTCGGCGTCGAACTCGGCGGCCTCGCGGGTGCCGTCATCGCCGCCCTGCTGATCGGGATCCTCGGCGGCCGGGAGTCCGAACGCGACTCCGTGATCGGCGTGATTCTCGCCTTCGGCCTCGGCATGGGCGTGCTGCTGCTGTCGTTCTACGAAGGCCGCAGCGCCAACAAGTTCGGCATCCTCGTCGGCCAGATCATCACCATCGACTCGACCAACCTGAACCTGCTCGTCGGCGCGTCGGTCGTCGTACTGGTGGTGCTCGCGGTGATCTACCGGCCGCTGCTGTTCGCCACGGTCGACCCGGCGGTCGCGACGGCGCGCGGCGTGCCGGTGCGGCTGCTGTCGCTGATCTTCGCGGTACTCGTCGGGATTTCGAGCGCGCTCGGCGTGCAGATCGTCGGCGCGCTGCTCGTGGTCTCGCTGATGGTGACCCCGGCCGCGGCGGCCGCGCGGGTCACGGCGAGCCCGTGGAAGGCGACAGTGCTGTCGATCGTCTTCGCGGAGATCGCGGCACTCGGCGGGATCATCCTCTCGCTCGCGCCCGGGAAGCCGGTGAGCGCGTTCGTCACGGCGATCTCGTTCGTGATCTACCTGGTCTGCCGCCTCATCGCGTGGCTGCGCGGCAGGAACTCGCGGATCCGCGTCGAGCCCGCCGATCCGGAACCGGCGCTCAGCGCACCGGGTGCTCGGCCAATGCCTTCTTGACCGCTTCGAGGAAAACGGGGTCGATGAACGCGAGCTGACCGCCGGCCACGCTGCGTTCCACGGCCTCGATGACCACGACGTTCGCGTTCACGAAAGCGTCGACGGCCTCGGCCTGTGGCGTCTTCTGGGTGAAGTGCGCCAGCATCGTCAGGTTCGTGAACGCGCCCGACAGATACCGCGAAGACGCCTTCGTGAACGAGTCCCCGTAGATCAGGATCTTCTCGTCCACGGTCCCGATCAGCGGGCTCGCCGTGCGATACACCGGCCGGTCGATGTCGCCGTTCGGCTCGCCCGCTCGCTCGACGACGCCGTCCGGGCGGAGGCTGTACAGCGTGTTCGTCTTCGTGCCCTGCTTGCTGATCAGCGGCGGCAGATCGGCCACGGTGTCGTACTGGCCGACGGGAACGCTGACCCAGGTCTGCGTGACACCCGGTTTGATCGCGTTCGCGATGGCGCGCGTCATCACCAGCGCGCCCTCGTCGGCCCAGTGCGTGTCGTTCGACGGGTACACCGGCCGCTGCACCCGGCCCTCGGACGCGCGCAGCTCCGGCCGCAGGTCGATCGCGCGCGCGTCCTTGAGCATCCGGTGCCAGGTGGCCGCCTCGGCCGACCGCGAACAGTCCTTGCCGGGATAGGTGTCGGGCAGGAACTGCGGGACCATCGTCGACTTGTCCGGCGCGACGACGAGCTCGAACCGCCGCCCCGACTGCTCGACCGCGCGCCGCAGCTCGTTGATCTTGGCGATCGTCTCGGTCAGCGGACGGGACGGATCGCATTTCGCGTCCGCGTCGTAGCCGTAGTACAGCCAGCCGTCGCGGCCCTGCACCACCCGGCGGTAGCCCGACGCGGCGTTCGGCGTCGGCCCCTGCGTGGGCGCGGTCTTGGACGGCGTCGGCGCCGGCGGCGCGGGGATCGGGCCCGCCTGCTGCTGTGGCGGCGGCTGGTCCAGCGGGGCGCCCTCGCCGAAGACGCCGCGGCTGATCGCGTCGGCGGCGGCGATCGCGCCCGGCCGGAACGACAGCTGGTCGATGGCCCAGGTCGGCAGGTCGGTGAAGAACCCCCAGCCCTTGTCCAGGCCGGGGAAACTCGCGAGCTTGTGGTTCTCGATCTCGCCGGGCCGCACGCCGAACACCCACAGCAGCGCGGGGGTGGTGAAGAACAGGAGCGCGCTGATCAGCGCGGTCAGCTGCCTGCCACCGTGGCGAGGACGGTGCAAGGCGTGCTCACGCGGAAGCCACGCCTCGTGGACGGCTGGCAGTTGCTGGGGTTCGGACGCCACCCCTCCACCGTAATCATCCCGTGTCTCCCGCACGTGAGAACCGCCCCCAAAGCGCGTTTAGCCCGCTAAACGCGATCCGGGACCGATGCCCGTGCCCCCGCTCCGCCCGGCTCCGGGACCTCATGCCCCCAATGTCACATTGGAGACGCTCAGCGTCCCCAATGTGACATTGGGGGCACGGCACTCCTCCGCCACACCCCGCCCGGCAGCTCGCGTTTAGCGGGCTAAACGCGATCCGGCGTCAGTGGAGCATCAGGAGGACCTGCAGCTCACCGACCAGGAAGCCGATCAGCCCGCCGACCGCGATGAGCTTCCACTCGTCCTGCCGGAACGCCGGTCTCAGCAGACCTTCGAACTCCAGCGGCGTCAGCCCGAGCATCCGCCGCTCGACGATCTTCGCGACGTCCATCGCCTCGGTCAGGTAGCCCTCGGCGTGGCGGATCGTCGGCGGCAGCCGCTCCAGCGCCTTCCGCGCGGCCGCCTGTTTGATCTCGTTCAGCCGCTGCCCGCCGACGGCCATCGCGACCATCGGTTTCGCGACGCTCGCCTGCCGGTCGACGGCCTGCGACACGAGCCGTTCGACCAGCGAGTACAGCCGGTCCGACCGCGGCCCGCGCAGGACGGCGTCGAGCAGGTTCGGCACGGTGAGGATCTCGTTCGCGATCATCTCGCCGTACTGGTGCGCGACCTCGGCCCGCCGCCGCTGGAACTTGCCCTGCAGGATCACCCGGCCGACGCGCACCGGCTCGCGCGGCACGAAGATCAGCTTGATCGCCAGCCAGTCGGTGAACAGTCCGATGCAGCCGCCGAAGATCGGCAGCACCCACGGCTCCTTCGTCAGCGCCCAGACGAACGCCTGCACGATGCCGAGCCCGAAGCCGAAGTAGATCCCCGTGCGCGCGATGAACGCCATCTCCGGCCGCGACGTCTCGCGGATCAGCCGGACGAGCAGTTTCTTGTCCCTGGTGAGCCGCTGCACGGTCATATGCTGGAAGTCGAGCACCTCGTCGAGGTTCGCGGTCATCTCTTCCATGAACTCGCGCACCAGCCGCGGCGTCGCCGACTGGACCTGCTTGATCAGCAGTTCCTGCGCCATCGTCGGCATGACCTCCCAGAGCCTGGGATGGTGCTTTTCGAGCACTTCGCGGGCGACCTCGTCCACGGCCCGCAGCAGCGGCTGCTCGATTTCGCGCGTGATGATCGCCGGGTCGATCCGGCGGAAGACCTCTTTGACGTCCAGCAGGTTCGACGTCAGCAACTCGGTCGCGACGGCCGCCATCCGCCCGCCGTGTTTGGGCACCACGCCCTGCCAGCCGAGGAACGGCTTGATCCCGACGAACTCCAGCGGTTTGAACATCATCTCGATGGCGACGCGTTTGGTGACGTAGCCGATCAGCGCGGCGACGAACGGGATCGCGGCGTACAGCCACCAATGGCGGGCGAGGTCGTCCAGGACGGCGTCCACACGACCTCCTCGCTTCGCTCAGGGAAGGGGGAAACGGTATCGGGTGGCCGTCAGTGGAGCAGCAGAAGCACCTGAAGTTCACCGACGAGTCCACCGATCACCGCGCCGACGGCGATCAGTTTCCACTCGTCCTGCCGGAACGCCGGGCGCAGCAACTGCTCGAATTCGAGCGGGTTCAGCCGCCGCATTCTGTCCACAATGGTGTTCCGGACGTCGAGTGCGTTGACGGCGTAGCTCTCGGCGTGCCGGATCGTCTCCGGGATCCGTGCCGCCGCCTTCGCCGCCGCCGTCTGCTTCATCTCCTGGAACCGCCTGCTCCCGACGGCCATCGCGACGAACGGCTTCACGACACTCGCCTGCGCGTCGATGGTCCGCTGCACCTCACGGGTGATCATCGTGAACAGCTTGTCCGACTTCGGCCCGCTCAACACGGCTTCGAGCAGGTTCGGGATGGTGATGATCTCGCGCGCGATCATGTCGCCGTAGTCGGCGGCGACCTGGTCCTTGCGTTTCTGGAACACGCCTTGCCAGGCGTAGAAGCCGAAGAACCGTTTCGGCTCACGCGGCAGGAAGATCATCTTCAGGGCGATCCAGTCGGTGAACCAGCCGATGCCGATGCCGAACAGCGGCAGCACGATCGGCGACTTCGTCAGCGCCCACACGAGCAGCTGCACGCAGCCGAGGGAGAACCCGAACACGATCCCCGACCGGGCGATGAACCGCATCTCCGGCCGCGAGATGTCGCGGATCAGCCGGTTGAGCAAGGCCTTGTCGCGCACGAGGTTCGTCACGACCATGTGCTTGAGGTCGAGCACGTCTTCGATGTTCTCGGCGATCTCGCCCATGATCTTCGTGATCGCGCGCGGCGCCTCGGCCTGCACGCGTTTGAGCAGCAGGTGCTGGGCGGTGTTCGGCAGCACTTCCCACAGTCTGGGCTGGTACTGCTCCATGACCTCGCGGGTGACGTCCTCGACGACGCGGAGCAGCGGCTGTTCGATCTCCTTCGCCACCTGGGCCGGGTCGAGCCTGGCGAAGATCTCCTTCGGGTCGACGAGGTTGCTCGTCAGCATCTCGGTGGCGGTGGCCGCCATCCGCTCGGCGTTGGCCGGCAGCACACCCTGCCAGCCGAGGAACGGCTTGATCCCGACGAACTCCACCGGTTTGAACATCATCTCGATGGCGACGCGTTTGGTGACGTAACCGATCAGCGCCGCGATGAACGGCATGGTGACGTACACCGGCCAGTGCTCGCCGAGGTCGGCGATGACGGCGTCCACTTGAAGCCCCTCCCGCGTCTAGCTTGAGGGGAACCTAGCCGCCTGTCCTCAATGGAGGAGTAACAGGACCTGAAGTTCACCCACGAGCCCGCCGATCACCGCGCCGACCGCGATGAGCTTCCATTCGTCCTGCTGGAAGGCGGGCCGGAGGATCCCTTCGAACTCGAGCGGGGTCAGCTGCTGCATCTTCGTGACGATGGTGTTGCGGACGTCGAGCGCGTCAGTGGCGTAGCTCTCCACGTGTTTCACCGTTTCGGGGAGATACGCGATCGCCTTCTCGGCCGCGGCCTTCTTCATCTCCTGGTACTGCACGCCGCCGACGGTCAGCGCCACCAACGGTTTCGCGATGCTCGCCTGCGCGTCGATGGTCCGCTGCACCTCGCGGGTGATCATCGCGAACAGCTTGTCCGACTTGGGCCCGGTGAGCACGGCCTCCATCACGTTCCGCACGGTGAGGACCTCGTCCGCGATCAGCGCGCCGTAGTCCTTGGCGACCGCCTGGCGGCGTTTCTGGAACATGCCCTGCCAGCTGAAGAACAGGAACCGGCGCGGCTCACGCGGGTAGAAGATCATCTTCAGGGCCAGCCAGTCCGTGACGAAGCCGGTGACGAAACCGAAGATCGGCATGATCAACGGCTGCTTCGTCAGCGCCCACGCGACGAACTGGATCAGGCCGATGACGAAGCCGAACCAGATGCCGGACCGGGCGATGAAGCGGAGCTCCGGGGTCGCGACCTCCTTGATCAGGCGGCAGGTCAGCGATTTGTCGCGGACCATCGCGTTGATCAGCATCTCGTTGACGTCGAGGACCTCGTCGATGTTCGTCGACACCTCGCGCATCAGCCGCGCGACGACCTTCGGCGCCTGCGCCCGCACCTGATCGACCAGCATGCGCTGCGCCCGGGTCGGCAGCAGTTCCCACAGTCTGGGCTGGTACTGCTCCATCACCTCGCGGGTGACGTCCTCGACTGCTTTGAGGAGCGGCTCTTCCAGTTCCTTGACGACCTCGTCGGGATCGAGCCGGGAGAAGATCTCCTGCGGATCGACGAGGTTCTTGGTCAGCAGGTCGACCGCGGTGGTCGCCATCCGGCGCGAGTTGGCCGGGATGACCCCCTGCCAGCCGAGGAAGGGTTTGATCCCGACGAACTCCAGCGGCCGGAACATCATCTCGATGGCGACGCGTTTCGTGATGTAGCCGATGAGCGCGGCGATGAAGGGCATCGTGGCGTAGACGTGCCAGTGCTCACGGATGTCTTCGAGGATCGCCGAGATGTCCAACCGGGCCTCCCCTGCTTACGACCTGTCAACAATGCAGGATGCCATGTGATCGCCCCGTCGCACTCCGAGTGCAGCCGTTTGGCGGTACTGCCTGACGGGCCCCTGCTCATTAAGGTGGCCGCCATGGTCGCTCCTGAGAAGACGGCGCCTCAGGCGCCCTCAGCGAAATCGCCCCAATTCGCGGGCTCCGTGCGTGGCTACGACAAGCGACAGGTCGACGAGCGGCTCGCCGAACTGTCGACCGAACTCAAGCAGCTCTCGCGCAACCGCGACGAGGCCGTCGCGACCGCCGCCGAACTCACGAAGGCGCTCGGCCACGCCCAGAAGGAACTGGACGAGACCAAGGCCGCGCTCGTGCGGATGAGCGCGAGCCCCTCCGGCGCCGGCGCGATGGCCGAACGCGTCCGCATGATGATGCAGCTCGCCGAGGAGGAGATCGCCGACCTCAAGGCCGCCGCGGTAGCCGACGCCAAGTCGACACGGGCCGAAGCGGACAAGTACGCCCACGAGACGCAGCGCGCGAGCGACAAGGCGGCCAAGGACGCGCAGGCGGAACGCGAGAAGCTGCTCGCGGACGCCAAGGCCGAGATCGAACGGCTGAACTCCGAGGCGGCGCAGAAGCGCAAGGAGCTGGACCTGGAGAGCGTCCGCACCCGCGCCGCGGCGGACAAGAAGGCCGAGGAGGCTTCGGCGGCTCGTCGCGCGGAGGCGGAGAAGGCGTCCGCGGACAAGATCGCGGAAGCCGACCGGGTGTCGGCGGAAAAACGCGCCGAAGCCGAGCGGGTCTCCGCCGAGAAGATCGCCAAGGCGGAGAAGTCTTCGGCGGAGGACATCGCCGCGAAGCAGGAGCAGGTCGCGGAAGCGCTCACCGACGCGAAGACCCAGCAGGCCGAAGCTCAGCAGGCCCGGAAGCTCTCGCTGGAACTCCGGTCGAAGGTCGCCGAGCGCCTGTCCGCCACGGACGTCGCCGTCCAGGAGGCCATCCGGCTGCTGTCTCCCGCTCCCGAAACCACTGCCGCGCCCGAGGCCGCGAAGCCGGAAGCCGTCAAACCTGCGGCGTCCACGCCGAAGCCGGCTCCCAACAAGACCAATGGACCACGCCCTTCCTGATCGCTCAACGCCGGACGACGGCGAACAGCTCGTCGTCGATCCAGCCCCTGGTGTGCAGTTCGGTGCAGAACCTCAGGTAGGACTCGGCGAGCGCGGCACTTTCGCGCTCGTCTGGTTCGACCAGTGTTCCCTTGCCGAGCGCTTCGGACGCCTCGGTGAGCCCACCCGGCAGGATTGCCGCCGCGGCGAGCAGGGCGGCGCCGTAACCCGTCTCGGCCTGCGGTGACACCCGCAGGCCGAGACCGGTGACGGTCGCCCTGATCTGCGTCCACAAAGGACTCTTGCTGCCGCCGCCCGCCGCCAGCAGCGGTTCGGAGATCGTGACGCCGAGACGGCGCAGATGGTCCAGCGCCAGCCGCTCGAGGAAGGCGACTCCCTCCAGCCTGGCGCGGTGCAGCTCCACCTCGTCGGCATCGCCGGTTACGAAACCTTCGGCGTCCGCGCTGGCGAACGGGAAGCGCTCGCCCTTGCGCCGCAACGGATACGCGACCATCTTCGCCGGGCCCGCCGCGGCCGCCGCCGCGTCGAGTTCGGGCAGGCGGCCCTGCCCGGCGACGGCCTCGCCGCCGGTGTTCGACGCGCCGCCGGGCAGCCACCAGCCGTCCGGATGACGGTGGCTGTACATCGCCCCCGTCGGATCCGGCACCAGGTTTTCGGTGACTCCCTTGAGCACGTACGTCGTGCCGAGGATCCCGACGAAACTCCCGGGCGTGACCGCCCCCGCCGCGAGCTGACCCGCGCAGCCGTCCGTCATCCCGGCCACGACCGGGCAGCCCGCCGGGAGCCCGGCGACCGGACGGGCCACCGTGCCCAGCACGGTGGCCGGCGCGACCACCGAGGGGAGCAAGCTCTCCGGTACCCGCAAGGCATCGAAGACCTCGTCCGGCCATTCCAGGGCGAGCGGGTCGTAACCGCTCTTCAGGGCATGCGACCAGTCGCTCGCCACCGGCGCGCCGGTGAGTTCCCCGGCGATCAGATCGGGCGTGTGCCGGATCCCGGCGACGCCGGGGACGTGCTCGGCCAGCCAGGCGATCCGGCCGAGCGCGGCCGTGGCGGACACTCCGAAGCCGAGCCGCCGCCAGCGATCCGCGCCGAGTTCGGTGGCCTCTCGGTTGAGCTCGGCACCGCGCCTGTCGTCGTACATCAGCGCGGGCGTGACCGGCTCGCCCGAGGCGTCGACCCCGACGATCGTCCCCGACGTCGCGGCGACGGCCACCGCGGCGACCTCGCCGCCCCTGCCCGGCAGCTCGCCGGTGACCTTCGCCAGCACCGTCTCCACCGCGGGCCACCAGGACCGGGCGTCCTGCTCGCTGCGCCCGCGACCGTCGCGGACGGGCGCGGGCAGCGGCGCGGCGGCCGAAGCGAGGACGGTGCCGCCGCGCACCGCGAGGGCACGGACCCCCGCGGTGGCGACGTCGATGCCGATCGTGACGGGTTGGTTCACGTGGTGACGACCTTCTCTCCGACTTCCTGCAGACTCTTGTCCTCTTCGATCGCCTTCGCCGTCTCCTCGGGCAATTTCAGATAGCGCACCATGACCGCCGCGACCAGGTACAGCGCGGCGAAGACGATCACCACTCCGGCCGCGCCCAGCGGACCGAGGAACAGGCTGACGATCGCCGGCCCGACGAACGCCGCCGCGCCCGCGCCCAGGTTCAGCAGGGCCATCGCGCCGCCCTTGTTCTCCGGGGCGAGGGAGGGGAGCAGCGCGGAGATCGGCACGAACCCGGCGAGCGTGGCGCCGTACAGCGCGCCGACGAGCAGTGCGAGCCAGTAGTACTCCGCGCCCATCGCGACCGGGACGAAGTAGAGCAGCAGGATCGAGATCGCACAGCCGATCGCGCCGAACCAGAAGATCGTGGTGCGCCAGCCGATCCGGTCGCTCAGCACGCCGAAGATCAGGTTGAAGAAGATGTTCGTGCCGTAGATGACCGAGACCAGCAGCAGCCAGCGGCTCTCCCCGAACCCGATGCCCTCGATGAAGATCGTCGGGAAGAACACCAGCATCCCGAACTCGGGGGCGGTGTTGATGACCCGGACGAGCATCCCGACGCCGACGCGGGGTTTCTTCCAGGCGATCGACACGCTGGAAACCAGGCTCTGCACCGGTTTCACGTCCGGAGGCGCGAGCCGCGTGTACCCCGTCCGCTGCCGGACGCCGAAGATCGCCAGCAATCCGCCGAGCGCGAGCAGCACCACCGACACCCAAAGCGTGCCGTACTGGCCGAGAACCGGGTTCGTGAAGCTCGCGACCAGCGCGCCCAGCGTCGGCAACCCGCCGGTGAAGGCGAAGTAGAACCAGCCGACGGCCGCACCGAGCCTGGCGACCGGCGCCACCGCGGTGATCCAGACCAGGAAACCGAACGCGAACATCGGATAGCCGAAACCGCGAAGGCCGTAGAACACCAGCATCAACGGGTAGTTCTCACCGGAGACCGCGACCGCGAGGAACAGCACGTCGAACACCAGCCAGATGGCAAGGCCGATCATCATCACGCGACGCGGCCCCCACAGGTCCGACAGCGCGCCCGACAGCCACGACGCCAGCATCACGGCGACGCCGTACACCGTGATCACGTACGAGGCCTTGATCTCGGTGCCCGCGCCGTTGTCCGCCATGAACGGCGCGATGAAGCCCGACTCGACCCCGTCGCCGATCATGAACAGCAGCAGGCCGGCATAGCCGAGGAACAGCGGGGCGGGCAGGCCCCAGCGGTTCAATACACGGGCGAACCCGCTCCCGGATCGCGATAACGGCGATGTTACCTGGTTCATGCACGCCTCCATGACGTCGTGTTCAGCGTATCATGGATCGTGTTAACTTAACTTTCAAGATGTTACATCGGTGGATTTTCGTGTTAGCCTCGCGCGCCCGGGTGGTTCGTGGGGTGTTCGGGTCGTTGGAGGGGCCTGTTCCGCATGGCCGGGCATTGACCGTCCGGAACCCTCTACTCGGTGGGTTTATCAGGCACCGAGACCGGAACGTCCCCTCGACGATGGAGGAATCGGGACACTCAACGTCCCGATTCCTCCATCGTCGACACCCGGCACGCGCTGAGTAGTCATCCCTCGTACCGGTCAGGTGGTCGCGTGATTCGAGTGGGGAGGATTCGGGACGTTCAACGTCTTAGATCTTCCCCACTCAAACGTGCCACCGTGAGTGTCATCAAGCTCCGAGACCGGCCTGATCAGGCGTAAGTAAGTGAACAACCCGAATCGCCACTCACGAGACCTTCATGCCGGGCCGCCCGTTTCGCGTGGCTGGCCGGACGCCATGCGTGTCCCGCTGATCACGCGTGACCAGCGGGGCACCGTAGTGGTACCTGAAACACCGGTGACCCGACACGCCGCCCCCGGTGAGCCGCCCCGCCTGCAATGAAGGGGCCTTTCATCGCAAAATTTGCGATGAAAGGCCCCTTCATTGCAGGCCCGGCTCAGGCCAGAAGCCTTCAGAGCTCCGCGATGTCCACTTCCACCTGGCTCCGCATCTCCTCGGCCAGGTGCTCCTCCACCCCGTCGTCGACGATCAGCACGTCGAAGTCGCTCAACGGCGCCAGCCGGTGCAGTGCCGCGCGTTCGGTCTTGCTGTGGTCCATCAGCAGCACCTTCGTCCGCGCGCTGGCCAGCATCGCGCGCTTCAGCATCACGATCTCCGGCTCCTGGTGGAACGTCATCCGCGTGTTCATCGCCGAGGTCGAAACGAAGGTCGCGTCGACGTTGATCCGCTCGATCGCCTCGAGGCTCTGCATGCCGAGGAACGAGTCGTGGGTCGCCGAGTAGTCGCCGCCGATGCAGATGAGCCGCAGGTCGGGCACGCCTTTGAGGAGTTCGATGGCGCCGAGGTAGTTCGTCGCGACGGTCAGCGGCGTGACGCGGTGCAGCATCTTCGCCAGCGCGAGCGCGCTCGTGGAGTCGTCGAGCAGGATCGACATGCCCGGTTCGACGCGGGCGAGTGCGTGCGCGGCGATCGCCAGCTTCTCCTCGGAGTGCACGTTCATCCGGTAGTCGGCGTTGCTTTCGAAGACGGTCGACGGCATGGCCGACACGCCTCCCCGATACTTCCTCAGCAGGCCGCGCCGGACCAGTTCGTCGACGTCCCGGTGCACGGTCATGGTGCTGACGCCGGTCAGTTCCACCAGTTCGGCGATGCTCGCGGAGCCGGTCGTGAAGACGTGTTCGGTGATCAGCTGCTGACGCGTGTTACGAGAGTGCGCGCTCGCACCGGCCGTCTTCTCATCGCTCATGTCGTCCAGTATCGCGTGCGCGCCGGCTGGTTGAGGCGCAGCAGGCCGGTGCGCGTGCCGTCGATCGCGATCTCGGTGACGGCCGCGTTGTCGAGTCGGGGGAACACCGTGCGGTAGGTCTCGAGCGGGATGCCGAGCAGTTCGCACAGCGTCAGTCTGATCAGCGTGTTGTGCGCGACGACCAGCACCGTCTGGCCCGGGACCTCGGCGGCGATGCCGCGCAGTGCCCTCGCTCCGCGGGCGGCCGCTTCCCCTGGCGGCTCCGAGCCGGGGAAGGCGCCGGTGACCGGATCGGCGAGAAACCTCGCGACCACCTCGGGATCCGAGGCGGCGAGCTCGTCCCGGGTGCGTCCTTCCATCAGTCCGAAGTGGACTTCGCGCAGTTCGTCGACCACGCGCAAGGGGAGGCCCAACGCTTCGGCCGACGGCTCCGCCGTACGATGCGCCCGGCTCTGCGGCGAGCAGAACACCGCGGACGGGCCGGCCGCCGCGGCGAACCCGGCGAGTTCGTCCGCTTGCCTGACTCCCTCCTCGGTCAGCGCGACGTCGCTGCTGCCCGCGTACCGGTTCTCGGTGTGCCATTCGGTCTGGCCGTGCCGTGCCAATAACAACCGTGCGACCACGGGATCCCTCCTCAGGGCTTGTCCAGATCACATCATCGATGTTAACTTAACAGCATCGATGTGAAAGGAGATGCCGGATGGCACTCGCCGCGGTGGTGTTCGACCTGGACGGTGTCCTCGTCGACAGTGAACACCTTTGGGAGGAGAACTGGGTGGCGTACGCCGCCCGGCACCGGACCGAATGGACCGCTGAGGACACCGCGTCCGTGCAGGGGATGAGCGCGCCCGAGTGGGCCGCATACCTCGCGAAGCGGTCCGGCACGACGGAAAGCGCGGTCGAGGTCGAGCGTGCCGTGGTGGACGGCATGATCGCCGCGATCGAAGCGGGAGAGGCGCCCCTGCTTCCGGGAGCGGGCGAGATGGTCCGCGAGGTGAGCGCGAAGGTACCGGTCGCGCTGGCGTCGTCGGCCGCCCGCCGGGTGATCGACGCGGTACTCGGCAAGCACGGTCTCACCGGCGAGTTCGCCGCGACCGTCTCCAGTGCCGAGGTCGCCAGGGGCAAGCCGAGCCCGGACGTCTACCTCGAAGCCGCGGCCAGGCTCGGCCGGTCGGGCGAGGAATGCCTCGGCGTCGAGGATTCCAGCAACGGCATCCGCGCCGCCGCCGCGGCCGGGCTCACCGTGATCGCGCTGCCGAATCCGGTGTATCCGCCGAAGCCGGACGCGCTGGAGCTGGCCGCCGAGGTGGCGGAGAACAACGACGACGTACGCCGCAAGCTGCTCGCGTACCTGTCCGGTGAATTCGCGGAAGCGAGCGGGCGATGACGGTCCTGGGTGCCGCGGAGACGTTCAAACGCGATTGGCTCGACGGGTTCGTCACCGCCTACGGGCGTTCGGTGCGCAAGGTCCCCGGCGCCTATGGCGTACTGCGCCGGGAGGAATCCGAACCCAAGGTGGCGGTGGTGATCGGCGGCGGCTGCGGGCACTATCCCGCGTTCGCCGGGCTGGTCGGTCCCGGTCTCGCCGACGGTGCCGTGGTGGGCGACGTGTTCACCAGCCCGAGTGCCGAGCAGGTCTATCGCACGGCGAGGGCCGCGGAGAGCGGTGCCGGTGTGCTCTTCGGCTACGGCAACTACCAAGGCGACGTGCTGCACTTCGGGCTCGCCGCGCGCAGGCTGGCGGCCGAGGGTGTCGAGAGCCGCACGGTCCTGGTCACCGACGACATCGCCAGCGGTCCCGCGGACGCGCCGGAACGGCGGCGCGGCGTGGCGGGTGACTTCCTGGTCTTCAAGATCGCCGGTGCCGCCGCCGAACGCGGTGACGATCTCGCCGCCGTGCACGCGGTGGCGGAGAAGGCGAATGTCAACACTCGGACGTTCGGGGTGGCGTTCGGCGGGTGCACCCTGCCCGGCGCCTCCGCCCCGCTGTTCACCGTCGGCGAGAGCGAGATGGAGCTGGGGCTCGGCATCCACGGCGAGCCCGGCGTACGCACGGTCGGCAGGCTGAGCGCCCGCGAACTGGCCGACGAACTGGTCGACGGTCTCCTCCTGGAACTGCCGGAGGGTGACGGTCGCGTGGTAGTCCTGCTGAACGGGCTGGGCCGCACCAAATACGAGGAGATGTTCGCGACCTACACCCGGGTCCACGAACGGCTCGCCGCGGCGGGGCTCAGCCCGCTGCACACCGAGGTCGGCGAGTTCGTCACGTCACTCGACATGGCGGGTGTCTCGCTGTCGATCCTGGTGCTCGACGACGAACTCGCCGAGCTCTACGCCGCCCCCTGCGACACCCCGGGCTACCGGAGCACCGGCGCCGCGCTGGCACAGGTCCCACTGGAGTCCACAGTGGACTCTCTGCTGGCGGAGACCGAACCGGGCAAGGGCATCGTGGACCGCGCGTTGACGGCGGCCCTCCACGAGATCGAGGCCAACGAAGCCGAACTCGGCAGGCTGGACGCGGTCGCGGCGGACGGCGACCACGGGCTGGGCATGACCAGAGGCATGCGGGCCGCGGTGGCCGCCGCGCGACGCGACGGAGACTCGCCGTCCACCGCGCTCCTGGCCGCGGGCACGGCGTTCGCGGACGCGGCGGGTGGTGCTTCCGGTGCCCTGTACGGGGTCCTGCTGGCCGAGACCGGCGCGGGTTTGCAAGGCCGGTCCGGGGGTGAGGTCACGTCGGCGGTCCTCGCGGACGCCGTGGACGGAGCCGTGGCGGCCTTCGTCGAACTGGGCAAGGCCGAGCCCGGTGAAAAGACCATGCTCGACGCCATCGAGCCGTTCCGGCTGGCGTTGCGCGAACAGGCGAAGGCGGGCGCCGACGTCCCGCAGGCGTGGCAGAAGGCGGCCCAGGTCGCGGTGAGCGCGGCCGAGGCGACGGCCGATCTCCTGCCCGCCAAGGGAAGGGCGGCACGGCTGGCACAGCGGAGCAAGGGACACCCCGATCCCGGGGCCACCTCGTTCGCGCTGCTCGTCACCGCGGTCGGCCAGGCGCTGGGAAAGGAAGACTGAATGCGGATCGTGGTGGCGGCGGACAACGCAGGGGTGGCGCTCAAGGATCAGCTGCGTGACCTGCTCCTCGCCGACGAGAGGGTGGACGAGGTCACCGACCTCGGCGTGGCCGACGGATCGGACGACAAGGCATACCCGTTGCTCGGCCTCGCGGCGGCGGAGACGATCGCGCGAGGCGAGGCGGATCGCGGCGTGCTGGTCTGCGGGACCGGGATCGGCATGGCCATCTCGGCGAACAAGGTCCCGGGTGTCCGGGCCACGGTCGCGCACGACTCGTACTCCGCCGAGCGGTCGGTCAAATCGAACGACTGCCAGGTGATCACCTTCGGCGCGCGGGCGATCGGCCCGGAGCTGGCGAAGAAGATCGTCGCCGAATGGGTCGGCTACCGCTTCGACCCGGCCTCGGCCAGCGCGAGCAAGGTCGCGCACATCACCGACTACGAGAAGGCCCACTGAAGCGGCGTCGATTGCGTTCGCGGGTTCACCGACAGACACTGAGAAGCGCCCGATGCGGGCACGGAGAGAGGACGCAGAGTTGCGGATACTCGCTGCGGGAGACCATTTCGTCGGCACCGGCCTCCTGGCCGAGGCCGTCCGTGCCGAGATCGGCGACGGGCACGAGTTCTCGGAACTGACCCTGCCGTGGCCGGTGGAGCCGTTCGGCCCGGTCGCGAACGTGCACGAGGCCAGCGGCACCGAGGAGCAGGTGATCGAGGCCCTGGCGGGAGCCGAGGTCGCGGTGACCCAGATGGCACCGTTCACCAAACAGGTGTTCGCCGCCGCACCCGGCCTCAAGCTCGTGTCGGTGTGCCGGGGCGGCCCGGTCAACGTAGACCTCGCCGCCGCCACCGAGGCGGGTGTCGCGGTGACGTACGCGCCCGGCCGCAACGCCGGTGCCGCCGCCGAATTCGCGGTGGGGATGATCCTGGCCGCGATGCGCCGGATCTCGACCTCCTCGGCCGAACTGCTGGGCGGCACCTGGCGTGGCGACTACTACGCCTACGACCAGACCGGTCTCGAACTCGACGGGACCACGGTCGGCCTGGTCGGATACGGCGCGATCGGCGCGCGGGTGGCCAAGGTCCTCGTCGCGTTCGGGGCGAAGGTGCTGGTGGCGGATCCGTTCGCCGACCCCGCCAAGATCAGCGCCGACGGTGCGGAGCTCGTCGAACTGGACGACCTGCTGCGCCGCAGTTTCGTGGTGAGCCTGCACGCCCGGCTCACCGAGGAGACCCGGCATCTGATCGACGCCGCCAAACTCGCCCTGCTGCCGGAAGGCGCCGTACTGGTCAACACCGCGCGTGGTGGCCTCCTGGACTACTCCCCGCTGCCGGAAGCCCTGCGCTCGGGACGGCTCGGCGCGCTCGCGCTGGACGTGTACGACGTCGAGCCGCCGCCGGCGGACTGGGCACTGCGGGACGCGCCGAACGTGATCGCGACCCCGCATCTCGCCGGAGCCAGCAGGCAGACGGCGGAGCGGGCGGCGAGCATCGTCGCCGCCGAAGTCGGCCGGTACGCACGCCGGGAGACGCTCGCGAATCTGGCGAACCCCGAGGTCCTGCGGCCATGATCATCGGCGTCGACATCGGCACGTCACTGACGAAGGCGGTCGTCTTCGACAAGGCCGGGATGTCCGTGGCGAGCGCCTGCACCACCTCCGAGGTGCACCACCTGCCGGGCGGGCTGGTCGAACAAGACCTCGACCAGGTGCTCGGCACCGTGGCGACGGTGGTGCGCGAGGTCGCCGCCGGGCTCGACGGCCCGGTCACCGCACTCGCCCTCACCGGTCAGGGCGACGGGTTGTGGCTGCGCGACGAGTCCGGCGAGGCCGTGCGACCGGCGATCTCGTGGCTCGACGGACGGGCGAACTCGCTGCTCGCCGAATGGCAGGCCGGCGGAGTGACCAGGGAAGTGTTCCGCCGTACCGCGTCGGGAATGTTCCCTGGCTGCGCCGCGGCCATCATGTCCTTTTTGGACACTCATGAACCGGAGTCGCTGGAAAGGGCGGCGGTGGCGGGTTACTGCGTCGACGCGGTGCTCCAGCGGCTGACCGGCGAGATCACCGTCGACGCGTCCGACGCTTCGCTGCCTTTCCTGAACCCGGCCACCCGGCAGTACGACGAAGAGGCCATCGCGGCAGTCGGGCTCTCACACCGCCGAAGCCTGTTCGTGGAGCCGGCGGTGCCGAAGACCGTCTTCCGCTTGGACGAGCGCGGGGCCGGGCTGCTCGGTCTTCCAGTCGGGCTGCCGGTCACCGCGGGGCCGTTCGACCTGCCCGCCAGCGCCATCGGCGCCGGAGTGCGGCGTGCGGGCGACGGCATCCTCACCGCCGGCACCACACTCGCCTGCCAGGTCCTGACGGATTCGGCGGAGTTCGATCCGGAGGGCGAGCCCGCGGGCATGTTCCTCTGTACGCCCGAGGAGGGCGAGTTCCTGCGGGCGATGCCGGCGATGGTCGGCACCGCGGGAATCGACTGGGTGTGCCGCCTGTTCGGAATCGCGGTCGAGGAGATCGGTTCGCTGCTCGACTCGAGCAGTCCCGGCGCGGGCGGCGTTCGTGCGCTGCCGTTCCTCTCCGCGTCCGGTGAGCGGGCGCCGTTCGTCGACGCTTCGGCCAGGGCGCAGTTCTCCGGACTGAGCCTGGAGAGCGAGCGCGGCGACATCGTCCGCGCGCTGTGCGAGTCGATCGCCTACGCGGCAAGGCATTGCTTCGAGGCGGCCGGCCTCACCGGCACGCTGTACGCCTGCGGCGGCGGGGTCCGCTCGCTCGAGTGGACACGGATTTTCGCCGACGTTCTCGGACGGCCCATCGTGATCCCCGGCGATCCCGGGGTCGGTGCTCGCGGGGCGGTGATCGTCGCCGCGGACGCCCTCGGCGAACCGGTCGACCGGGAGCTCTGGGCGGAGAGCGCACGCGTCGTCGAGGTCCGCCCCGAGAACGTAGGGTTCTACGAGCAGGGCTACGCCGACTACCAGGCCTCACTGGCCGCGGCCCGCGGACTCTGGAGGTTGTGACGGTGATCCTGGCCGAAGAACGCGTGGCGGTCTGCGAATTCGCCCGCCGGATGACCACCGACGGACTCGTGGTCGGCACCTCCGGGAACGTCTCCGCGAGGCAGGGCGAGCTGATCGCGGTGACCCCGACAGGCGTCGATTACGCCGGGCTGCGGCCGGAAGACGTACCGGTGGTCGGCCTGGACGGTGAGGTCGTCGACGGCTCGCTCAAACCGACCAGCGAACTCCCGATGCACCTCACCGTGTACCGGCAGGCGGCGGATCCGGACGGCAAACCGGTGTCGGCCGTGGTGCACACGCATTCCGTGCACGCCACGGCCGTCTCCACCCTCGTCACCGAGGTGCCGCCGATCCACTACATGCTCGCCGCGATCGGCCCGACGGCCCGCGTCGCGCCCTACGCGACGTACGGCACCGAGGAGCTCGCCAAGGCCATGCTGGAGGCCCTGGAGGGCCGCCGAGGCTGTCTGCTGGCGAACCACGGCACCACCACCTTCGGCGACAGTCTCGGCTCCGCGTACAGCCGGGCGCAGCAGCTCGAGTGGGTCTGCCAGGTCTGGCTGACAGCACGGTCGGCGGGAACGCCGAATCTCCTCCCGACGGCCGAGATCGAGCACGTCGTGGAGAAACTCCGCGGCTACGGCCAGCGCTGACGTCACGCGTGTTCCGTCTCCAGGCACGCGTGTCGCGCGTCTGATCACGCGAAAACCGCCGTTCGCCGGTGGATCACGAACCAAACGGCAAGCAAACAGATTCACGTGACGCTAGGAAGCAGCGGGCTCGGCCTCGAAGTCCGTCGCATCTACGGCGTGCACCGCGTCGAGAAGCTCGACGACCGTCGGATCGTCGACGGCTTCCTTGATGCACTGCCACAACTGGAGATTCGCCAACGCCCATCGGGAGTAGTTCTCCGCGGCCTTGGGGTTGTAGAAGTAGTAGCCGCTGTCGTGGACGTCGCGTTGCTCGCCGACGATCTTGTGCGCCAGCTCGCGGAGGCTCAACCCGTTCTCCCGCAGATAGCGGTGGGCGAGAACGACAGGCGTCACCGGCAGCGCCTTGAACAGCGTATCGGCGTCGCTCAACGCCTGCGCCTCGAGCGAGATGTGGCGTCCTCTGGTCGCCATCTCGGCTTCGTCGACGATCTCGTCGACCCAGCGGGCCATGCTCTCCTCGACACCGCATTCCCGCAGGATGTTCATCCGGAGGTCTCGCCCGGCGGCCGCGGGGGAGTTGCGGAGCACGATGTAGTTCACATCGTGCACCAGCGCCGCCACTTCGACGACGGTGCGGTCCGCCCCGTTGTGGTCGGCGAACCCCGCGGCCTTTGCCCGGACGAAACTCACGTGATGCCAGCCGTGGAACTGCAGTTTGTCGGCATAACGCCAGCACAGTCGCCGGACGCGATGCTCGACGGCGTCGATGGTCTGGGAAGGAATCGTGCTCTTTCGCGCGCGCATACACCTCTCCGATCCCGTTTACAGACGGGTGGAGTAAGCGTATGCGCCTTCGACGGCGGTGTGTAGTTAGATGCGGTCGGCGAGGTCCCCCAATCGGACCTCGACCGGAACGTGACGATGCCCTGTTCCAGTCTTCGGGTCATAGGAAAGACTGAACTCGCTTACCGGGCGTGACTTCACGAGAAACGTCATAGTCCCTTCGGTGGCCTCGGGAATCCGATGGAACTCGTCCGCGTACATGACGCCTACCGACCCCGTCTGACACAGCGTGCTACGTCGTAACCGAACCGATGTGATCAATCCGGAAAGCTGGTCGCGCAGGGTCGAATACCGCTCGTGGACATAGTTGCCACGGAGGAGCGTGGTGCAGAAGTGATATCTGTGGTTGTGCACGGAATCGGCGTACCCCTCACGCCAGTCCTCCGGCGCCTTGTACTCGTGCAGCCAGACCGAAAAAGGGTCGGTCGGGCAATCGAGCAGGCACCACGCGAAATGGGTGGTGGTCTCCCGCGACCGCGCGAGGATCGCGCTCGCCTCGTCCGGGCTCAGCGAATCCAAGTGCCGCCGAAGATCGTCGCGCAGCTCTGGTCTCGACGTCCAGTCGCGGAAGATCTCGTCGACGACCTGCCAGTGCTGCGCCAACGGCAGGTCCGTGGTTCGGAGGAGCGCGGAGAGCTGGGTGAGGGGGGACAAGCGAGTGAGCAACTTCAGCTCCTCAAATCTAGTGCTCTGCGACGCCGAGCGGTCAGGGGTTCAACTCGGCGAGTGTGGTGAACTCCTTCCGGAAGGCGTGGAATTTTCCTTCCAGTTCGAGGAAGTTCTCTTCGGACAGGGGAGAGCCGGTGATCTTTTCGTACAGGGCGAGGAAATCCGCCCTCGTCGTCGTGGTGGAGATGCGGAAGTGCCGCCCGGACCGGGACTGGGACACACGCAGGAATTCGGAGCGTTCCTTGTTGTACAGAAAGGAACCCTCACTGAACCGCAGTGTCCGCGGATAAAGCGTGGTCGCGCCGCGGATGTCGCTGTACAAGGTCACCCAAACGCTCTCGTCGAAGACTTCGAGCCGGTCCAGCGGCGGGTCGGCGACGACGGTGATGTCCACCAGTGAGCATCGGCTACGGGCCAGGAACAGCCCGACCAGGCCGATGCTGATCTCGTCGTTGAGCCTTGTTTGGATCGTCTCGTAGTCCATGCCCGCTTCTTCGCTGCGCAGGAGATAGCGCGCCCTGCCGCTGATCGCTCCCTCGTCACGCGGGTCGGCGATGACCACGCGCAGCTCCCTTTCGGTGCGGGACAACAGCAATCGGGCCGCGGCGTGCCTGCCGGAGAAGCCGCGGAAGAAGTAGTGCCTGGTCACGTCGAGGTCTTCGGTCATGATCCGGTTGAACAACGGATCCGGATCGCTGGTCGCCTCGAAGACGTGGGTGGGGAAGAATTCCTTGTTGAGCGAACGGTATTCGGCGCTGAGCGCTTCCAGCGCGCGGCGGCTCTCCTCGATCACCGGGGTCACCAGCGCGCGCTGTGACGCGGTGGCGGTGATCAGGGTCTGGCCGAAGCCGACCACCGCGGAGATCAGGGTGCCGGTGCCCAGTGAAGTGAGCAGCGTTTTACCGGCGCCGGGATCCATCATGCTGGAGATCCACAGGCTGAGGCCCGCGACAACGACCAGTACGGTGAGCAGCAGACTTGTCCTGGTCCAGAAGATCTCTTGCAACGTGGTACGGCGGAGCCGGTCGGCTTCCGCGGGCACGTAGGTCACCTCCTTGATCAGCACCCGAACGGACGAACGCATTGCGTATCTGTTCGAGTGCGGGGAGTTACTCTACGCGCCTCGTGACAATGTCGAAATAAGAAATTCGGGGGAAAGGTACCAACAACGAATGTGACGCTCGGCGATACCGGTTTCGCATCGGAGGTTTCGCCGGATCACGGAAAAACCACTCACGGAGCGTGCGGAAGGATTCCTTCGTACCATGCGGGTCCGGGCTTCGCCGACGACAGGGTTTCGACGACGGCCGAAGACGGTGAGGTGTAGACCGTGGGGAAGTCGATCTCGCCTTTGCCCGGGTCCAGTGTCCACGCGAGCCGCTCATCTTCCAGCAGACTCGCTTGTATTAAAGGAAAATGCGCGTCCGCACCATTTTTGTTGCCTCTGGGGTCGAGCCGGATCCACCGGTCCAGGCCGGCGAGATACACGCCGTTGAGCCCGTGCAGGACGCCGATCCGCTGATAGCAGAACCCTGCCGGGATGCCTTGGCTGCGAAGCAAAGCGGCCAGCAGGTGGGCCTTCGCGTAGCAGAGCCCGACCCGCTCGCGCAGAACCTCGGAGGCCATAAGGGTGATCCGGGAATCGGCCGCGTCCACCGTATGGGCGATCTCGTCGCGCACGAAGTGAAACATCGAACGAATCACGTCGACTTCGGTGCCGCCGGTCGGTGACAGCCGGTCAGCCGTTTCGCGGATCAGCGGATGATCGTGATCGACGACCGCGTCGGCGACGAGATAGTCTTCGAGCCGCTCGGATTCGATCTTCAGTGCGATTCTCACGCGGCACCACCCAGTACTGTGTCGACGGCTTCTTCGAGGAATTTCGGACCGGCTTCGCCCCCGCGCAGCAGTAGCCGGAACCAGATCGCGCCCGCGAGCAGATCCATCACCAGGACCGGATCGACGCCGTCGCGCAGTTCGCCTCTCGTGGCGGCGCGTTCGAAGATCGGCTCTTCGCGCGCCATGCGGTCGGCGAAGAAACTCCGTGCCACGTCACCGAGTTCCGGACGCCGGGGGGCCGCCGTCAGTGCCGCCGTGACGACCGGCGCGGTGTGCTCCGAAGTCAGCAGCCGGTGGATTTGTGTTGCCACGGCAAGGAGATCGCCGCGCAGGCTACCGGTGTCTGGGACGTCGACGGCGAACAGCCCCGAATCGCGCAGCGCGGCGGCCAGGAGCGCGTCCTTCGACGGCCACCATCGGTACAGCGTCGTCTTGTTGACGCCGGACCGTGCGGCGACGGCCTCGATGGCGAGCTTGTCGTAACCGTGCTCGGCCAGCAGTTCGAGGGTGGCGGCGAAGATCGCCTCGGCCTTGCGGGGGCCGTTCCGGGTGGTCACCGGAGAACAATACAACGCACCGTTGCGTTACGGCGCGATCGCCTGTACTTTGCAACGCAACGGTGCGTTGCATTCAGGAGGTAGTTCATGGTTCCCCTCGTCTTCGTCCACGGCATCCGGCTCAGCGGTGCCGCCTGGTCCGAGCAACTGGACCGCTCGGCGCTGTCGGCGAGAGCGGTCGACCTGCCGGGGCACGGCACCCGCCGCGGCGAGCGGTTCACCTTGGCCGCGGCAGCGGACGCGGTCGTCGAAGGCATCGACGAGCCCGCGCTGGTCATCGGGCATTCCCTCGGCGGTTTCGTCGCGATCGCCGCGGCGGCAAGACATCCGGAGCGTGTCGCCGGTCTGGTCGTCGCGGACTCGACCTACCTGCCCGGCAGGTCACTGGAGGCACCGTTCCGTGTGGCGCACCGCTTGCTCATGCGGCTGCCGGACCACGGCGAACGGCTGAGCCGACGGCAGTTCCGAAGCGTCCTGCCGCCGAAACTCGCCGAGGCCGTGATCGACGGCGGCATCGCGACCGAAGTGATCCCGGACGTCGCCGAGGCTTTCGCCGACTTCGACGTGCTCGGGGAACTCAGGACATATCCGGGTCCGACATGGCTCATCAACGGCTCACGCGACCACTTCCGCCGCCACGAACGCCGCTTTCTCGACGCCTGCGCCGACGGCAGGCTGGTCAACGTCCCGAAGGCCGGGCACTACCTGCCGATGGTGCACGGCAAGGAGTTCGCTCAGCTCGTGCTCGACGCGGCTCGCAGCCTGCCGGTCTCGGGCGCCCGGTAAATCGGGGGTGTCCGGCGGCGCTTCCGGCTACGGTGATCGGCATGTGTTCCGTCATCCACACTTGGCAGGCCATTCGCATCCGGCCGGCGCGCTGACCTGATGCCGCCCGTCGTCGGCGTCGAGGTCCACGTCCACCGTTCGCCAAAGGATGACAAGGATCTTGCTCATGAGCGCACTTTCGCGCCCCTTTTTCGTATTCGTTCACGGAGGCTCCAGTAACGCACGGGCCTGGGGTCCGTTGCAGAACGAACTGGCTCTGCTCGGATACCGTTCGCACGCCGTCGACCTCCCCGGCCACGGCGACCTCGCGGACAGCCCCGCCGCCTACTACCGGCAACCGCAGGACCTCGCGGCACTGGCGGCCGCTCCCTCCCCGCTGCGCGGAGTCACGTTGCGGGACAACGTGCGGCATGTGGTGGACACCCTCCGGCGGCTCGACGGCCAAGGACCGCTCGTCCTGGTCGGCAACAGCCTCGGCGGGCTGACGATCAGCGCCGTCGCCAACGCCGCGCCGGAACTGCTCGACCGCGTCGTCTACCTCTCCGCCCTCTGTCTCAGCGACCCGGCCATGCTCACCGAAGCGTGGGATGTGGCCGACGAGAACCTGCTGGACGCGCTGTCGGCGCGGATCGCCGTGCCTGACGTCGACGAAGCCGGGGTGGCCCGGCTGAACTGGCGCGGTGCCCACGGTGACCCGGCCCTGTTCGCCGAACTGAAGGCCGCCATCATGGCCGACTCCACCGATCACCAGTTCCGGCTGTTGCTCGACTCCCTGGATTCGGACGAAAGCTACGCGGTGCTCGAGCCGGGCGCGCTGGTTCAGGCGGACCGGTGGGGGCTCGTCCCGCACACCTACGTCCGGCTCGCCGAGGACCTCAGCATCACTCCGGCGGTGCAGGACTACATGATCCGCAAGGCCGACGAGCTGACTCCGCACAACCCGTTCGAGGTGCGCACCTTGGCCTCGTCGCACGTCGGTTACTTCAGCCGGCCGCGGGTCTTCGCCGATCTGCTGACCGGTCTCGTCTGAGACAGCGTCCCCGCCGCCGGATTCGGCGGCGGGGACGCTCAGGCGTACTCAGGCTCGCAGCCCGGTTTTCCACCGATACAGCCAGACCGGCTGTCCGACCTTGTCGGCCGGTTCCCAGTCGTAGCGCGGCCAGACATGCGCGTGCAGGAACGGATCCGTGTTGCCGAGGATCTCCACGTTCACCCTGCGGAAACCGGATCCCTTCGCACGCAGACGTTTTCGACCGCTTCGCCGAGCAACTCCATGTCCGCCAGGAACTTCAGCCGCCGTGGCCGCGGCAGATCGGTCGGCAGGACACAGTAGCCAGGGAGGAACTGCGCTAACCGACCGGGAAGATCGAACCGCCCTTGCCGGTGAACTGCGTGGTCAGCCGGACCGGCTCGTCATGCGGCGCCAGGACGATCGAGGCGAACGGCGTCGCGGCGGCCTGTGACCCGTAGTTGGTGTGCAGATGCGCGCTGACGTGGACGTTCCGGTCGGCGGGGATCTCGAACGTGACCGCACCCCAGGAAACCACGTACTGCCTGCCGTCGATGCTCACGAACGGCGCGTACGGCACCATCGACGACGGGTACGGGCGTAGCTCGATGGTGAGCAGCCGACGCGGTCCGTCGTGGTTGTCGACGTACGGGATCACCCCTGGCAGCTTCGCGAGATCGGTCATGCTCGGGGCTCCCTCAGAACTGGTAGTAGAGGAACGGGCTGAAGGTACCGGTCGCGATCAGGATGGCCGCGTACACCAGTCCCACGGTCATCACCCCGATCCGCAGCGCGGTGGCCGGGCGGCTTCGCGAAGACTCCAGCAGCGGGCCGGTCACCGGATGCGCGGGCAGGAACACGATCGCCAGCGCGCACAGCAGGATCAGCAGCCGCTGGTTGGTCACCGCGCTCTCGACGACGTCGGTGAGGCCCGTGAAGTCCGGCAGCACCATGTGCCCGATCATGCCGAGCGCGTGCGGCAGGTCCTTGGCGCGGAAGAACACCCAGCCGAAGACCACGAGCACGAGCGTCAGCGCGCGGCGGCCGATGCGGGCGGCCTGGGTCTTCGGGGTGACGTCGTAGCCGAAAGCGCGTTCCACGATCAGCAGCGCGCCGTGGTAGATGCCCCAGATCAGGAACGTCCACTGCGCGCCGTGCCAGAAGCCGGTCAGCACGAACACGATGCACAGGTTCCGGTACGTATGCCCGGCGCCGGTGCGGTTGCCGCCCAGCGGGATGTAGACGTAGTCGCGGAACCAGCGGGACAGCGACATGTGCCACCGCCGCCAGAACTCGGTGATGGTCACCGACGAGTAGGGTCTCGCGAAGTTCTCCGGGAGCCGGAAGCCGAGCATGCGGCCGAGCCCGATCGCCATGTCGGAGTATCCGGAGAAGTCGAAGAACAGCTGAAGCGTGTATCCGATCGCGCCGAGCCAGGCGATCGCGAAGGTCATCTGATCCGGTGGCGTGTTGAAACACGCGTCGACCATCGGGCTGAGCGAGTCCGCGATGATCGTCTTCTTGCACAGCCCGAGCGCGAACCGCGGGAAGCCGGCGGCGATGTCGTCGAGGCGGTGCGACCGCTGTTGCGGCAGCTGGTCGGCGATCTCGCGGTACCGCACGATCGGCCCGGCCACCAGCTGCGGGAACATCGCGATGTACGCGGCGAACGACACCGGGTTGCGCAGCGCGCGGCGTTCACCGCGGTAGATGTCCACCACGTAGGAGATGTGGTGGAACGTGTAGAACGAGATGCCGATCGGGATGACGAGGTCGGCCACCGGGAAACCGCCGCCGAACCAGTGCGTCACGGCCGCGATCTGCTGCGTCGCGAAACCCGCGTACTTCCAGATCAGCAGCATGCCGACGTTGAGGCCGATGACCCCGAGCAGCAGCCGCTTGCGCCGTTTGTTCTGCAGATCCCACGCGTTCGGCTCCAGCGCGGGCCCGGCCAGGAAGTTGACCACCATGCAGCCGATCAGCACCAGCGTGTACGGCCCGGCGCCGGTGGCGTAGAAGATCAGGCTGCCGACCGCGACGATGCCGTTCCGCCAGCTGCGCGGGCACAGCAGCACGGCGAGCAGGACCGCCGGCATGAAGTACCACAGGAACAGCGGCGAAATGAACGACATCGGTGCGGGGTCCCCCAGGGCGGTTACGCGTTATCCGCTGGTGACCTTAGCCTGAGCACCCCGTACCGTGTCGACGAAGTGCGGGGTCAGACACGTCCCGCGATACGACGACGGCGCGCCACCTCGGCCAGCAGCACCCCGGCCGCGACCGACGCGTTGAGCGACTCGACACCGGCGGCCATCGGGATCGACACGGTCGCGTCACAGGTCTCGCGCACCAGCCGGGAAAGGCCGCGGCCTTCCGAGCCGAGCACGATGACCAGCGGGTCCGACGCGACGTCCAGTTCGTCGATGTCGACCGAGCCGTCCGCGTCGAGGCCGACGACCATCAGGCCGTCTTCCTTCCACGCCTTCAGCTGACGGGTCAGGTTGGTCGCGACGGCGATCGGCAGCTTGGCGGCGGTGCCGGCGGAGGTCCGCCACGCGACCGCGGTCATCCCCGCGCTGCGCCGCTCCGGCAGGAGGACACCCTGCGCGCCGAACGCGGCGGCCGAGCGGATCACCGCGCCGAGGTTGCGCGGGTCGGTGACGCCGTCGAGCGCGACGAACAGCGGGGTCTGACCCGAGTCCTTCGCCACCGCCATCAGGTCACGCGGGTCGGCGTACACGAACGGCGGGACCTGCAGGCCGAGGCCCTGGTGCATGGCCCGGTTGGTCTTGCGGTCGAGTTCCTCGCGCGGGATCTCCAGGATCGAGATGCCCTTGTCGCCGGCGAGCCGGACGGCCTCGTTGACGCGGTCGTCGATCTCGATGTTGATCGCGACGTACAGCGCGGTGGCGGGCACGTCGGCGCGCAACGCCTCGACGACCGGGTTGCGGCCGGCGATCAGTTCGGGCTTGTCCGCCTTCTTCTGCCGCGCCTGTTCCTTGCGGTCACGCGCGTTCGACATGCGATACGCCTTGTGCCCCGGCCGGTCCTCGGCCTTGGGCGTCGGGCCCTTGCCTTCGAGGCCCTTCCGGCGCTGGCCGCCGGAGCCGACGACCTGACCCTTCTTCGTGCCGGGCTTGCGAATAGCGCCCTGGCGCCGGGAGTTGCCTGCCATCAGTGAGAATCCTTGAGCTAGAGACCGAGTAAGTGTCAGACGTCCTTGACGGTCCACTGTGGACCGTTCGGGGTGTCTTCCACCACGATGCCCGCCTGCTGGAGGCGGTCACGCGCGGCGTCCGCACGGGCGAAGTCCTTCTCGGCGCGGGCCTGCTGCCGTTCGGCGAGCAGCCCTTCCACGAGTTCGGACAGCGCCTGCCGGGTGGGCGTTTCGTTGCCGCCCGCCTCGGACCAGCGCGCGGAGAGCGGGTCGAGGCCGAGCACGTCGGTCATCGCGCGCACGGAGGCGGCGATTTCGAGTGCCTTGGAATTGTCGGCCGCGTCGAGTGCTGCGTTACCGTCGCGGACCGTGTTGTGCAGCACTGCGAAGGCCTGCGGAGTGGCCAGGTCGTCGTCGAGCGCGGCGGCGAAGTCCTTCGGGACCTCGCCGAGGTGGACCTCGCCGACGATGCCCGCGGTACGCCGGAGGAACTGCTCGATCCGCCGGTAGCCCTGAGCGGCTTCGGCGACGGCTCCGTCGGAGTACTCGATCGTCGACCGGTAGTGCGGCTGGACCAGGTAGTAACGCAGTTCGGGGGCCCGGTAGTTCTCGAGCATCGCCGGGATCGACACCGTGTTGCCCAGCGATTTGGCCATCTTCTCGCCTGCCATGGTCACCCAGGCGTTGTGCAGCCAGAACCGCGCGAACGGGTCGCCTGCCGCGTTGGACTGGGCGCGTTCGTTCTCGTGGTGCGGGAAGACCAGGTCGATACCGCCGCCGTGGATGTCGAACTCGGCACCCAGGTAGGTCGTCGCCATCGCCGAGCACTCGAGGTGCCAGCCGGGGCGGCCTTCACCCCACGGCGTCGGCCACGACGGCTCACCCGGCTTCGCGCTCTTCCACAGGGTGAAGTCGCGCGGGTCGCGTTTGCCCTCGGCGAGGGTCTCGCCCTGCTGGACCTCGTCGAGCTTCTGCCCGGACAGGTCGCCGTAGCCGTCGAACGCCTTGACCGAGAAGTACACGTCGCCGCCCGAGGCGTACGCGTTCCCGCCGTCGATCAGCCGCTGCATCAACTCGACCATCTGCGTGACGTGCCCGGTCGCCCGTGGGGAGATCGAAGCGGGCAGGCAGCCCAGCGACTCGTACGCCGACTCGAAGGCGCGCTCGTGCGTGGCCGCCCACTCCCACCAGGGACGGCCCGCTTCGGCGGCCTTGGTGAGGATCTTGTCGTCGATGTCGGTGACGTTGCGGACCATCAGCACGTCGAGTCCACTGTGGACGAGCCAGCGGCGCAGGACGTCGTAGTTCAGCGCGCCGCGGATGTGGCCGATGTGGGGGATGCCCTGCACGGTGGCACCACACACGTACATGGACGCCGTTCCGCTACGGGCGGGGTGGAATTCCCGCACGCTCCGGGTCGCGGTGTCATAGAGGTGTAGTGCCACCCTAAAAGGGTACGGGGTCGGCGTGAGCGGTGTCGCAGTGACCGTATTACAGCAGGTTATGGGTGCGCATGACGCTGAGCAGGGCGTCCGGCCGTTCGGTCGTCGGCAGGGGCTCCACCAGCGCGAACGCGCAGCCGATCTCGCGCGCGGCGCCGTCCGCCTCCTCGCTGTCGCCGACCATGAGCGTTTCCGCCGGGTCGACGCCGAGCCGCTCGACGGCCGTGCGGAAGATCTCCGGCTCCGGCTTCACCGCTCCGACCTCGAACGACAGGATGAACTCGTCGACGAACGCGTCCCAGCCGCGGCGGCTGAACGCCGGCCGGATGTCGAAGGCGATGTTGCTCAGCACCCCGAGCTTCACGCCCTTGCCCGAGACGCCCTTGAGGACGGCTTCGGTGTCCGGGTACGGCGTCCACTGGGTGGGATCGATCAGCCGGGTGTAGAGCGCGACGGCCTGGTCGGCGTGCGGCACCCCGGACTGCTTGAGGACCTCGAGGTACACCTTCCGGTGCAGCGCGGGGTCGCGGTCGCGGTGGTTCCAGGCGTGCAGATGCTCGTCGTCGAGATCGACGACCTGGCCGACCGGCGCGGTCATCCGGCGCATCAGCTCGGTCTGGGCCTCGATGTCGAGGCCTTCCCCCTCGTGGTCGGTGAGGTCGGCGAGCCAGGTCTCGTCCTGTTCGAGGCGGAAGACCGTGCCGGAGAAGTCGAACAACACAGCGCGAAAGGTCACGAGCCCCACATTAGCCACGATCGTGGGGTGTTCGCCGCTCCCCGCGCGTGAGATGAAAGGCCCCTTCATTGCAAAATTTGCAATGAAGGGGCCTTTCATCTCAGTTTCAGGCGGCGTTGCCGGTGATCCTGGTCGGCGTGATCCGGACCAGCACGCGGACGACGTCGGCAGGTTCCTCCGGGTAGTCCTTGCCGAGGTACTTGTGCGAGAGCTCGTTGATCAGCTCGCGCCCGCCTTCGTCGGTCATCTCCACGGTCCCGCGGATCTCGACGTAGTCGTACGGGTTCTCCTGGTCGAAGACCGAGACGGACACCCGCGGGTCCCTGGCCATGTTCCGCTCCTTGAGACGGCCGCGGACGGTCGCGAAGAGCACCGTGTCACCGTCCCGCTTCGCCCACAGCACGGACGTCTGCGCGGAGCCGTCGGCGTTGATGGTCGCCAGCACCGGGAAGTTGTTGCCGTCGAGGAGTTTCTTGGTCGCGTCGTTGAAGGTCACACCCATGATCGCGAGCCTAAGCCACGTTCCCGGCGACCCTGTCCACCCGCAGGCGGACGATCACCCGCTCGACCTCCGGGCCCTCCGGCGGCGGGTCCTGGCCGAGGTACTTGTGGCTGAGTGCCTTCGGGAGCGTCTTTTCGGGGTCCGGGCTGATCGTGACCGTGCCGCGCAGTTGCGTGTGCCGGTACGGGTTCTCCGCGTCGGTGATCGACACGCTCGCGCGAGGGTCGCGACGGAGGTTTCGTACCTTCAGCCTGTCTTCGGTGGCGCTGAAGACCAGATCGCCGTCGTCGAGGCCCACCCAGACGACCGAGGTCTGCGGGCCGCCGTCGGCGTCCAGTGTGGCCACGGTCGCGAAGTTCTTGCCGTCCACCAGTTCGCGGACCGGTTCGGGAAGTGTGACTGCCATGACAGCCCGAACCGGCTTCCGGCGGGGGCTATTCCTGCGAGGGCAGGAGCAGTGCCGTCGCGAACGCCGCGATGCCCTCGCCGCGTCCGGTCAGGCCGAGTCCGTCGGTCGTCGTCCCGGAGACGCTCACCGGCCCGCCGACGGCCTCGCTCAACACTTTCTGGGCCTCTTCGCGGCGCTTCCCGACGCGCGGCGCGTTGCCGACGATCTGGACGGTCGCGTTCCCGACTGTCCAGCCCCCCGCCTCGACCAGACGCCGCGCCTCCGCGAGGAACTCGACACCGTGCTTGCCCGCCCACCGCGGATCGCCGGTGCCGAACACCGCGCCGAGATCACCGAGCCCGGCCGCGGACAGCAGCGCGTCGCACAACGCGTGCGCCGCGACGTCGCCGTCGGAATGTCCCGCGCAGCCGTCGACGCCGGGCCAGAGGAGCCCGGCGATCCAGCATTCGCGGCCCGCCTCGACGGGGTGGACGTCGACGCCGTTCCCGATCCTCACAGCACTTCCTCTTTCCCGGCCACCGCGATCGCTTCGGCCAGTTTCAGTTCGAACGCGTTGGTGACGCGCATCGCATCCGGATGCCCGGCGACGGTGTGCGCGCCGTCGAGAGACGGCTTGTCGACATAAGAGAGAAAAGTCTCACGGGTGAAGCCGAGCGGGGTTTGGGCCGTGCGCAAATATGCGCGGTCCTCGGTACCTGTGATCACCTTCGCCGCGTCGGTCACCTTCACGGTGTCCGCCATCGGAAGTACGGGAACCACGAAAGGCGAGCCCGCACGGACCGCGTCCGCGACGGCACGGACCGTGTCCGCGGGAGTGAACGCACGCAAAGCGTCGTGCACGAGAAAGACGGGGTTTCCGGCGATTTCGTTTTCGACGGTGTCGAAAGCATGCTTGAGCGACGAGCCGGGTACTATCCGGCAACGGTTCTCGAAGCCGCTCAAAGCGGCCGAAAACAAATCAGCACACCGCTCGGGGGCCGCTACGACCACCAGATCGAGATCCGGCAGCGCGAGCAGCCCCCGCACAGTGTGCGTGAGTAACGCTTCACCATTGACCGGCGCGAGAGCGAGCTCCGCGTCGGAGGCATGGTGTCTGACGACAGTGACGAACACGATCGTGCTCATATGGTCGGTGCTCATATGTGCGCGATCGTAGAGGTATCCCCCGCAGCCTCACCTGGCGTGGGACACCCGCCGGTTCAGACTGCCGCGGTTTCCAGAACTTCGTCGAGGAGGACTTCAGCCTTGTCCTCGTCGGTGCCCTCCGCGAGCGCCAGCTCGCTGACCAGAATTTGCCGCGCCTTCGCCAGCATGCGCTTCTCACCGGCTGAAAGTCCGCGGTCCTTCTCTCGCCGCCAGAGGTCGCGCACCACTTCGGCCACCTTGTTCACATCGCCGGAGGCGAGCTTCTCGAGGTTGGCCTTGTACCGACGAGACCAGTTCGTGGGCTCTTCGGTGTGCGGAGCACGCAGAACGTCGAAAACCTTGTCCAGTCCTTCTTGCCCGACGACATCACGAACACCGACGATCTCGGCGTTGTCAGCGGGCACGCGAACCGTAAGATCCCCTTGCGCGACTTTGAGGACGAGGTACTTCTTCTCCTCGCCCTTGATCACGCGGGTCTCGATGGCTTCGATGAGTGCGGCACCGTGGTGCGGGTAGACGACGGTCTCTCCGACCTTGAAAACCATGTGTCCTCTGCCCCTTTCGCTGAATTCATCTTAGCACGTGCCGACGAGGCCCACCTAGCGGCCCGCGATCGTCGTCGCAGGTCAGCGGCCTGGCGGTGGTCCGCCCGGGGGTTGACAAACCCAATTCGCCCATGCTCACGCTGGTGAGAAGCGAACGATTTCCAAATCCTTTGTGGACGGTTGATCTTGGGCACGTCACCGCATTGGTGGCGTGTCAACACGCACCGGGTTCTCCGGTCGCGAAGGCGCCCGGCTAGTCTTCGCGGTGAAGAGGCCGTGAGATGGAAGGACTCCGACGTGAGGCTGCAGAATCGTCGCGTGTTCGGCGCAGGTGTGCTGGCGCTCGGCGCCGCGCTCGTGCTCGCCGGCTGCGGTGCTGGTCAGATCACCCAGACCGACTCGCAGCAGCCCGCGGTCAACGGGACGTACGCGCAGGCGAAGGACCTGGTGCTGCGGAACGCCGCGCTCCAGTTCCCCGCCGAGGGTCAGGCGTACCCCGCCGGTGCCGCCGCGCCGCTGACGCTGACCATCGTGAACCAGGGCAAGCAGGACGACGAGCTCGTCTCGGTGTCCTCCGAGGCCGCCACCGGCGACGCCAAGATCACCGGGGCCAAGGTCATCGTCTCGAGCCACGCGCTGGTGATCGGCCCGTCCGACGCGGTCGAGTCGACCAAGGAGGTCGCTCCGACGAGTGCGCCGTCCTCCGCGCCGGCGTCGTCCTCGGGCGCGCCGTCGAGCAGTGAGCCGGGCGCCCCGTCGTCGAGTGTCGCCGGGACGGTCACGCCGTCCGCGGGCCCGGAGGCGTCCAACGCGCCGGATCAGGTGGGCAAGGCCACGGTCGTGCTGCAGGGGTTGAAGCAGCCGGTGTGGGCGGGCCAGACGATCAAGGTCACCTTCGTCTTCAAGAACTCCGGTTCGATCACGCTGGACCTGCCGGTCGCGGCGCCGTCGCACCCGGGCAGCCGGGCGCCCGCGCCCGAGAAGGAAGCCAAGGGCGGCGGGCACTAGTCCCGTAGCCGAGCCGAAGGGGCCCTTCACCGCATCTCAAGCGGTGAAGGGCCCCTTCGCTGCGTCACATGCGGGGAAAGTCCCCTTCAGCCCGTCGTTGCCCGGGTTTGTCGGTGGGGGCCGCTAGCCTCGCGGGGTGGTCAAGAAAGGCAGTACCTACCGCTGCGGCGAATGCGGGTACGAGGCGCCGAAGTGGGTCGGGCGCTGCCCGGAATGTCAGGCGTGGGGAACGCTCGAGGAGCGCGGCGACGCCCGTCCCGCGATAGCCAGGGTCGCGGCCGGCGCGCCCAGTGCCCCGGCGCGCCCGATCGGCGAGGTCGACGTCGAGACGGCGCGGGCCAAGCCCACCGGAGTCTCCGAACTGGACCGGGTGCTCGGCGGCGGCTTCGTGCCGGGCGCGGTGATCCTGCTCGCCGGTGAGCCCGGTGTCGGCAAGTCGACCCTCCTGCTGGAGGTCGCCTATCAGTGGGCGTCCACCGCGGGCCGCGCGCTGTACGTCACCGGTGAGGAGTCTGCGGGGCAGGTGCGGCTGCGCGCCGAGCGCACCGGCAACGTCCACGACGAGATGTTCCTCGCGGCCGAGAGTGATCTCTCCGCGATCCTCGGCCACGTCGACGCGGTCAAGCCGGGGGTGCTGATCGTCGACTCGGTCCAGACCATGGCCTCGCCACAGGTGGAGGGCGCGCCGGGTGGGGTCACGCAGGTCCGCGCGGTCACCGCCGGGCTGGTCGCGCTCGCCAAGGAGCGCGGGCTGCCGATCGTGCTGGTCGGGCACGTCACGAAGGACGGTTCGGTCGCCGGGCCGCGCGTGCTGGAGCACCTGGTCGACGTCGTCCTGCAGTTCGAGGGCGACAAGCATTCGACGCTGCGGATGCTGCGCGGGATCAAGAACCGGTTCGGCGCCGCCGACGAGATCGGCTGCTTCGAACTGGTCGAGGAAGGCATCGTCGGCGTGCCCGACCCGTCGGGGTTGTTCCTCAGCCACACGGCGGAGCCGGTCGCGGGCACCGCGGTCACGGTGACCATGGAGGGCAAGCGGCCACTGCTCGGCGAGGTGCAGGCGCTGGTTTCGGCGACCCAGTCGCCGCAGCCGCGGCGCGCGGTGAGCGGTCTCGATTCGGCGCGCGTCGCGATGGTGCTGGCCGTGGTCGAGAAGCGGGCGAACATCAAGGTCGGCGACAAGGACGTCTACGTGGCGACGGTCGGCGGCATGAAGATCACCGAACCCGGCATCGACCTCGCGGTGGTGCTGGCCCTGATCTCCTCCGCGAGGGACACGCCGCTCTCGCCCAAACTCGTCGCGATGGGCGAGGTCGGGCTGTCGGGTGAGGTCCGGCGGGTGCCGAGCGTCGGGCGGCGGCTCGCGGAGGCCGCCCGGCTCGGCTTCACCTACGCGCTGGTGCCGCCGGACTCCGGCAAGATCCCGCCGGGGATCCGGGTGCTGGAGGTGTCGGACGTCGGAAGCGCGCTCAACGCCGCCAAGCACGCGCGCTAGCGAGGCTCGGGGCCGCCGTCGTCGGTGATCACCACCGAGATCGTCGTGTCGAACAAGGTCAGCCCCGGCCAGCCCTCGTTCTGGTCGTTGGACCGGACGGCGCGGTTCCCGGTGACGGCCGCCGTGGCCCGGTCGACGACGAACGTGCGCGTCTGGTCCGGCAACGCGACCGTGAAGGACACCGCGGGCCGTCCGCCGGGACCGGCCGCGCTTTCCACGGCGATGCCGGGCATCCTCGCGAGCGCTTTGCACAGTGCCACCCGTAGTGCGCCGAAGCCCTGGGAAGACCGGAGGACGTTGAAGGCCATCTCGAACATCTCGGGCGCCGAGTTCGGCTGCTCCGGTGAGCGGCCGTCCGGCCAGAGGCCGTCGCGGCGGAGTCGCTCGGACAGCTTGGCCGGATCGGTGGGCAGTTCCGCGAGGAACTCAGGGGTGGGGTTGGTCCACCCGCTTTTCGACGGCAGCCGATCCAAGGAAGGGACGGGCGGCAGCGCCTCGGAGGTTTTCGACGGCGGAGGCACCGGTGACGTGGTGGTGGTTCGCGGCGGCTTCGCCTCATCCACGGTGACGTGGGACGACGGGCCCGGAAGCGCTTCGCCGTAGGACATGGCCGTCTGGTAGTCGCCCTTGACCCACCGGATCTCACCGGTTCCGGTGAAGCGCGTCTTGGCCGGCTTCCGGCTGTGCGGCGGCAGCCATCGTTCGAGGATCTCGTGGGTTTGGTAGACGAGCCCGGTCTTGGTGACGTGCGTGGTCCAAGTGGATTCGGTGACGAGCCGGTACTGGCCGTCCCGGATCGCGAAGTCGTCGCCGTGGAGGGCTTCGAGCGCGTCTTCGCCCCGGGTGAGGGCCGAGTGGGCCGCGGGATCCGGGCCGTCGTCGGCGGTGAAGACGTTCGTCGCCACGATCCCGCCGCCGGACACCAGCGCCGCGGCCGCCGCGGCCGCGATCCACCGCCACGAGCCCGGCCGCTTCTTCACCGGGGGCGCGGTCACGGGGAGGAGTTCGTCCTCGACATCGCCGGCGGCCCGCAGGAGCGATGCCCTGGCGCGGGACAGTTCGTCCTGCCGGGTTTCCGGTTCCGCGTGGAGGCCGGCCAGCGCCTCGTCGAGTTCGGCCTCGGACCACACCTTCCTGATGCTACCGCCGTGCACTTTCACCCTCCTCCTCGTGACTCGAGTTGTCCTTTGTGGACTCCGGCGCGTTGGCGCGCAGCCATCTCCGGATCCGGTGCAGCCGCGATCTCACCGTCCCCGCGGGAATCCCCAGCGCCTCGGCGACCTCGCCGGGTTCCAGCCCCGCCCAGGAGACCAGCAGCAGGGTGTCCCGGTCCGCGACGCTCAGTTCGGCCAGCGCGCCCGCCAGCTGGGCCGCGCGGGACTGCGCGTCGACCCGCTCGGCGACCCGGCCGTCGTGCCCGGCCGAGACCGTCTGGCCGGCGGCCGCGAGCCGGGCCGTCGCGGTGAGCGCCCGGGTCTCCGTGCGGACGTGGTGCCGCAGCAGATTCGTCGCGATGCCGTACAGCCAAGCCCGCGCCGTCCCGGCCTCCGGGCGGTACGTCTCCCGCCTCCGGAGCGCCACGAGGAACGTCTCGGCGACGAGGTCGTGCGCGGTCTCGGTGCCGACGCGGCGCGCGAGGTAGCGCTGCAGCGGGGCCGCGTGGGCGTCGAAGAGCATGCCGAAGGCGGGCGCGGGGTCGGGACCGCCGAGATCCGGCCTGTCCAGTCCACGCGTGCCGGCCTGCTCGTGATCGTCTTTCATCACCTGCACGATCGCTATTGCCCGATGAACCCATGAGCGTTCATCCGATCCTACTTTCGTCGTGGGCCGATCGGGGGCGGCGCGGATGAGACGGCAGACAAAAGCCTCGTCACGGGCGATCCTGTTCACTATTCACCGATCCGAAGTGAAACTGGGGAAGGATTACCATGCGTCGACTCAGGACCGCGGTCGTCGCCGCGCTCGCGGTGTCCGCACTGATCACCGCTCCGGCGGTGGCCGTCGCTCAAGGTGAGAACGTCGTACCCGCGCCCGGCTTCGTGAATGCGATGGCGCCGCCAGCCAAGGTCGAAGGGGTCAGGGCCGCCGCGGAGCTCAACATCCAGTACCAGATCCAGGAGACCGGGTACTGGTGCGGCCCGGCAGCCACCCGCATCGCCATCTCGGCGAAGAACGGCAACCCGCCGAGCCAGCAGCAGCTCGCGAACGAGCTCCCGACCAGCACCAACGGCACCGACTGGATCGGGCAGGTCACCCGCGTCCTCAACAACCACGTCGCCGGTGGCTGGTACGAGACCAAGGAGATGCCGAACGACCCGCCGACCCAGGCGCAGCGCGACCTCCTGTGGCGCGACATCGTGCTGGACGTCGACAAGGGCTACGCGATCGTCGCGAACATCGTCGCCCCGGCGAACAACCACCCGCCGGGCTACCCGAACTACACGATCTACCACTACTTCACGATCATCGGCTACAACAGCGACAACATGACGGTGAAGATCGCCGACCCGGCCAACTTCGGCGGCAACCAGATCTACTGGCTCACCTTCAACCAGCTCGCCACCCTGATCCCGCCGAAGGGCTACTCGGCCTGACCCCTTCGCCATTCGGCACCTGCTTGCGACACTTCGCGCCGCAAGCAGGTGCCGAATGGCCGGGTTGTACGAATCTTGTACGGGCGGGCCCGAAGCTGGTGATCATGCGCATCAAGACGCTCGGTCTGGTGGCCGCCTCGTTGCTGGCCCTCATCGCCGCCCCGGCCCACGCCGCCGACGGCAACCCCCTTGAGAAGACCAACGGCTTCTACGTCGACCCGAACTCCAACCCCGCCGCCTGGGTGAAGAACAACCCGGGCAGCACCGCCGACAAGATCAAGGCCGCCATCTCCACGAAGGCGGGCGCGCGCTGGTTCGGCAACTGGAGCGGGAACATCAAGACGGCCGTCGACGGCTACACCTACGCCGCCGACGTCGCGGACAAGCTGCCGATCCTGGTCGCCTACAACATCCCCGGTCGCGACTGCGGCGGTCACTCCGGTGGCGGCGCTGGCAGCCCGGAGGCGTACCGCACCTGGATCTCGAACTTCGCCGACGGCATCGGCGGCAAACCCGCGGTCGTCGTCATCGAGCCGGACGCGCTCGCGCAGGTCGACTGCCTGCCCGCCGGTGAGCGCCAGACCCGCCTCGACCTGCTCAAGTACGCCGCGGAGCAGTTCGCCGCGAAGGCCCCGAACACCTGGGCGTACATGGACGGCGGCAACTCGACCTGGATCCCGGCCGCGACCATGGCCGACCGGCTCAACGCCGTCGGCGTGAAGTCGATCCGCGGTCTCGCGATCAACGTGTCGAACTACAAGACCACCACCGACTCGGCGAACTACGGCAAGGCCGTCAGCGCGGCGCTGTCGAGCAAGTACGGCTACACCAAGCCGTTCGTGATCGACACGAGCCGCAACGGCAACGGGCCGCTCGGCTCCGAATGGTGCAACCCGGCCGGGCGCAAGCTCGGGGCGACCTCGCAGACCGGCGGCGGCGCCGAGATGCTGCTGTGGGTCAAGGTGCCGGGTGACTCCGACGGCAAATGCGGTATCGCGCCGAACGTCGAAGCCGGTCAGTTCAGCCCCGACCTGGCCCTGCGCCTGATCAGCGGGACCTGACCGCTCCCTCAAGACCCGTCGCGCCGGCTGTTCGTCTGTGACTTTCGTTCTCCCGAGAAGGCGAAGGCCACGACCCCTTGGACAGCAGCCGGCGCGACGCCTCCAATTCACGCGCTTCGGGTGCCACCGAACGTCAGGAAAGGGTCGTTCAGGACGAAAAACGTCCTGAACGACCCTTTCCTGATATTTGAGCGGGCTACCGGGAAAGCAGGTTCGCGCAGCGGATCAGCCCGATGTGCGAGTACGCCTGCGGGTGGTTGCCCAGCGAGCGTTCCGCGATCGGGTCGAACTGCTCGGGCAGCAGACCGGTCGGGCCGGCGGCGTCGACGATCTGCGTGAACAGTTCCTCGGCCTCGGTGCGCCGCCCGGTGAGCAGGTACGCCTCGATGAGCCAGGCCGCGCAGATGTGGAAGCCACCCTCGCCGCCGGGGAGGCCGTCGTCGCGGCGGTAACGGTACACAGTGGATCCACTGCGCAGTTCCGCCTCGATCGCGGTCACCGTGGACTGGAAGCGCGGGTCGGCCGGGTCGATCAGCCCGGTCAGCCCGACGAACAGCGAAGCGGCGTCGAGGTCTGTTCCGTCGTAGGCGGTGGTGAAGGCCTGGACCTCTTCGTTCCAGCCCTTGTCCAGCACGTCCGCGGCGATCTCGTCACGCAGCGAGGGCCACGCGCCCGGCACCGCCCGGCCGTAGACCTCGCCCAGTTTGATCGCCCTGTCGATGGTCACCCAGCACATCACCCGCGAGTACACCCGGTGGCGCGGCACGTGCCGCTCCTCCCAGATGCCGTGGTCCGGCTCGTTCCAGCGCCGCGTGACGGCCTCGGCCATCGCGCGCACCATCTGCCAGTCCTCGTCGCGCAGTTCGCCGCGCGCCTCCGCCAGGGTCTGCACGAGTTCGACGACCGGGCCGAAAACGTCCAGCTGCACCTGGTGGTTCGCGAGGTTGCCGACGCGGACCGGCCGCGAACCGGCGTATCCCGGCAGCGATTCGATGACCGCTTCGGCACCGATCACGCTGCCCGCCAAGGTGTACAGCGGGTGCAGCCGTTCCGGGCCTGCCAAAGTGGACAGCACGCCGTGCAGCCAGCGGAGGTAGCCTTCGGCCTCTTCGGTCGAGCCGAGGTGGACCAGTTCGCGCACGGTCATGGCCGCGTCGCGGATCCAGCAGTAGCGGTAGTCCCAGTTGCGGACGCCGCCGATCTCCTCCGGCAGCGAAGACGTCGCCGCCGCGAGCACGCCGCCGGTGTCGGCGTTGACCAGGCCGCGCAAGGTCAGCGCCGAGCGGCCGACGAGGTCGGTCTGGACGCTGGGCAGTTTGAGCGTCTGCGCCCAGGTGCTCCAGTAGTCGCCCGCGCGCGAGCGTCGCTCCACTTCGGACAGTTCGTGCGCACCGAGATCCGAGGTGCCGCAACGGAGTTCGAGCACCACCGGGTTCTCCGGGGAGGGAGTGACGAGCGCCGTCGCGGTGTCGTTCATCCCGTCGGAGGTGATCTCCCACTCCACGCCCGGCGAACGCAGCGCGAACGGTTCCGAGGTGCCCTGCACCAGGATCCCGTCCTTGTCGGCGACCAGCTTCACCGGCACGCCACCGAATTCGGGGCGCGGCGCGAAAACGATCTCCGCGGCCGCCTCGCCCGAGATCACCCGGACGAGATCCGTGCGGTGCGCGGGGCTCTCCGGCTCGAGGTAGTCGGTGACGAGCAGCCGCGACCAGCGGGTCTCGACCGTCATCGTGTTCGGCAGGTAACGCTGCCCGAGCGGCAGGCCGTTGCGGTGCGGCTTGATCGAGAAGTGACCGGCGCCGGCGCCGCCGAGCAGATCCGCGAAGATCGCGGGCGCGTCGGGGCCGGGGTGGCACAGCCAGGTCAGCCGGGCGTCCGGCGTGACGAGCGCGACCGAGCGTTCGTTGGCCAGCATGGAAAGCCGCTCGATCGGCGGGGCCTGCTCGCCGTAGAGCCAGTTGCGCCGCTCTTCGAGGAGGAAGGCGAGCGCCATCGCGACGTCGACGGTGTCCGGAACGCGGTACTGCGCGAGGCTTTCCCCGTCGCCGACCTTCACGCCGAGGTCCGGGCCGGAGATCCGGGCGAACGCCTTCTCGTCGGTGACGTCGTCGCCGAGGAAGACCGCCGCCGTCGCGCCGACCTGGTGACGCAGGGTGTCCAGCGCGCGGCCCTTGTCCGTCTGGACGACCGCGAGCTCGACGACCTCCTTGCCGTCGGTCGTGGACACGCCCTCCCACTTCGACGGTCCATTGTGGACATCGCGCAGGACCCGGCGGCCCGCCTCGTGCTCGGCCCGGCGGACGTGCACCGCGATGCTCGCGGGCTTGACCTCGAGCGAGACGCCCGGCACGTCGAGCACCAGGTTCTCCAGCTCGGCTTCAAGCCGCCTGTGGAGCTCGCGGGCCTTGTCGTCGAGCGCGTGGATGAAGCCGATGTCGAACTCGGATCCGTGGCTGCCGACCAGGTTCACCTCGGCCGGGAGACGGGACAGGGTGGCGAGATCGCGCAGCGCACGGCCGGAGATGACCGCGGTGGTCGTCTCGTGCAGGCCGGCCAGCGACCTGAGCGCGCCTACCGATTCGGGCAGCGGCCGGGCTTCGTCCGGATTGGCCGTGATCGGAGCGAGCGTGCCGTCGTAGTCGCAGGCGACCAGCAGCCGCGGCGTGCGCGCGACCTGGACAATCGCGCGCCTCAGCTCGGCGGGCAGTGCCTCGGCGGTCAACGATTTCTCCTCGGAGCTAAGCGGGGTATGGGGGAATCAGTCGGCCGGTTCGGCACCGAGCGCCTGAAGGAACGAGCGCGCCCAGCGGTCGACGTCATGCGTGAGGACCTGTCGACGCATGGCGCGCATACGGCGGCGTCCCTCTGCGGGGTCGAGCGTAATGGCAGTCTCCAAGGCGTTCTTCACCCCGTCCAGGTCATGGGGGTTGACCAGGAGTGCACTGGTCAGCTCCGCCGCGGCGCCGGCGAATTCCGAGAGCACGAGCGCGCCACCCAGGTCGTGGCGGCAGGCGACGTACTCCTTGCAGACGAGGTTCATCCCGTCACGCAAAGGAGTGACCACCATGACGTCGGCCGCGGAGAAGAACGCGGCCAGCTCCGTCCGGTTCACGGACTGATGCAGATAGTGCACGACCGGGTGACCCACGCGGGCGAATTCGCCGTTGATCCTGCCGACCATCTGCTCGATGTCGCCGCGCATCCGCTGGTAGTGCTCGACGCGCTCGCGGCTCGGCGTGGCCAGCTGGACGAACGTGACGTCCTCCGGGCGGACGCGGCCTTCGTGCAGCAACTCGTGCAGCGCCTGCAACCGCAGGTCGATGCCCTTCGTGTAGTCGAGCCTGTCGACGCCGAGCAGGACCTTCTTCGGATTGCCCAAGTCGCGGCGCAGCTGGGCGGCGCGTTCGGCGACGCCCTTGGTCTTGGCGAGTTTGTCGAGGCCGATGGCGTCGATGGAGATCGGGAACGCGCCGACCCGCACGGTGCGGTCGCCGACCTGCATCAGACCGGGGCGGGTGCGGATGCCGACCGCGCCGCGGCTGGATTCGAGACCGGCCAGCTGCCGCGCCAGCCAGAGGAAGTTCTGCGCGCCACCCGGCCGGTGGAAGCCGACGAGGTCGGCCCCGACCAGCCCGCGGACGATCTCGGTCCGCCACGGCATCTGCATGAACAACTCGACCGGGGGGAACGGGATGTGCAGGAAGAAGCCGATCCGCAGGTCGGGGCGCAGTTCGCGGAGCATCGCCGGTACCAGCTGCAACTGGTAGTCCTGGATCCACACGGTCGCGCCCTCGGCGGCGACCTTCGCGCTCGCCTCGGCGAAGCGCCGGTTCACCCGGACGTAGGACTCCCACCAGCTCCGGTCGAACACCGGCCTGGCCACCACGTCGTGGTACAGCGGCCAGAGCGTCGCGTTGGAGAAGCCTTCGTAGTAGTCGCGGACGTCGTCCGAGGTCAGGGAGACCGGGTGGAGGACCAAGCCGTCGTCGTCGAACTCCTCGACCTCGACGTCGGGCACGCCGGGCCAGCCGACCCAGGCGCCCTTGCGTGAGCGCAGGAACGGTTCGAGCGCCGACACCAGCCCGCCAGGGCTCGCCGTCCAGCGCCTGCTCCCGTCGGCGGTCCGTTCGAGGTCCACCGGGAGCCTGTTCGCCACCACCACGAAATCCGCGGAGGCCGTTCTGCTCGTCTCGGCAATCACTTCGTCCACCAGCCGCTCCCTCGATTCGCGGGTCGCTGCCCTAAGCGGAAACCCTATCGCGCGAGGAGGCCGCGGCCCGTCGGCGAGCGATCACTCCAAGCGTCGTTCGGCGGGTTCCATCGGACCCGCCATCCGTGGCCCGGCGAACTTGCGTTCGAGCCTGCCGAGCCCCGTCCGCACCGGTTGCGCGAGGTATTCGCCGAGTACCACGCCCGCTGCCAGGGCAAGCCCGATCGCGACCGCGGTCATCAGCGTCGAGATGTTCCCGCCGGGCTCGACGCCCAATTGGTATAGACCACGATAGGTGGAGAGGCCGGGGAGGAGGGGCGTGATGCCGGACACAGCCACCACGAGCGGCGTCACCTTGAGCCGCCTGGCGAGCACGCCACCGCAGAAACCGACCAGCGTGGCGGCGACGGCGGACGAACTGACGGCCTGGAAGTCCGTCAGCATCAAGGCGCCGTACACCGCGCCGCCGATGGCGCCGGCCGCACCGGCGACGATCATCGCGCGCAGCGTCGAATACGAGGCGAGCGCGAAGCAGGCCGACGCGCCGACGCTGCCGATGATGATGATCGGAAGCTGCTGCGGCGTCGAGGAGACGACCTCGGGCAGCGGTGTCAGCGGCAGGCCGAGCAGCACCGCGATCTTCAGCGCGAGCACCACCCCGGCGATCAGCCCGGCACTCATCAACGCGGTTTCCGTCGTGCGCCCGGCCGCCGTGACGTAGTAGCCGGTGATGGCGTCCTGCACGGCGGAGACCGTGGAAAGACCGGACAGCAGCACGGTGACGGCCGCCGCGACGACCAGCGTGGGTTTGTCCGTGGTGAGCAGATCGCTGCTGACTATCGCCATCGCCGACAGGGTCGCGACCAGGCCGCCGATCACCTGCTGGAAGAAGAACGGCAGCGCGAAGCGGTTGAGGAAACGGCCGAGCCGGTCGATGACCGCGCTGATCACGAGCGCGACCAGCGCGACGTCGATGCTGCCGCCGAGGATCAGGGTGATGAACGCGGCCAGCCCGCCCCAGGCGGCCGTGGCCACCCAACGGGGGTACGGGTGCGGCGCGGTCGTGAACCGCTGGAGTTCCTGCTGCGCCTCTTCGGCGGCGATGTTCCCGCGGACGATCCGGCGGACCAGCGTCTCCGTCTGGGTGAGCCGCGTGTAGTCGAGGCTGCGCGAACGGACCACGCGCAGCGCCGTCACCGGTGCCATGTCGGTACCGCGGTGGCAGGTCACCGTGATCGACGTGAAGATCACGTCGACCTCGCAGTGCGGAAGGCCGAGCGCGGAGGTCAGCGCGATGATCGTCGCGGTGACGTCGGAGGCACCGGCGCCGCTCGACATCTGGACCTCGCCGATGCGCAGGGCGAGGTCCAGGACGAAGTTGACCGTCGAGTCGTCGGGCGGCTTCGGGCCCATCGCCTCGTCGCTCTCGACAGCGGGCTGCTCGGCCGTCGGGGCTTCGAGGATCTGCCAGGCACGGCGGCGCAGCAGATTCGGCCGGTGCGAGCGGGCCTGGTGGATCGATCGCTCTCCGTCACGCTGGCGCGGGGCCTCCAACAGCCATTCGCCACGTTCGGGTGTTTCGTCCTGGTTCTTTTCGACACCGCGTTCGCCGCGCTGGGCCCCCTTGGTGTGCTCGTTGATCTTCATGATCGATCCACCTCCTCACTCTCTTCGCCGGTACATTCCCGAGGAGCATCGGGGGCGGCGGCCCGACCGTTGCAGGAAACCTGAAGTGGCGTCCACCACTTCAAAGGAAGATCATCGTCACTCGGTCGGTATGCGGCACACTCCATGTCATGGCGTCCTCCGTGAGCAGGCGATCCGTCCTTCGCGCGGCCGGTTTCACGGCGGCCGGAACAGCGGCGACATTCACCCTTTCGGGGGCATCTAGCGGGGCGGAGGCCCCGGTTTTCGCGCACGGCGTGGCCTCCGGCGACCCGATGCCCGATTCGGTGCTCCTCTGGACCCGGGTCACGCCCTCGGCCGAGGCGGTTCCGGGATCCGGAAAAGGGGCGCCGGTGGACGTCCGGTGGGAGGTGGCGAAGGACGCCGGATTCGACGGCGTCGTCGCTCGCGGTCACCTCCGGACCGGGCCGGAACGTGACCACACGGTGAAAGTGACAGCGGAAGGACTGTGCGCGTCGACGGCGTACTGGTACCGCTTCACGGCTCAAGGGAAGGTCTCGCAAACCGGGCGGACGCGCACCGCGCCTTCGCACGATGAAGACGTCGCGAGCCTGCAGTTCGGCGTCGTCTCGTGTGCGAACTGGGCTGTCGGTCACTTCGCCCCCTACGGCTATTTGGCCGACCGTGACGACCTGGACGCCTTCATTCACCTGGGTGACTACCTCTACGAAGGGAATCCCAACCCTGCGGGTGATCTTCGGCCCTCGGTACCGCCCAACGAGTTGATCACCCTCTCGGACTACCGGCAACGCCACGCGATGTACAAGACCGACGAGCACCTCCGGCGGCTCCACGCCCGCCACCCGATGGTCGCGACCTGGGACGACCACGAGGCCGCCGACAACGCCTGGTCCGGCGGGTCGCCGTCACACGATCCGGCGACCGAGGGCGACTGGCACGACCGGATGCGGGCCGCGCACCGGGCGTACTTCGAATGGATGCCGGTGCGGCATCGCGGCGACCGGCTGTACCGGCGGCTGAAGTTCGGGAAGCTGGCCGACCTCACCATGCTGGACCTGCGGACGTACCGGACCCGGCAGCCCGGCCCGGCTTCGGTGGAGGGCACCATCCTCGGCGCCGAGCAGCGGCAATGGTTCCTGGACGGCCTCGCGCGCGGGACCGCGTCCTGGAACCTGGTCGGGAACTCGGTGATGGTCACGCCGATCAAGATCCCCGCGCTGCCGACCCGCGAACGGCTCGCGCTCGGCGACCTGCTCGACGGCCAGCCGACCACGGTCAACACCGACCAGTGGGACGGTTACACCGAAGATCGCCGCCGGGTCCTCGACACGATCGCCGCACAGGGCCGGGGCAACACGGTGTTCCTGACCGGCGACGTCCACTCGTCGTGGGCGAACGACGTACCGCGGGACGGGACGAGCGTCGCGGTGGAGTTCGTCTGCCCGTCGGTCACCTCGGACAACATCGACGAGCAACTCGGCGTCCCGCCGCGGACGGGCTCGCTGAAGGTCGAGGCCGCGATCCGCGCGCTGAACCCGCACGTGCGCTTCGTGGAACTCGACTCGCACGGCCCCGGCGTCCTCGAAGTGACACCGGACGCCGTCCGGATGAACTGGTACTACGTCACCGACCGCCGCGACCCGGCGACCGCCGTGACGTTCGCGCACGCCTTCCGGGCCATCGCCGGCGAACCCCGGGTGCGCCCTGCGAAGAGCTGAACGGGCGCCGATATACTGGGCTCGCCCGGGCTGCCCTGGGCAAGGCCGCTATAGCTCAGCTGGTAGAGCATCTGTCTTGTAAACAGAAGGTCAGGGGTTCGAGCCCCCTTGGCGGCTCAAGATCAAATACCTCTCTGAACATAGAATCCTGGTTCCGGAAATTTCCTCAACCAGCTTGCTCAAGTCCACCCATACAGGACGACCCGGTCGCACCATGTGCAGATACCGAGGCCCCGGAGATGACGTGTCGCCGGTATCGAGCATACGTTTGATTATGCATCCAAGTTCGTGGTCTCAGTAGACGTCTTCCCGCACGCGTTCAGGTGGATCGCATGAAGAGACCTGAGACCCCGATCCGGCGTGGCAATCTACTTAACTCCCTGATCAGGGCTTCGCCGAGTGAGCCGACCGGGTCGAATCACGTTGAGTGATGTGGCGAACTGTTGCCTCCCCAACTGTTGCAACCGGGCTAGGAAGCATGGAGGGTGGCTCTTGTTGCCGGGTGGAGCGCCAACTCCACCCGGCAACCAAGAGTGTCACTTGAAGAAGTGAGCCATGATCGGGCTGATCAGAGGAATGAGCACGATAAGGAGCTTCAGGTACTGCACATGAAGCTCGCTGAAGTTGCGTCGGCCAGGGCTGTTACCCCTGGCCCGGCGCTTCTTTTGTCTTTCGGGGTGCTTGGGCAAAGCTGATCTCCAGGTGGAGACGGGCCTCTTGTCGAGGCGTTGGTGTTCCGACGTGGCCGGTCACGTCGGAACGAAGGGGCAACTCGTGTGTCGGGCTCGTGGCCCTCGAACGGTTGGTCGAAATGGTGGAGCGTCTGCCTGGACCGACGCAAGCTGACCTGGGGACCGACCTGTGGATAACTTGTGGAAGACCTTCTCGAACTGGGCACAGGCCGAGCGAAAGCTGTTCACACCTTGGGGGTAACTTTGGCGACAACCTAAAGTCCCTGTCCAGGACCTATGGGCGACCTGTGGAGAACTTTGTCTAAGTTTGCACGGCGTGTCGGGCAAAACTTGTTCTTCGGCGTGTCGCGGCGAGACGAAGACCCTGTCCAATAAGGGGCAGTGCCAGTACCGATGGTAAAGACCGTGGACTCACGTCGGAGGGCGTCATACGGCCGATTCGTGGTCACAGCTGCGGATCAATCGCCGACCACCTGAGGCTGTAGTTGATCAATGGGAGCCACGATGGGTGCGAACCTCAGTCGGGAGCATCCAAACAAGCCAGTTCAGGCACGCCCTAGTTCACGCCAACCAGCGGTAAACACCCCTTATGTCACTGACCAGCACTTTTGCAAGGCAGGGGTTGGCGCATTGGGTTGTGTGGTCACCTCAACTTTGTGCGGCTTAGGGCGCTGTTTTGCCTTCTGTTTGAGGGGAGATGGGTAGTTCGTCGGTTATCCAGGCCAGAACTCTCCGAGACAGATCAAGATCTTTAAGGTGCACTTCGGGGCGCTGTTCGGCTAGTTGACGGTGAGCCGTGACAGCTTCGGTGATGGCCTCGAGTGCTTCTTCCCGTCGCCCTAGGGCACCAAGGCTGATCGCGAGGTTATGGAGGCTTGTGGCGAGGTTGGGGAGGAAGGCGTCGGGGTGCTGTTCGGCCAGTCGGCGGTGGGTCTTGACGGCTTCGGTGGCGGCTTCGAGTGCTTCTTCCCGTCGTCCCAGGGCGCCCAGTCTGTTCGCGAGGTTGTTCAGGCTCATGGCGAGGTCGGGGAGGAAGGCGTCGGGGCGCTGTTCGGCCAGTCGGCGTCGGATCGTGACGGCTTCGGTGATGGCCTCGAGGCCAGCTTCGTGCCTTCCCATATCGCCCAGGCGGCCCGCGAGGATGTTCAGGCTCATGGCGAGGT
>NZ_JBIUAQ010000011.1:143079-143474 GCF_044547565.1 Amycolatopsis sp. NPDC052450 | reverse complement strand
GTCGGGGAGGAAGGCGTCGGGGTGCTGTTCGGCCAGTCGGCGTCGGATCGTGACGGCTTCGGTGATGGCCTCGAGGCCAGCTTCGTGCCGTCCCAGGGCGGCCAGGTGGCCCGCGAGGATGTTCAGGCTCATGGCGAGGTCGGGGAGGAAGGCGTCGGGGTGCTGTTCGGCCAGTCGGCGTCGGATCGTGACGGCTTCGGTGATGGCCTCGAGGCCAGCTTCGTGCCGTCCCATATCGCCCAGGCGGCCCGCGAGGTTGTTCAGGCTCGTGGCGAGGTTGGGGAGGAAGGCGTCGGGGCGCTGTTCGGCCAGCCGGCGGTGGGTAGTGAGGGCTTCGGTGGCGGCTTCGAGTGCTTCTTCCCGTCGTCCCAGGGCGCCCAGTCTGTTCGCGAGGT
>NZ_JBIUAQ010000011.1:0-142982 GCF_044547565.1 Amycolatopsis sp. NPDC052450 | reverse complement strand
GGTTGTTCAGGCTCGAGGCGAGGTCGGGGAGGAAGGCGTCGGGGCGCTGCTGTGCCAGCCGGCGTCGGATCGTGACGGCTTCGGTGGCGGCCTCGAGGCCAGCTGCGTGCCGTCCCAGGGCGCCCAGGTGGCCCGCGAGGTTGTTCAGGCTCGTGGCGAGGTTGGGGAGGAAGGCGTCGGGGCGCTGCTGTGCCAGCCGGCGTCGGATCGTGACGGCTTCGGTGGCGGCCTCGAGGCCAGCTTCGTGCCGTCCCAGGGCGGCCAGGTGGCCCGCGAGGTTGTTCAGGCTCGAGGCGAGGTCGGGGAGGAAGGCGTCGGGGCGCTGCTGTGCCAGCCGGCGTCGGATCGTGACGGCTTCGGTGGCGGCCTCGAGCGCTTCCTCCCGTCGTCCCAGATCGCCCAGTCCGTTCGCGAGGTTATGGAGGCTTGTGGCGAGGTCGGGGAGGAAGGCGTCGGGGCGCTGTTCTACCAGTCGGCGGTAGGCCGTGACGGCGTCGGTGATGGCCTCGAGTGCTTCTTCCCGTCGTCCCAGGGCTGCCAGGCGGCCCGCGAGGTTGTTCAGGCTCATGGCGAGGTTGGGGAGGAAGGCGTCGGGGCGCTGTTCGGCCAGTCGGCGGTGGGTCGCGACGGCTTCGGTGGCGGCCTCGAGGCCAGCTTCGTGCCGTCCCAGGGCGCCCAGTCTGTTCGCGAGGTTGTTCAGGCTCATGGCGAGGTCGGGGAGGAAGGCGTCGGGGCGCTGTTCGGCCAGTCGGCGGTGGGTCGCGACGGCTTCGGTGGCGGCCTCGAGGCCAGCTTCGTGCCGTCCCAGGACGCCCAGTCTGTTCGCGAGGTTGCTCAGACTCATGGCGAGGTTGGCACCGTCCAGACCTGGATCTTTTGCTATGGCCTGCCGCTGACGGCCAACCAATACTTCGCCGATCGTTGCCGCGGCCTCAGCGAGAACCTGACTACGTAACGGGATCGCATTGTCCATACGTTCCAACAGCGAGGTATCCACCGTGTTAGTGACGGCAATTTGTTTGATCGCTCGCACCAGCGGCAGCGGTACCTCCACTCTCGTTGCGACGTCAATTGCCGCCACGGCCAGTGTGTCTGCTTGTTCGACGCACCACCGCGTCACCCAGTCACCGACACGAGAGCCGAAAACGGCGTGTGCTGCCGCTCGCGTACAGACCGTCAATAGTTGCCTGGCTTCCTCTGCATTGGCCTGTGCCGCCAGGCGCTCCACGACACACGTACGCCTCGTCTCCAGGATCGAGCGGCCGACCAGCCGCTCAGCCAACCGGTCCGGTACCAGGCCTTCGAAAGTGCCGTCGTCACCGGCGGGATACACGCTCAGCAGCCACGCGCTGACTGCCTCTTGCCGGTCCACCGGCTGATCGGCCAGCCCCGGTACTCGCGCCACCACGGTGCCGACATCGCCGACGGTGTCTGGGCCGAGTACTGCGGTGGCGATCACAAAATCGGTCAACGTTGCCAACGTCAACCCCGGTAACAATCCCTGGGCGGTCGCGGTGGACTTCCAGTATCCCCGTTCATGCGTCAGCACACGGTCCTCAGGCCCCGGCGAACCTGGAGCAACATGAAGATCAGCAGAACCGGAGGGCACTAGGTCGAGCAAGTCTGCCAAGGCGGTCATCTGGACTGCCAGTACCGTCGAGGCGCCACCCGCCGATTCGGGCAGTGCGGCCGCGAACTCAGCCCACGGCTGGTCGGACAGGCCGGGCACCGCGCGTAGAGCTGTCGCGAACGCAGACGCCGTCGCCCGGTAGGTCAGGGAGCGTGCCTGCGGTGTCGCATCCAGCACCGGCAGAGACTGCAGGCGAACCAGCTCTACGATGTCGCGGACTGTGTCGCTGCCGGTCGCGGCAAATTCGTCCCACCACGCACCCGCGGTCCGGGCCAGCAGCAGCACCTTCACCGAAGCGGTCGGTGCTGTCCGGGCTAGTGCTGTGAACAGGGCGGTGAGCTGCTCGGCGCGGTTTTCCGCGTAGTCCACCACGATCAGCACCGTCGACGACAGCGCCGCCACAACCGCGATACTCGCGGCATCCGCCACAGGGTTCAGCCAGACCGTCGCCCACGGCTGATCGTCGCCCTGCAGCCGTTCGGCGAACTCGTGCGCCAGCCGGGTTTTGCCCTGACCTCCCGGGCCGTGCAGTAACCAGACCCCGACGCCCGGCTGTGCTGCCCACGCACGCAGGTCACCCAGGATTTCGTCCCGGCCGCGGAACGGCACCACCGCACGGTGCGCGGTCAGCAACGCTGCCGGCGAACGGACCGGTTCCCCCGCTGGCACGTGGCTTCTCGCATCGGACAAGGGCTGGAGTTCGATCGCCTCACACCGCGGCGCGTTGCCGCCGCGGTACTCGGTCAACACCGCCACGAACGTCTCGTCGTGGAGCAGAACGTAGGCCGGGACCGCCTCCAACGCCGCGTGTCGACGGTGTCCGGGGTCGACTGCGACGACTCCGGCGAGTAGGTCGCCGCAGAACACCGCCGCGCCGGACATCCCCGCCCACGGCGAGTTACCCTCGGGCGGGAATTGGTCAAGCTCGATCAGGTATCGGTCGGCGACGATCTGACTGCCCGGGTTGAGGGAGCCGGTGACCTGGGCGGTGTCCGCCGGTCGGCCGTCGCGTTGGACGATCTGCGGCCTACCGCAGGCATGGCAGGCGATCCCGGGTTGGTAGGTGACGGTGCGACCCCACACGGTCGGCGCGTCGAGCAGCGGTGCCCACATCGGGTCGTCGATGAGCACCAGCGCGGCGTCATCACGCCCTGCCGGGGTTCCGCACCACACCGGGCGCGCGGTGACGGTGCCGGGCACGCCGGGCCGAAACACCGTGATCGACGCCTCGGCGCCGGTCACGACGTGCGCCGAGGTCAATACCAGCCGCGGCGCGATGACGTAGCCAGAGCCGTCACCCCCCGGGCCGGACACGGCCACAACCCGCTCCCGCTCCACCCGTCAAGTCCCTCCCCTTGAACGGTCGCCGGTCAGCGGCCGATGTGCCCGGTCACGTCCCCAGGACCGTCCTTGCCAGCAGCTTTGTTCGACACGATCATGTCGCCACCGCCGGGCTTGCGCGGGTTCAGCGTCACGGTGACCTTGTGCTTGGTCGTCTGAGACACGCCGGCCTCGGCGTCGGCTGACACCACCCACGCCTTGAACCCAGCCTTGGCCTTGACGTCCTTGCGCAACTCCACGGCGAACTCCAGCTCGATCGGCCCCACCGCGAACTCGACCTCGGCGGTCGTGGCGCGATCGACAGCGTCCAGCAGTTCGTCCCGCAGGGCCGCGACGGCGTCACCCAATTCGATGTTCATGACCACAGTGTCGTCCCGCTGGCCCGGCGCGCTACACCGACATCGCGGGAGGCGCCTCGGATGGAGCCACCACGGCCCTCAGCCAGCCGCCGCGGGGACCACATTGATCTTGGTCCACGTTCCGGTCCACGAACTGCTGCACACCTACGCCAAATACGCCCAGTTTGCCGCCTCTCATACTCAGCGAAACCCAGGCCGCAGACTATCCGCAGGTCGGCGCTGGAACTTGTAAACAGAAGGTCAGGGGTTCGAGCCCCCTTGGCGGCTCACTTCGCATCCCACCGAAGACGCCCATCTATCTGGTGTTTTCCGTCTTCGGTTGTAGCTAGCCGCCTATCGCATGGGTGCCCGCGCGTTTCCCGACGAGGTACGACTGCCACCGTGGCTTCGGCGCCAGCTCGGGCAGGACGCTCGTGTACGTGTCCCGCGTGACGACCCACGACGAGTGTCCGAGCGTTTCCTGGACCACCTTCAAGTCGATGCCCGCCAGGAGCATGAGAGTCGCCGCGACGTGTCGGAGATCGTGCAGCCGGATCGGCGCCCGCCGCTTTGCAGTGTCGTTCGAACTCGTCGCCGATCCACGACGGCCGCAGGGCTGACCGTCCGGCTGGGTCCAGACCCGCCCGGAGTCCACCATGCCGGGCCGAGGCGCAACCGTTCGCGACGCTGCCAGGCGCGGTGCTCGCGCAGGAGGCGCATTCCTTCGGCGTCGACTGGAACCCGCCGAGTCGACGCCTCGGACTTCGGATCGGCCTCTTCCAACTCGTACCCGACTTCCGTCAGCTGCGTGTTGATCTCGACTTCGGCCGCCTCGTCGTAGACCTCATCCGCCATGGTCAACCGGTTTTGGTAGAATGTCGATGAGGCTTTGATTTGAGAATGCGTAATTTTCCTCGGTCTTGTCGTTCAAATAGCGAAGTTCGTTTGACAATGTTGGCGGCGGGTAGTCCCATTCGTTCATTTTGCCGCGGATCTTAACGATAACCAGGTCGCGATTCCTCATTTCGCTAAGAAGTGCTTCCCGCCCTACATGTCGAGCAGCCGCTGCCCTCTTGCTCTCGGAAGTACTGTCTCCGGTGCCTTGGGCTGCCTCCTTGTGAACCGGTTCTGCAAGCTTTCCCCGGTGATAAGTCGATTTAGTACAACGTCGAACCGCGGTGGCGAGGGCCGATGAGCAACATCACGTGGCCACATGGTTGCTCGCGTTCGCCGCGAAGCTCAGAGCTTTCGGTGCTACGGCGTCAGTTCGCGCCGACCGGCGTCCGTGAGCGTGTAGTACGGCCGCCAGTCAGGTGTGGACTTGTCGAACTCGTGGGCGATCCAACCGAGGTTACGCATTTCCGCCAGCATGTCCGCCAGCCGCCGGTGGCTGACGGCCGCTGCACGCCGGAGATCCTGGGCGTAGAAGCGGGCTTCGGCGCCTCCCGCGAGGAACACGGCCGCTAGCCTGCTCATTTCTCGGGCTGTCCGCATGGCCCGATTCTAGCTGCCGTCGTCCTCCTCCGGCGGCCGTGGAAGCCAAGCGAACCGCCAGGATGGATAGCCGGCACCGGGGTACGTCGGCCCGGCCGGTTGTCCTGGTGGTCCACTTCCCGCGTGCCCGGGGGCACTGTTTCCGGCCTGGCCACCGACAAGGCAGCTTCGGCGGTCGCGTCGCCGTCGTTTCTTGGGCACGGCTATCACCTCGGTGGGGGGTCCGGCGGCTTGGGGACATTCGGCGGACCGGAGTTTTTGTCTGTGGGCCTTGTCGGTGTGCCCTTGCCCGGTCCGGGATTGGTGGGGCTGGTCCCCGCGGGGTTGCGTTCGCGCGCCATCGGCCCCTACTCCTCGTCGTATTCGGACTTGACTGGGTCGGGTAGGTCGTCGTCGCCGTCGTTCCACCAGCGCATCGCGCCCGCCATTTGTCTGGCCTTTCTGGTTGTGGGTAGGCGCCGGGGCCGGTGCGCCCGGCAAATTGGCCATGGCCACGCACCAGCCCCGGCTCCCCGCCGTCCGGAGATAGGGCGTCGGGGGATTCAGACGCCTGGTCAGCGCGCACCAGGGGAGGCGAGCACGCTGACCAGGCCGGCCCGACGCCGCGTCGAGGAAGCGCGACGCCGGGCGGACTATGGCAGCGGATCGGTTGCCGCTGCTTCGATGCCGAACAGGTCCGCGGGTAGTTCCTGGCCGTCCAGCTCGCTAGCGCGTCCGGCCGCGTAGTGCTCGTCCGAGGGCTGCAAGGTCAGCAGGTCCAGCGTGGCCTTGCCGATGTCCGCATTGACCCGCGCGATACTCGCGAGAAGGTCACGGTCACGCTTGTCCACTGCGTGCCTCCGCGTTCGCCGTCAGCAGCTTGTCGCGACACAGCGGGCATCGCGCATTCTCCGTCGGCGCTGCGATTCGCTCGCGGCTGATGCTGTCGCGCTCGTGGCGCCGCGGCTCTGGCCGGTTCTCTTCACACCACGGCAGCAGCATGGGCGGCCAGTCCACGTCCGGCGCCAGCTGCGCGCGTAGGTACAGGTGTGCTTCCGCGCTGAGCAGGAACCCGCGCCATTCGTACTCGGCCGCACGCGAGAGCGACCCGCTACGAGGTGATGGAATCCGCGGTCGGCGGATCTCGCCCGACCGCCGCCGGCCGAGCTGGTCGAAACCGAGGTCGGAGAATCCGTTGCTACGGCCCCGCCCAGGGGCCCGATCAGTCCGGTTAGTCACGATGTTGACGCTAAGAGCGATAATGCCTGGTGAGAGGAGCCCGAGGGGTGGCCATTCCGAAGGGGTGGCCAGAAGCCGGGGCCGGGCGCATGATGGCCGCCTGTGGGCCAAGCGAGGTGAGGGGTGCCTGTGGAGCAGGACAGCATCGGCGAACTGCTCCGGACCCTGCGCGAGGACACGGGACGGTCGCAAACCGATCAAGCCGCGGTTCTGTCGGAGCTATCGGGACAGGCCATCAGCAGAAACGAGGTCTCCCGTTGGGAGGCCGAGCGGCGGCTACCGACTCCGTTCTGGCAGGAATACCTCGCCGCCAGTTTCGGGGTCGAAGGGAACATGATCAAGCGTGCTGTTTCCACTGCACGGGCTAAACGGCGAAAGGAAAGGACGGGCGGTGTGCAACGGCGGGAATTCATCGGAGCAATCGCCGCACTGGCAATTCCGCTCGCGCGTACCGATCAGCCCACTGATCGCCGGATCGGTCGATCCGACATCGCGGAATTGCGCCGCCGTACGGCTCGGCTACGGCGCCTGGACAACATCATGGGCGGCGCCGAAACCTTCCCGGTCTACAGTGCCGAAGCGAAATTCACGCAACGGCTGATACGGGAATCCAGCCACACCGAGGACATTGGGCGAGAACTGCTTGCACTGCTCGCCGAACAGCAGCAGCAGGCCGGATGGGCAGCATTCGACCACGGGCAGCACGCGCTCGCGGAACAGCTGTACGACGACAGCCGGAAGAACGCCGAGGACGCGCAGGCATTCGATCTCGCGGGGAACGCGCTCGCCTATGCCGCATACCAGAAGACGGCAACGCAGCAGAGCGGGACCGCGCTCGCGACGGACTCGTACGAGGTCGCGCGCCAGGTCGCCACGCCGAAGGTTGGGGCCCTGCTGCTTGAACGGAAAGCCTGGGCGCACGCGACAGCAGGGGAGGCACAGGAAGCTGACCGTGCGCTCAACCTTGCGCGCGAGGCACTGAACGCCCCGGCGACCAGGCCGGAACCGGATTGGGTGTTCTGGGTCGACACCGCCGAAATCGACATCATGGCCGGCCGCTGCTGGGCCGAGCTCCGGCGGCCGCTGCGCGCCGTCCCGGTCCTGGAGCGGGTGCTTGGCGAGTTCGACGACACGCACGCGCGCGATAAGGCCCTGTACCTGACGTGGCTGGCCACGTCCTACCTCCAGGCACGCGAGGTCGAGCAGGCCGCGGCGACGCTGGGCCACGCGGCGGACCTCGCCGCGGGTGCCACGTCAGTCCGTCCGGCACGTCGGATCGAAACGGTGGCGCGCAGACTCGCCGGCCACCGTTCGACACCGGCCGTCGCCGATCTCCTCGCCCGGCTGGAGGTCTAGCTGGGCCGTGTGGACTCCTCGGCCCACGCGAAATAGTCCGCCGAGCCGCGGACCAGCTCGACGGCCGTCACCTCGGGCTTGTTCCACGGGTGGTTCTCGATGATGTGCGCCTCCAGCTCGGCGTACCGCGCGTCGGTCGTTTTGAACGTCACGTTGAACTCCTCGCCCTGGCCGCTTTCGCCGAGATGCCAGAAGAACGACGTGACCGGGCCGACGACCTGCGCGGTACCGGCGAGGCGGGCAGCGACGGCCGAGCCCGCCAGCTTCTCGCCGGATTCCCGATCTGGTGTTGCTGTGGTCACGACAAGATGAACGGTCATGGCGACCAGGGTAGGACCCGCGATCAACTCCTGACCTCGTCAGCGCGGCCAACCGAGCGCGAAACGCGCCGAGTCGAGTTCGTCCGCCGTGCAGCCCTCTTGCCCTGTCGCCTCCTTCCGGCGCTCGAGGTACGGGGTGATCGGTGAGCCGAGCAGATCGAGCCGCAGCCGGCGATGACCTGTCGGTCGGCCAGTTCAGCGACGGTGAAATCGCCATCAGTGTCGCGATCATGCCGACATCGGTGATGACCTCGTCCAGTCCATCGCCGATCTTTGTCGATGGTGCTGTCTGGCTGGCTGCCGTCTTCGCGCGTGGTGGCTGCCTCATGCCATGCCCGGGGAGTCCAGTCTCCGACCCATGCGGTGAAGACGTCCTTGTAGCGGAGAAGGCCGGCCGGTCGTCACTGATCACGTACTTCACCAACGCCTGCCTTCGTTTGTGGCACACGGATGTCCGGCTTCGTTCGTGCGCTTCCGCGCATGTCGGCCTTCGTCGAGAAGCGGCGTGCCTGTGCAGGTGTTCTCGCGCCGGGGCCGCACGGCACGGGCGCGTTTGACGAGTGAACGGCACGGTTTGCCGCGCGAACACGGACACGGTTCCCGCGATCGTGTTACGGGCGCGCGCCGTTATTTCCGTCTCGTGGTCACTTGTTCGAGTGGAGCGGCCTGGTGGGTATTGACCTTGTCACCGCGGTGGTACTCATTGAATTGTCGCTGGTCAGCTTCGAATAAACGGTCCTGTCCGGCCGTGCACGTCGCCAACGGCCGGTTTTTCGCCGGGGGTGCGGGTGGCTGTCCATATGCGTCGCAATTAACATTCACCAGCGATAACGGCACGCGATGCCGGCCATGCCGAGAATTGACGATCAAGGGAAGTCAGCGCTGTGACGCACATGGGAAGCCAGCCGACCGACGCAGTGCGCGTCGGTCGTCTTCTGGCCCGTGTGCTCGTCTTGGTGGGCGGTGTGGTCGCGGCGACCGTCGTGGGATGGATCGCGGGCGATGTCACCGCGAAGGCTGATATCCCGGTCATCGAGGAAGCGTCCGAATGGATCGCTCCGAGGACCGCGGTCGAGAGTGATCCGCCGAAATCGGTGACACCGGCGGGGTTGGGTGTCCCGATCTCCGCAGTGGCGATTCCGTCGCTGCCCGTGGCCGCGACGCCGATACCGACCGGGAAATCGAAGAGTGCGGTATCACTCGTCGAGCGTGCGGTCCTCTCGGTGAAGAACCTTGACGACACAGCGAAGTCCATGGCGAGTGTGGTCACGGCCGCCGACGAGGCCGCCCGCCACACGATCGCTACCTTGGACGCTGCCGTCCTGGCGCGGCCGGGTGATGTCGATCGAGACCTCATGGGGGTCAAGGCATCCGCCGCCGGCCAGCCGGTGTCGAACCCGGTGATCGCCTTCTCCGCTCTGGAATATCGGGGTTCGGCGGACGGCCGCACCGGCCGCTTCGCAGCTTGCCGGGACGAGTCTCCCGACGAGCCTTCGTCCACAGCGTCGCGCGCACGCACTTCCGGTCACACCGCGGGAAAGACGATTCCGCCGTGGTCACCGCTGTCACTGTGCGGCACGTCGACAAGTCTCGCTGTGGCATGCGGCGGCGACCACGGGAGTGGCGCTGTCCTGCCTGGGCACCCTGCCCAGGCCGATCGGGTTTCGCTGGACTGCAACGATGACGGCCACCAGGCCGCACTGGCCGTGGTGCTCCGGCCGGACGTCACACCCGGCTGATCCTGTCGCGACCACCTACGCGTTCGGTGTTGGTTCTCCCTTCCAGACGTGGTCGCTTTGCCGCGGCGATCGCCGCTTTCCCACGGCGTTCGATGCCGTAGTTCCCTTTCCGCGTGGCGCTCGCCCGCGACCCGTTTCAACGGTACGCCACGAATTATTCCCATTTTGTCACTAGAGGAGTTTTGTCATGCAAAACCGCTTGAAGTACCTTCTGCAGATCACGGCGACCACCGGTGGACTGCTGATGCTGGCCACGGGTGCCGCCTCGGCGAGCGAGAAAGCCGACCGCGATCTGCCTGCCACCCCGCTGGATCAAATCGTCGCCCCCGCGGCCGCCGGACTGACCGAGGCCATGCAGCAGGCGCGGCCGCTGGAGCAGCTGGACGCGGCGGACGAGGATTCCTTGCAGCCGTCCGTCGACGCGGTGCTGAACGATGTCCCCGCGGCGGTGCCGCCCACCACCACCCCGGTCGGGCCGGTCTACCCGGTGCCGGCGGGGTTGCTGGACTTCCTTCCGTTGCAGCCCGGCGATGTCGCGGGCGACGCGCAGGAGCCGGACCTGAACGCTCCGCTGGGCGCCGAACTGGGTGCCGCCGAGTTGCCTGCCCTTCCGATTCTCTCCCGCGTGGAGCAGGCACACGACTCGCTTCCGGCGGTGAAGCCGGCACTTCCCGTCCACGGCGAATTCGCGGTACTGCCCGCTCCGGTCGACACGACCGTCGCCACCGACCCGCTTGACGCCGGCTCGGGCACCAGGGTGACCGCTTTCCACACCGATGCGCCGAAGACCGCGACTCCCGCCTCTTCGCTTCCCTTGGTGGGCGGGCTTTTGCCCATGGGCGGGTCGCTTCTCCCCACGCAGATGGCCACGAACGGTGGATTGCCCGTGCTCGGTGAAATCGCCCCGCTGTCCCAGAACTCGCCCGCATTGGCGGAGAACGGGGTACTCGGGCTGCCCGCGGTGCAGCAGCTCACCGGCTCGGCGGGGAACCTCCTGCCGAAGTAGGACCGCTGTCGAGGTTCCGAGTACACACGAGGGCCCCTTTCCTTGCGCCAAGCGCAGGGAAAGGGGCCCTCGTCTACTTCAAGCGTGATATCGATCAGGCCAGGCTTCGGCTTCGGCGGTGAGCGCGGTGGTGATGTCGATTCTCCCGGTGCGCACTTGCCATGCCAGTGAATTCGGCCGAGGTTCGATGAGAAGCCAGCCTACGACCGATTCGTCGTGGTAGCAGGGTGATTCGGAGTCGCCGATTCCCAGCGCGTCGAAGTACTCGCGCGCGGGCCAGGTTTCGGGAACCCATCTTCGCGCCCAGCGCACGACGATGCGGGCGAGGTCATTGCGGCCGTCCGCCGGATGGATCAGGCGGTCGCCGGTCGTGCAGACCAGCTGCGGAGTGAAAGCCGCGCTCAAGGGCACGGTCACGAGTTGGTCATTCAATTCTTCCCCCGGGCATGCGAACGCGAACCCTGTCTTTCTGGAATATGCATGGATGGACGAGCGGCTTGGTGACCCGGGATGCGGGGCGCTCGATCCCGATGTGTGTCCGGAAACGCCTAGCTGATGAGGTTCTTGCGCATCGCTTGGCCGACCGCGTGCGCGCGATCGGTGGCGGCCAGCTTCTTGAACAGCCGCTGTGCGTGGGTTTTCACCGTGTCCTCCGCGAGGCGGAGGTCATTGCCGATCTCGTTGTTCGTTTTGCCGAGGCTGATCCCGCGCAGCACTTCGATCTCCCGCTTGGACAAGGCCGGCTCTTGTTCCACGGTGGCACGGGGCCTCGGCAGTGAGAAGGAGCCGGGCAGTGTGCCGGCCGGCCCGGTGCTTGTACCGCTCGCTTCACAGGCGAGGAACGCGGATGCGCCCTCCCTGATCGCATCGACAGCGAGGTGGGCCGACTCCGGCGCGCCGAAGATCACGACCGTCGTGCCGGGCCGGAGCATGACGATCGTCTTGATCGTCTCCGTCAGGACGTCCGATCGTATGCGGGCGCTCAAGAAGACGATTTCCGACGGCAGGGCACGAAACGCGGCGATCAGTTCGGTGCTGGTCCCGGCGGATCCGACGCGCCGCATCCCCGGTGCGCCCGCGAGCAAACGGACCATGCGCTCACGCGGTTCACGTCGGCCGTCCAGGACAAGGGCATTCACCACCACATCCTCCGTTTGTCGAGGCGATGGGTAATCAGGTGGTGCGCGGCCACCTCGGCGATCAGAGGTGCGGCGCTTTCTTGGGGAGAGTACACACACGATGACAGGAGACCGGAGCGGTCTTCGTGTCCGCGAGCCGGGTTTTGCCTGCACACTGCGGTGGCGAGGTCTTCGGGCTGCCTGGGAATCCGTTGCCGGGAAAGCGAAGCAGGCAATCCGACCGGGTGACGGCATCGCTGGTTCGTGCGTTGAGGATGGTCTCGTTCGGTGTAATCCCAAGGTATTCGAGGCCGCGGCGGTGAAGCGGCATCGGTCTGCGGCGCCGATCGCCCGCCCGGATTCGTTTTGGCTCCATGGTTTCCTGCCGCGCCAAGGAAAGGCGCTTAACCCGATCGGGCCACGTGCCGCGTGTTCAGGGCCGTGCGGTACCTACACGATGGTGGCAGCGCATGGAAAAGACCATTCGATGTCAGTAGGTTTTCCTCGTCGCAGGACAGAAGCACGCTGCTTGACGTCCGTCCGAAGCGATCTTCGAATCGAGGAGATTCCCAAATGCTGAAGAAGATCGGCTTTGTCGCGGCCGCGATCGCCGCCGGAGCCTTCATCACCGGGGGTGTCGCGTCCGCCGACACCCCCGACGACTACTACTACGACTATGACCACAGCGGCCAGGTCGGCCTGGTCAACATGAACAACGTCGACGTTCTGCACAACGTGAACGGCACGCTCGGCCTTTGTGGCAACGACGTGAACGTCCTGGGTGTCCAGGTGCCGATCCGTGACTCGCTCAACGGCATCGGGGTGCCGATTCTCTCGCCGGGCTCGCACGAGGCCGAAGGTGCTTCGCCGTACAACTGTGCCGCGAGTGGCGTCACCGACGGTGGCACGGTGCAGGACAACTAGAAAGTCTCGGTGCCACGGTCGTCCTCGCGTGCACAGAAGGCGACCGGGGCACAGGGGCCGGCGATTCGCATCGCTGTCGTGGTGGGTGCCCGGAGTACGGGGAGAGCTGCACACTCCTGCTCCGTACTCCGGGCGCGCCCGCGACGCGGAGCGACGCCGGCACGGGCGGGGCCGGTCAAGAAGCCAGGCAAAGGCGTCCCCGCACGACGTGAACGGACCATAATCGACCTCACCTGCGCACGCGGTGAGGCAGTATCCTCAGGAGTCTTTCAAATGATCAAGCAGTTCGGCTTCGTCGCCACCGCCCTCGCCGCCGGAATGGCGATCGTCGGCGGAACCGCCTCCGCGGCGGGCACCGCCGTCGAGGACTACCCGGTCGACCACAACGGCCAGCTCGGATTCGCCAACGTCCAGAACCTCGACGCGGTCCACAACCTCAACGTCGTCGGCGGCGTCTGCGACAACAACGTGAACGTGCTCGGCGTGCAGGTCCCGGTCCGCGACGTCGCCGAAGGCATCGCCGTTCCGGTCCTGTCCCCGGGTGCGACCGAGGCCGAAGGCGCCACCCCGGACAACTGCGCCAGCGGCATCATCGAAGACGGCGGGACCCTGCAAGGGAACTGAGCGACTCCGTCGAGCCGCCGCGTGGAGATCTCTCCGCGCGGCGGTTTTTCTGTTCCCCGGGCCGCTCAGCCGATGGATGAGGCCAGGCACCCGGCACGGTCCGGGTAGCCTGGCCTCTCATCCCGCCGTCCCGATCGGCGACTGATCTCTATTCTCGCCAGAGATCGCGATCACCGCCAGCCGGCGCGATTCCCGTCAACCGCAGTGTGCCGTTCCAGGGCAACTGCGGAGGAATTTGACGACCGGCCCCCGCGAAAGGGCTCCGGACAACCCGGGTTCGCCATCCGGCCATTCGATCGACAGCGCCACGGACGAGGAATTGTTCCCGTAATCCGTCTCCAGCAGTGTGCGGTCCCCGTTCACCGTGTTCACCAGCGTGTAGAGGCCGGAGGGAACGTCGGTGATGTCCAGCCACTGGAAGTCGACGTCGTACTTGTAGTCGTCACCTGATCCGACGGAGATCCCTTCGACGACGTCGAGTGCGTTCGGTTCGTGATGGCGGCAGTTGTTCGCGCGGAGACGTTCGGCGAGTTCCGCGTCGGGACCGGTGGTCCCCGGAACACGGGCAGGCTTGACCGGGTCGGCGATGGGGAACCGGTCGCCGAGGCAGAACCCGTTCTTGCGGTCGGTGACGACGACTTCACCGCGCTTCGACGTCAGCGCGAAATGTTCGAAGTTCATCAAGTGCCAATGCTGATGGGCCATGGCCGGTTCGTAGTACGTGAAGGCGCGGGTCGGTCGCTGTGCCGCGTTGTAGCCGGCGGGGATGGACCCGTCCTTGGCGTCGCGCAGGGCCTGACGGACGGACATGCGGGGCTGTTTCGTGTCGTCGCGCCGGCCGTAGAGCAGCAACGGTCCGTCGCCGATGTTCTCTTCCGAACTGGTGAAGCGGATCCTGACGGCTTTCGCGGCGGCGGGAAGCACACAGCGGCCGTTCGGCGCGGCCGGATCGATCACCATGCACACGTCCCAATGGGTGCACTTGAGCGGATCACCGGAGAACCCTCCGGCGCACCCTGGTGGTGCCTGACGGAGATCGGGGAGCAGAAAGCCCGATGAGGCGTCCGAGCGCGGAACGGACGTGGTGACCGCGGCCGCGAGCACCACGGCCGTCAGGGCGAAGTATTTCTTGAGCAAGGGTTTCCCATTCTGTATGGGCGTTCGATCGGTCCACCCTATTCGAGTGGTGTTCTTTCTGGTGGGTGCCGCAACCGGACCACACAATGGATTGATCGAGGCGTCGCCGGTGGTATCGGTGGGTAGCGTGCGTGCAGACCGAAGCCGAAAGGACCTCCGTATGTCGATCGTCACCGGTGCCGGCGCGCCACCGGAAGAGCGGATGGATGTGCTTCCCCGGCTGCGACGGCAGGCGATGGCCGGTGGTGTCGTGCTGGTCTGCGGGACGCGGCCGGAACTCATCAAACTGTCCCCGTTGATGCGATGCCTCGGCGACCGTTGCGCCGTCGTCTACACAGGACAGCACTACGACGAGTCGTTGTACTCGCGTATCCGCGCGGACTTGCCGTCGTCCCAGCGTTTTCGTGAACTGGGCGTGACCGTCGACGGCCGTGCCGCGCAGCTCGGCCAAGCGATCAGCGCCGTCGACAGGGCACTGGCCGATTTCCCTCCTCCGGTGGTGCTGGTGCAGGGTGACACGACGTCCGCGCTCGCCGGGGCCCTGGCGGCGAACGCCCGGGAACTCCCGCTCGTGCACGTCGAGGCCGGGCTGCGCAGTCATGACCGGGCGATGCCCGAAGAACACAACCGTGTCCTCATCGACCATCTCGCCGATCTCTGCTGTGCCCCGACCGACCTCAATCGGCGAAACCTCGCCGCCGAGAACATTCCCGCCGAACGGATCGCGGTCACCGGCAACACGGTCGTCGAGGCGCTTCTGGCCGGGCTCCCGCCCGCGGCGGCCAGGGCCGATCTCCTGTCCGTTCGCGGATTGCGCCGGGACGGATACGTTCTCGCGACGCTCCACCGGCCGGAGAACGTCGACGATCCCGCACGGCTGTCGGAGATCCTGCGAGAACTCGGCAGGCTGCCGCTCCCGGTGGTGCTCCCGTTGCATCCCCGGACGAGCAAGAGCGTGCGGCGGTTCGGCCTGACCCGGCTCCTCGTCCCGCTCCTGGTGCTCGAACCGCAGTCGTACCCCTCTTTCCTCGCACTCGCCGCCGAAGCGGCGGTCCTCATCTCGGATTCCGGCGGTATCCAAGAAGAAGCGAGTGTGCTGAAACGACCGGTGATCGTGGTTCGCCGGAGTACCGAGCGCCCGGAGATCTCCGGTGACTTCGGGACACTGGTGCCGCCCGGACCGCGGATCGGTGCGGAGGCGGCCGTGTGGCTGGACGACGTGGCCGGGCACCGCGAACGGCTGCGGCACATCCCTTCCCCGTATGGGGACGGGTTCGCCTCGCAGCGGATCGTCGACGCCATCGGGGAAATGGTCGCGCCGGGGTGAGCCGCTCAGGGCACCCGCTCACCGGTGTCCTGCCGTCCGAGGCTCTCGAAGACAAGGCCGGTCACGTGGTTGGCGAGCTTGACGCTCGAGTTCCAGCTCGTGACGTCCGGGTACACGTGTGCGGTGGTCGCCAAGAACAGGCTCGTACCGTCGACCGTGACGGGTGGCCGCGCCGCCAGGTATCCCAGGGGGTACACCGGCTCGACGAACGGTGCCTTGAACACCCGCACGGACTCGACGTCCTCCGGGCGCAGCTCGGGGAAGAGGTCCCTGAGCTGATTCGTCCATTGTGCGGCGATACGGTCCGGCTCGCCGTGGTAGAGGCGGGATGAACGATCGGTGTAGCGCATGACGTAGACGAGATTCGCGCCGCCGTGTATTCCGGTACCGGTGAGGGCGGACATCTCCACCACGCCGTCGAACCCCGTACCGGAGCGCAACACCGGTGTCCAATAGTGTCCGCTCAGCCGGCGGCGAAGGAAGAACACGCCGGTGACCACTCCCTGGTACCGGAGATCGCTTCCCGGCAGGCGCTCCGCGAGTTCATCGTCGGCGAGCCGGCGCAACTGTGGCAGCGGAACGGTCGACACCACCTTGTCCACATCCAGCACCTCACCGCCAGGCAGGGTGAGTGAGCAGCCGCCAGTGGTGCTGCTCAGCCGATCGACCGGTGTCGACAGGCGAATCGTCCCGCCCGCGTCCTCAATGGACGCCCGTAGCGCGTCGATGATCTTTCGGTAGCCCCCGTCCGGGTACCCACGCGTCGCGACATTGCGTTCACGGCCGAGTCGCTGCCACAGGTACAGGGCGGGGACGTCACCGAAGGAGGGACCGAACTTCGAGCCGAACATCGGAGCGAAGAACTCTTCCCAGATACGGCGGCCGTAGAGTCCGCGCAGCCAGTCCTCGGTGCGGAGCAGGTCGAGGTCCCGGCCGCTTCCCCACCGCCGCAGCATCAAGGACGCGAGGCCGAAGCGGACCCGCTCGTGGAGCCGCAACGGGGTGAACCGCAGCAGGTCGAGGGCGGAGTTGAAGCGATGACGGCGGCCGTCGACGACCATGCCCATCGTCGTCTTCCGCCAGCGCACGGCGTCCTTCAAGCCCACTTCGTCCAGTAGTGCGAGGAGATCGGCGTCGGTCGGCATGACGCAGTGATAGAACCGTTCCACCGCCTGATCGCCGTGCGAGAAGAACGTGCCGAGCCCGCCGAGCTGGTCACCGGCCTCGAGCAGGGTGACCCGGACCCCGCGGCGGGCGAGCCGATGAGCCGTGGCCAGGCCGCAGATTCCGCCGCCGATCACCGCGACGGGAGAGGAGAACGTGGTTGTCACCGGAGGATCACAGCTTCCGGTACGGCGCCGGGCTGAGCCGGTCGCGGACGAGCAGTTTCAGGTATTGCACGAGGGTTCGCCGAAGCTTGAGCTTGCTCGGCCCCCGCTTGCGGTCGTACTGCAGGACGAGCGGAACCTCCTTGATCACCGGGCCGCAGTGACGGAGCTTGAGCAGAAGCTCCACCATGCAGGCGAAGCCCTGCTCTTCGATGAGCCGGTCACCCCAGTGAGCCGAGGCCCTCTCCAGCAGCGTCGCGCGATACGCGCGGTAACCGCTGGTGAAGTCGCGGACCCCTTCGACAGCGAGGGTCCGCCGGAAAAGCTGGGCGGCGCCAAGGGAAAGCAGCCGCCTGACCGGTGGCGCGGTCCGATCGTCGCCACCGGGGACGAACCGGGAACAGATGGCGACATCCGCGCCGGCGGCGATCTCTTCACGCAGCCGTCGGATCAAACCGGGATCGTGGGTGTCGTCGGCGTCCATGACGACGATGATGTCGTCGGCACCCGATTCTTCCAGTGCGGCGCGGAGACCGGTTTGCACGGCGCGACCAAGGCCGAGATTGACCGCGTGCCGTACGACGCGCACTTCCAGTCCGCCGAATCCGGCTTCGGCCACGGCCGCGGAACGATCGGACGAACCGTCGTCGACCACCCAAACGGTGAGTTCTTCGGTGAGCGCGGCCTCGGCGAGCCGTTCCAGCAGAACGGGCAAGGCCGTTTCTTCGTTGAACGCGGGCAGAACGACATGCGACCGTCCAGTGGTCCGTGCCCTTTCACGGTCCGGTTCCGCTCTCGTGGCGAGAGCGGTCTCATTCACTGACACGTATCCCCTTCGGCTACTCGAAATGGTCCGCGGCCGCAAACCTCGGTTCGGCCGACAGCTCATATTCGGCTATGTTGAACCCTTTCTTTAGGGTCGGCCGAGTTCCCCCGAAAGGAGGGGTGTCCCTGAAAACACAACGTGTTCACCGGTGTCCCCTGAAAGGTCGGTTCACCCCGTTCGTCCGATCGGGTCTGCCGGGCGGGAACCGAGGAAAAAGACAGCGGACCGAACAGGACTTGGTCCGATTGGCTGGCTTGTGACGAAAGTGGAAATTCATCGTGAAGACGAAATCGATCCACGGCGGATCCGGGAGCGGAGCTGGTTTCCGTTCGACACGCAGACCCGTGCGGGGTCCGGCGGGGCGAGTTCACCCATCCCGGCGAGGACCGGCATGGTGACCGAACTGAGGATTCCGGCACTCGCCGGACCACCACGGGACCGGTCGTCCCGGCGACCGGCCGCCACCAGGCGGAGACGTCCGTTGCTGGCGCGGGTGAACGCCGTCGTGGTGCTGCTCGTCGTGGTCGACGTCGTCGCGTGGCTGGTGGCGGCGCGGATCGCCGGAGTGACCGTGCCTCAAGCACTTCTGGTGGGCACGATCCTGGCGGGCGCGCGGGCAGGCGGGCGGGTGCACCGGCGTCGGCTTTGGTTGTCCTGGCTGCAGGATCTGCCGCGATCGGCCGGTGCTTGCCTGCTCGCGTTCGCGGTGATCACGTGCTTCGTGGCGGCGACCCGGCCGGTGGTATCGGGAATGACCTCGATGCACTGGATGGTGCTGGAGTTCGCCTTGCTGAGCGAAGGCATGCGGCCGTGGGTGTTCGCCTTCGGGCGATGGGGGCGCAGACGGTTCCGGCGCTGTGACCGCGCCATCGTGGTAGGCGCGGGGGACCGCGCCGGCGAGCTGATCCGCACGATGTCGCGGCATCCGGAATTCGGTTTACTGCCGGTGGGTTTCGTTCCCTCCGGCCCGCTCGCGAAAACTTCCGCGTTCCCGGTGGAGGTGATCCGTGACGGGCTGGCCGAGGCCATCGTCCGGCATGGTGCGGGGACGGTCGTGCTCGCACACACCGGAGAAGACGACAGCTCGGCCGTCGACGCGGCTGTCACGGCGCACCGGTTCGGGTGCGTCACCCTGGTCCTGCCTCGGCTGTTCGCGCTCTGCCCGGACAAGCTCGGCGTCGACCGGCTTCGGAGCTATCCGCTGATGCGGCTGGCCGGGTCGCCGACTCGACGGCCGAGCTGGTTGCTCAAACGCGTGATCGAGACCGTGCTGGCCGCCGCCGCGCTCGTGGTGCTGGCGCCGGTCCTCGCGTTGTGCGCGGTCGCGGTCCTGCTGGAGAGCGGGTTCCCGGTGATCTTCCGCCAGGTGCGCGTCGGTGTGGACGGCCGCACCTTCCTGCTTTACAAGCTGCGCAGTGTCCGGCAAGAGACGGTCGACGATTCGGCGACACGCTGGTCGGTGGCGGGCGACCACCGGGTCGGCCCCGTCGGCCGGTTCCTGCGGAAGTCCTCTTTGGACGAGTTGCCGCAGCTGTGGAACGTGGTGCGCGGGGACATGGCCCTGGTCGGGCCGCGGCCGGAGCGGCCGGTGTTCGTCGAGGAGTTCTCCGCCGTCCACGACCTCTATTGGGCCCGCCATCGGGTGCCGACGGGGTTGACCGGTCTCGCGCAGGTCCACGGGCTGCGTGGGGACACTTCGATCGCGGACCGCGCCCGGTACGACAACTACTACATCGCCAATTGGTCACTCTGGCTGGACGTCAAGATCATCATCCTCACGATGGGAGAACTGTTTTGCCGAAGGCGGCGCTGACGTTCGAACGCCCGGTCGTCATCCGGCTCGCCGCCGGATGCGCCGCAGTGGTCCTGGCCGCCGGGTGTGTGGCCAGCTCGGCGGGGGAGTCGGCGGCGCCACCGCCGAAACCGCTGGCGCCGTGCGCGTGGTGGTACGGGATCGGGCAGCCGCCGACGGCGGACGAACTGAAGCTGGCCGCCCGGCGGTACGACGTCGTGGTGCTCAACGCCGACCAGACCGCGGCGATGCGGACGCTCCGGGAGCTCAATCCGCGGGTCAAGATCCTCGTCTACAAGGATCTGTCCAGCACCCGCAACTACGCGGGCGCGGTGAACGGCGGTGAGGACGCCGAGTTCCTGCCGAGCGGGATCGGCTACGTCGCGGCGCAGCGCGCGCATCCCGAATGGTTCGCGACCGACACCCGGGGGCGGCGCATCGAATGGCAGGGTTACCCGAAGCACTGGCAGATGACGGTGTGGGACCCGGCCTACCAGCAGGCGTGGACCTCCGCCGTGATGGCGGAAGTGACCAGGGAGGGCTGGGACGGGATCCTGGCGGACAACGACTTCAACTCCCTGAGCCACTACTCGACGGCGATCCTCGCCGGGACGACGACCACGGCGGAAACCGACCGGAAGCTGCGTGACGGGCTCGACGCCTTCCTTTCGCTGATCGGGGACGCCGTGCAGAAGGCGGGGAAGTTGTTCGTGCCGAACGTGTCGGAAACGCATCTGCTGCCGGGGCGATGGACGGCGCATTCCCGCTTCGGCGGCGCGATGGAGGAGAACTTCGGATTCCGCGAGGACGGCGGGACCGGCGGTCTGCTCACCTTCCGCGGCAACGAGTTCCAGGAGCTGCGGGCACAGGCCGCGCTCGGGGAGTCGCTGTTGCTGCTGGTCACCCGGACGAGGTCGGCTCAACAGCACCGGGCGGGATACGCGAGTGCCGCGTTGCTGGCAGGCCCCCGGACCTGCTGGACCCCGGCCACCACGGACGACTACCGCGATCCCGAATGGTCTGCCCTGCAGGGCAGCGACCTCGGGGAAGCGGTCGACGCGGCGGGGCGGCAGCCCAACGGGGTGTGGACCCGGACCTTCACCGGCGGCTGGGTCGCGGTGAACCCCACGTCGGCGACACAAACCGTGACGCCGCCTGAAGGACTCGTCGTGGCGGGCACCCGCACCGCGCCGACCTCCTCCGTGCCGCCTTCGTCGTCACCGCCGTCTTCGTTACCGTCTTCGTCACCGGCACGGCCCGCTCCGATCACCCTGGCGGCCGCCGACGGGGTCGTGATGGTCAAGCCGAAGTAGCACCCGTTGGCCGAACGGAGCGTGACCGAGTGTCCGCGGTGTCTCTTGAAGGGGGTGTGAGTGATTTGGTCGCCAAGATCTGTCCCTTGTGGACACCGGGGCCCGGTCGGCATCCTTGTTATGAGAGGGATGGGGCAACCGTGTCGTGGGGTGAGGGGGTCGTGCGTGGCGATTCGGGTCCTAAGGAGAGGTAAAGTCGGGGGGTAGGGAAGGCGTCGAGATCGACGATGTAGGAATCGGGACACTCAACGTCCTGATTCCTACATCGTCGCGGCCCCAACGCATCCTGGCCAGGAGCACCCCGGTCCCTTGTGCCGTGGGGTGAGAGGGTGTGTGGAAATAGGGACGTTGAGTGTCCCTATTTCCACACACCCCCTCCGGATCTGGTCGTCACAGGGACTTTCGTGCGGGACCGTGTGGATTTGGGTCATCTGACGCCCCAAAATCCACACAGTGAGGGGCGCCGGGACCGGTCACCGGGCGGCGAGAAGCGACGCGTACAGGTCGAGGTGCCGCCGCGCGCAGACATCCGGTGCGTAACGCCGCTGGGCTCGCGCGGCGAGCTGGGCGCCGGTCCGGGCAGGGTCCGGGTCGGCGAACAGCGCACGCAGGCTTTCGGCGAGGGCGGGGACGTCGCCCGGCGGTGCCAGGGGAGCGGAGCCGAGCATGTCGGCCACTCCGCCGGTATCGGTGGCGACGACGGGTTTTCCCGCCGCCATGGCCTCGGCCACGACCAAGGGCTGCTGTTCCATGGTGGACGGCAGCACCAGCGCGTCCGCCTTCGCCAGCAGAGCGGGAACATCGGGCCGGAATCCGAGGAAGTCGACGCGTCCGCACAAGGGCGGCGTCCGCGCGGCTTGTTCGGCGTCGGCCCGTTGCGGGCCGTCACCCACCACGGTCAGGACGGCGCCGGGCGGGAAGACCCCCGGCATCGACAGTGCCGTGAGCAGATCCAGGATTCCCTTGCGTTCCACCAGAAGGCCCACGAAGATCAAGTGCCGGACCGGTCCGGTCGGAGGGCTCGGTTCGGCGGGCTCGACGCAGTTGTCGATTCGGCTCAGCCGGCTTGACGGTACGCGCAGCCGAGTGTGGAGGAACCGGCCCATCGCCCCGGCGGGCACGATGGTGTGGTCGAGGAGCCTGGCCACCGCCGCATCGCCGGCCAGGACGGCCCGGGTGTAGGCGGACGGCCCCGCGGCACCTTGCTCGGCACGGAACCACCTCTCGGTCACGTCGTCCGGCACGCCGTGATAGGTCTGGACCAGAAGCGGCCGTGCCGCGCGGGCGAAGCGCATCCCCGCGAGTACGAGCCCCGCACGGCGGTCCTGTGCGTGCACCACGTCCGGCCGCCAGGCCCGGATCGCCGCCCGCGCGCGACCGGCGGCTGCGAGGTTTTGCTTATCCGCCACCAGAAGCCGCTCGTGGTCGTCCGCGAGCAGGTCGGCGCCCCTGGCTGGGGCAGGCCCGAAAACACGGACGCCGACCCCTTCGCCGCGCAGGGTCGCGGCGAGCCGGACGGTGACGTCGACCGGACCACCCCGGTCCTGGGTCAGCAGATAGGCGACGCGTTTCACCGGATGCGCTCCTTCGTGACGAGTTTCTCGACGAGGACGGCGATCTGGTCGGTCATCCGCCTCCGGTCGAAGGAAAGTCCCACCCGCCGTCGACCGCGATCGCCTTCGAGCCGGGCCAGTTCCGGTCCGGCGAGCCGGGCGGCCACCGCGGCGGCGAGCGTGTCCAGGTCACCCGGCGGCACCACGGTGCCCGCGTCGGCGATGCTCTGACGCATCCCGCCGACGTCGAAGGCGACCACCGGCCGGCCGCACGCCATGGCCTCCAACGGGACGAGGGCCATTCCCTCGGCACGCGAGGGGAGTACCACGACGTCCGCGGCTGTGTAGAACGCCTCCGGGTCGTCGGTGTGCCCCGGCCACCGCACCGATCCGTGCGCCGCCATCGGATGACGGTCACGCCAGAGCGCGCCCATCGGTCCGTCGCCGGCGAGCACGAGTTGTGCGCCGGGCACGCGCCGCAACACCTCCGGCCAAGCCGACAGCAGCTGGTCCTGGCCTTTCAGTTCGGCCAGCCTGCCGAGGCAGACGGCGATCGGCGCCCGTTCGGGCAATCCCAGCTTTCGCCGTGCCGTGTTCCGGTCGCGAGGAGCGAACCTGGTCGTGTCGACACCGTTGCAGACGACTTCCGCGTCCGCGGTGACTTCGGCTTTCCGGCCGGCGGCGAGTTCGTCGTCGCTCACGCACACGACGAGATCGGTCCATCGGGAGGCGAGCCGTTCCCAGCCGGCCGACGCACGACGCAGCGGTCCGCGCGCGGTCTCGAAGGACCACAGGTGCGGCTGGAACACCGTCGGCCGTTTTCCGCGCAGGGCCAGCCGTCCGGCCAGCCCGGCCTTCGAGCTGTGCAGGTGCACGACGTCCGGCCGCAGTCCGGCGAGAACGCGGTGCAGTCTCAGTGTTTCCGCGAGCACCCGCGGGCCGGGAGAGCGGGTCGCGGCCCAGCCGCGCACCTCGATCCCGTGCAGCCGCGAGTGTTCGGCGAGCCAACCCGATGGCGGGCACACCACGGTCACCGACCAGCCCCGATCCCGTTGCGCCACCGCGAGTTCGAGGACGACCGCGGCCACGCCGGCGCTCACCGGCTGGGAGACGTGCACGATGTTCATGGCGCCCGCAGTTCGCCGCGGTGGAGGACCAGCGTCGCCACGGCGTAACCGGCGACGAGGACCAGACTCTCGCCGAGGGTCCCCGGCAGCGAGTCCGCGGGCCCGAACAAGCCCGCGTGGTCGAGCAGGACGGCGGGCAGGGCGCCGATCACGACGGCACCCAGCAGACGGATCACGATCCCGGCCAGACCGGGCACCGGCGGCGCGACGCCGAGCCCGGTGAGGACCCGCCAGGCGATCGGGAGCATGAGCGAGGCCGAGGCGAGCTGAACCGCCGCCACCGCGACGATCCCGAGGTCCGCCAGCAACGCCAGCCCGGCCACGAGCATCGCCAGATGGGTGCACTCCAGCGCCAGGTATCGCTTGGCGTGCCCGGTCGCCTTCACCGCCTGGTACCAAATCTGCAGTAGGCAGATACCCAGGCCGTATCCGGACAGCAGGATCAGGGGACCCGCCGCGTCCGCCCACCGCGCGCCCAGCAGCACGACACGGTCGGCGAGCACGGTGAGCGCGAGGTACAGGCCGCCGGCGATCACGAGCACGGCGCGGGTGAACCGGGTGACCATCTCCCGCAGCGCGCCTTCTTCCCCACGCAACCGCGTGAACACCGGAAAGGCCACCGCGCCCAGTACGACCGCCACCATGATGTAGGGCACCCAGGCCAGCCGGTAGGCCAGCGAGTAGACGCCGACCGCGTCCGGCCCGAGCAGATGGCCGGCCACCAGGTAGTCGAGGTTGACGAGCACCGCCGCCACGACGGCCGCGGGCCCCACGGCCGAGGCCCAGCGCAGGGCTTCCGCCGCCGCCGAGGGGTCCCAGCACGGCCGCACGCCACCGCCCACCAGCCCGCCGAGCAGTGGCTGGGCGACCGACGTGCACACCAGGCCGATCACGACGGACGCCGGTCCGGCACCGTCGAGGGCGAGCACGGCCGTCACGACGGCACCCAGGACCGCGCTCCCACCGTCGGGCACGAGCCGTCGCCGGAAGTCCAGTTTCCGGTGCAGCAAACCCATCTGGACCCCGCCCGCGGCCGAGAACGGGAGGCTGATCGCGGCCAGGCGGACCAAGCCGGCGACGTCCGGGGCGCCGAGCGCCGCCGTGACCGGACCCGCCGTAGCGACGAGCACGACACCCAGGGCCAGGCCGGCGCCCACACTCATCGTCAGCACGGTCCCCGCCATCCGGCGCGGATCGCGTTCGGTGCGGCTGATCACGTCGTAGACGCCGATCGACTGCACCACCTGGCCGAGGTTGACCATCGACACCGCCAACGCGACGATCCCGAGTTCCGCCTCGGTCAGCAGCGCCGCCAAGATCAGTGTGATCAGCATCTGGCTGCCCTTGCTGACCAGGTTGACCGCGCCGAGCCACAGCGAACCCCGGACCGCCCTTGTCCCGAGTCCGCCGGTCATCCGCCGCTCCCGGCCGCGACCGGCGAGGGGGATCGGGCCCCGGTCAGCCGGACCGCGGCCCAGACCAGCGCGCACCACGCGAAGACCACGGCGACCCCGTCGACCGTGACGGCCACCCGCGTGCCGAACAGGGAGACCACCGTCGAGTCCACTGTGTACAGATGGGCGAACGGTATCGCCACCGCGAGCACGGCGAGCCCGGCCGCGCCCCAGCCGGGTTCGGCTCGATGGCGCCACCAGAGCACGGCCACCGCGGCCATCGCGGGTACGGCGATCAGCACGTCACCGGGCTGGTGCACCACGCAGACCACCACGGCGAGACAAGTGAGCAGGTCGGCGACCGGGGAGGCCGACACCTGGTCGAGCCGCCGCACGAGCAGCACGCTCGTGCCGAGCACCCCCGCCAGGACGAGCGGTTCGATGCCGGACGGAACCCAGCCGGTGACCCGGAAAAACACGGCCGCGACGTCGATCCGTTGTGCGGTCAGGGAGTCGACCGCACCGTAAGCGGTACCTCGGGCGTGGGCGATGTTCGCGGCGACGACGTCGAGGAAGGCACCGACCCCGCCGCTCCGGAGAACGAGCAGCACCACGACCGGGAGACTCGCCGCCGCCGCGACGGCGGTCCCGGCCAGCGCCACCCGCCGCGATCCCCTGGCGAAGAGCAAGATCGCCAGCGGAAGACCGTACTGCGGCTTGAGCCAGGCGAGCGCGAGCGCCACCGCCGCCAAGGCCGGCCGGTCCCGCCGGGCGAGCAGCGCCCCCGCGACGCCGACGGCGATCAGCGGATTCACCTGTCCGACGTAGAGCTGTGCCTTCCCGACCTGGCTGGTCACCAGCAGCGCCGCGAGCACCGCGGTGGTGACCGCGAACGGGACGGGGACGAGCCGCCGGACCGCGACCGTGGCCAGCGCCGCGAGCGCCACCAGCAGCAGCAAGGAGAACACCGTGAAGGCCACCGCGCCCACCCGGTAGCCGGGCAGCGCGAACGGCAGGTGCGCGAAGAGGTGGTAGGGCTGGTAGAGGTTGAAGTCCTGGCGCACCGGCCAGTGCGCGAACATCGCGGCGGGATCGTAGGGATTGCCGCCCGCGAGGAACTCCCGGATCGGGAAGTACAGCGCGTCGCGGAAGTCCTGTAGCCGCTCCTCGGCCGGGTCGGCCTGTCCCGGCAGCGGCACCCGCCACGACGGCGTGAGCGCGTGCCACGCACTCAGCGTGCCGACGATCGTCGCGACCACCAGGACGGCGCGGTTTCTCGTGCTCACGCCAGCACCACCGCGATGAGCACGGCCTCGGCGGGCAGCACACCGGCCGCAGCGGTCAGCTCGTCCTGACTCCGCCGTCCGGCCACGGCCACGACCGAGGAGCCGCTTCGGTTTTGGTCCGCCGAAAGCGCGGCCGCCAGCTTCTCGGCCGTCTCGCTGTATTCGGGGGCGACCGGGACCACGCGCACCGGTCGCCCCGTCGCGAGGCCGAGAACGGCCAGCCGGTCGGTGATCGCCGGGTCGTCGCCGCGCAGCACCGCCACCGGCCGCTGGATTCCCGCCGCGAGCAGCGCCCGGCGCACGGACCTCGTCCCGCCACCGGGTTTCGACGGCATCGACCGGCGGATCGCCGCTGCGGCGAGCCCGGCGGCCACGGCCGCGACCAGGGCGAGCCCGGTCACCAGCGAGGTGTCCGGCGTGACCACGGCGACGTCGGCCTTGGTGTCCAACGGCCGCAGCCTCCCGACCGGGGCCAGCAGATTCGCGTCGACCAGGGCCTTACCCAGCGCTGACGCCGCCGCGTCGGCCTGTTCCGAAGACGCCGCCCGCACCGACAGGCGCGCCACCCCGGACGCCGGCACCAGTTCCACCGAAATCCGCTGACCGAGTTCTTCCGGTGAGTAACCGGAAACCGGTGCCGCGGCCTGAAGCACCGAAGGGCTGCGGGCGAGTTCGACCAAGGCGGGCAAGGTCAGGGAGACGACTTCGCCGTACTGCGCGACCGAGCCCTCTTGACGGCCGATGGGCTCGGCCAGCAGGCTCACGCGTCCTTGGTACTGCTCGTCGCGGGACAAGCCCACCGTCAGGACCAGCGAGCCGATCAGGAGCCCCACGGCGGCGCCGAGGGCCGCGGTACGCGGAATTCTCGTCAAGAGTTCTTTCACCGCTTGCCTTCCAGCGTCGTGCGGAGCAGTTCGTCGTAGGCCTTCATCACCGTGTGCGGGTCGTACTCCCGCTGGATGGTCCGCAGGCCTTCGGCGGCCAAGGAGTCCCGTGCGGACTCGTCGCCCAGCAACGCGCACAATGCCTTCGCCACGGCCAGCGGGTCGCCGGGCGGCACCAGCACCCCGGCGCCGCCGGACAGCACTTCGCCGACGCCGCCGACATCGGTCGCGACGACCGGCCGCCCGGCGGCCATCGATTCGAGTACGGCCAGCGGCAGGCCCTCCCAATCGCTGGTCAGCACCGTCACGTCGGCCGCCGCGAGAAGGTCGGGCACGTCTTCGCGAGTACCGAGGAACCGGATCCGGCCGCTCATGTCCTCGTGACGGGACTCGAGTTCGGCACGGAGGCTCCCGTCACCCGCCAACCACAGCACCGCGTCGCCGTCGAGCAGCGCCCACGCGTCCAGCAGCACGTCGTGGCGTTTCTGCGGCTCCAACCGGGCGAGGCAGAGCACGACCGGCGTCCCGGCCGCGACACCGAGTGACGCCCGCACCGCCGCCCGGCCGAAGACCGGCCGCCGCGCGAACACGGCGTTGCGGATCACGGCCGGGCGGCTCAAGCCCGCTTCGGCCAGCCGGTCGGCCGTGGCGGGGGAAACGGCGACCACGCGGTCGGACGTGCGCCGGAGGATGCGCGCGGCCATCGCCAGCTCGTCGTCGGCGACGCCGTGGAAGACGCTCACCACCGGCCGCCGCCGCCCGGGACCGAGCGCGAGCCGGGTGACCAGGCTCGCGCCGACGTTGTGGGCCACCAAGATCTCCGGCCGGAACCGGGCGATCGCCCGGCGGACCGACCACGCCGCCCGCAGCACACCCGTTCCGCTGCGAAGGGCGAGCGGGACCGCGAAGTTCTCCACCCCGGCCGCGGCCAGCGCGTCGGCGCGGAAACCACCGCCACTGGCGACCGCGGACACCCAGCCGTACTCCTCGCCGCGGACAGCCATGCCTGCCACGAGGGTCTCGGCGCCGCCGGCGCCCATCTCACTGATCACGTGCAGGACACGCATCGAAACCCGCCTTTCTCTCCGCGAATCCGGGCTCCGGCCGCCACGGCGAACGCGGTCAGCGACCACAACGGGAGGTAGTACTGCTCGGAGAGGAACGTCGAGGTGACCAGTACGGCCAGCAGCGACGCCTGGATCACGATCGCCTCGGTCCTGGCGGCGGGGTCGCCCAGCCGGACGGCCCGTTCGCTCGCTGTCGCCGCGAGCACGATCATCGCGACGAACAGGGCGAATCCCGGCAGGCCCAGTTCCGCGGCCACCTCGAGATACATGTTGTGCGCCACCGGGGTCTGCTCGTCGAGCTCGGCGTTGCGGGATTCGGCGGCGTACTCTTCGCGAAATCCGCCAGGACCGACGCCCAGCACCGGATGTTCGGCCACCATGCGGGCCGCCGCCTGCCAGCGCAGCTCCCTGGTGTCCACATTGGAGGCCGCGATGTAGGTCTTCTCCTGGAACGCCCGCTCGATCCGCGGCCCGGCGAGCGACACCGCCGCCACGCAGAGCACACCGGCCGCGGCGGCCGAGGCGGCGAGTACCCGCCAGGACAGGACTCGGCGCAGGGTCAGCCAGCCGATCGCCGCCGCCAGCCCCAAGGCGCCACCGCGGGAGAAAGTCGCCGTGGCGCCGGCCACCAGCGCGGTGCAAGCGAGGGCCACGGCGAGCGACCGCCGAGGAGACCCCTGACGTGCGACGAAAAGCAGTGGAATCGCGGCGACCAGGAAATAGGCCAGATCGTTCGGATCCTCCAGCGGGCCACCGGCGCGTGCTTGCCCGTCGACGACGAGGCTGTACAGCCCACCGACCGCGGCCGCGGTGGCTCCTGTCGCCATGGCCAGCAGCGCCCCGCGGATCGGTACTTCACGACCGGCGACATCCGCCAGCACCGCCGTGAGCACGAGAAACGGCAGCCAGCGCAAGGTGTACTCCGCGGTGAAGGCGCCCGGTGAATGGGCCGCCGCGGTGATCGCCACCATCGCCGCGAGCAGCGCCAGTACCACGTGCAGCGGTGTCGCCCGGGGCGACCGTCGCTGCTGGACCCGGCTCACCAGCCACGTGGTGACCAGGAGCGCGGGCACGACCTTGCCGAGATGCGGGTGCACGGCCGCCAGATAGCCCTCGATCGGCGCCAAGGCGACCGTGGCGTACGCGAGAACGCGCAGCATCACCGCCCGTGCGTCGTTCCCGACGGGGGTGACGACCGTGAAGGCGGTCATCTCCCGGCGTCCAGGCAGGTCACCGCGCGCTCCCGCCGCGGGTCGGTCCGGTGTACGTATTCACCGGTACCGACGACGTCGAAATGCTCGCGCAGGGCGCGCAGCACCCACCCAAGCCAAGCCACCTTGCGGCCACTGGGCGTGGCCATCCCGGGGAAGAACTCCATACCGGGTGCTTCCGCGCCGCCGAGGACGTCGGTGGGATGCAGAAGCAGGGACGGCGCGACCTTCCTCGCGAGACAGAGCCGTAGTGCCGTCTTGAAATAGCCCCTGGCCAACCGGGGCGAGATCTCGTGCAGTCGCAGGAGGTACGAGCCATGGATCGGCGTGCGCACCAACGGCATCGTCGTCACCGGAAGTTCCACGAGGCCGGTGCCGGTGGCCGTTCGCCAGCGATACGCGTGCACCGGCGCCAGCACCCGCGAAAAGCCCCCGAACAGTTCGTCGCGTCCGTCGCCGTCGTCACCTCCGTCGTGCGGGGGCGCCGTGCGATTGTGATAGGCCCTGGCGAACGGGCCGATCCAGGTCGGGAGTGTGCTGGCGTCGTAGGCGTATCCGCGGCCGGCCAGTACTTCGACGAGGTCGCGGCTGAGGCTGAAACCCGGCCCGCGGAAACCGAGGGGCAGCGGGGCACCGGCCTCGACGATCGCGTCATCGGTACGCCGCAGTTCGTCTTCGAGACGCGCACGGGGATAGCGGTGAAGCCAAGGCTCGTGGCCGAACGAATGATTGCCGACTTCGTGACCGGCCGCGGTGATCTCGCTGACCGCCTTGGCGCCGTCTTCGCGGACGACGTCGGCACCGACCACGAACACCGTCGTCGTCAGCCGTTGCTCGCCGAGGACTTCGAGCAGCCGCGGCACGGCCGAAGGCAGAAAACTGGGATATCGGCGCCACTCGGGGTCGCCGTGGGTCTTGCGGTAGGCCCACAGATTGTCGAGGTCGATCGACACGCTCGCCAGTGGCCGCGCGGTCATGCCGTCTTCTCCGTGACAACGGTCGCGGCCGCCGTGGTGCGGGCCTGCGAGCCGAGCACCAGCACGCAGACGACGACCGCGGTGAGGCCCGAGACCACCCAGATCCCGGTCCCTTCGGCGACTTGATCACCGAGCACCGTGATGCCGGTGATGGAGGACAGCACGATCGTCGTGGCGTCGGCCGTCGCCACGACCGCCGTGGCGAGGCCGCGCTGAAGAGCGACCGCCATCGAAGCCTGCCCGAGTACGGCGGCGGCCAGCATCAGCCCGGTCAGCGGATTCGACGGCAGCGAGGTGACTTCCTCATGGGCCAGCACCCGGCTGGTGATCGCCACCACGGCGAACGAAACCCCGGAAAGCACGGCGGGCAGGAGAAAGGTGTCCGTCCGGCCCAGCCGGGTCATGACCACGCCGATCGCGACCAGCGTGGCCGTCAGGAGCAGAACAGTGGCCGGCGAGAAATCTTGGGCGACGGAGGGTTTCGACGAGCCGGCGAGGACGATCAGTCCGCACGCCATCAGCGCCAGCATCAGCGCCTCACCGATCCGCACCCGCCACTTCAAGACGACGACACCGAAAAGGGTCGCGAGTCCGATCGCCGACGCCGAAGCGGTTTGGACCAAGTACAGCGGCAGTGATTCGCGTGCGAAGAACGCGAACGCGAAACCGCCTGCCTGTCCGGCGAAACCCACCAGATAGAGCCGGTCGGTGGCCAGCCGGGCGAGCAGTCCCAGACCTGTTCCGCGCTCCCGCACGGCTCGCCGGGCGGCGACGCTCTGGGCGACGATCCCTATCGCGTACAGCGCGGCCGAAACGACGAGTATCCCGTAAGCGACCACCAACGGCTCCTTCTCGCCACGTCACGAACCGGGCCGGCATTCGGCCACTTCGCTGAGATGGCAGGAAGCGTAGAGATACGGCGGAGTCGCCACGTTCGAAGGACCTGTGTGGAGCTTTCGTCACCCAAAGAAAAGATTCGTGTCAGCGTTTGTGGTTCGGAAGGGGAGGATGACGATACTCGAAACGACTCCTCAGGCACTGTATGTAACAGATCTTCGCTCGCGTACCTCGAAAAAGCTTGCGCAGCAGGGGGATCAGGCTCATGAGGCCGGCGTCGGCAGAATTCGTGAACGAGGCACAGCCCGGCTCGCGCCCCCCTTTCGAGGTACAAGAACCTCGGTCAGACGTGGTTTCGAACCACACGATGATGGCATCGGATGGAGATCCGTTCACCGGGTCGGTAGCTTTTGCGCTGCGGCAGGGCGGTGCCTTTCACGCACGTCGCCCCATTCCTATTCGAGGAGAGTTCATGCTGAAGAAGATCGGTTTCGTCACCGCCGCGATGGCGGCCGGAGCCTTCCTGACCGGCGGAATCGCGTCCGCCGGAACGCCGGCCGACGAAGGCCACGATCACCACGGCCACGACATCAGCGAGCAGGTCGGCTTGGCCAACCTGAACAACATCGACGTGCTGCACAACGTCAACGCCGTGGTGGGCGCCTGCGACAACAACGTGAACGTGCTCGGCGTGCAGGTGCCGATCCGTGACTCGCTCAACGGCATCGGGGTGCCGATCCTCTCGCCGGGTGCCCACGAAGCCAGCGGTGAGTCCCCCTACAACTGTGCCGCGGGCGGCGTGCTCGACGGCGGGACGAGCCAGCACAACTGAGTGCCGGTTCCCGTTGGTGTGCGGGAACAGGACTCGGGTGGACTCTTGACGATTCGCGTTCGTTCGATGTGCCCGGTGCCCGCCGCTCGACGGCGGCGTACCGGGCACATCGGCGTTTGTGGCGGAAGATCGCCGAACCCGCGCGGCCGGTCCGCTCGGCTCACGTCGTGGTCGATACCGCGGGACAGGGGAATTCCCGCGTGAGACGGGGCGGTGCGTGGTCTTTGGGTAGCTCCGAAGCCTTGCGAGGACTCGCTGTGACCTATGGCGTCCTCGCGTTGGTGCATCTCTATCTGGCCGTCGAAACAAGGGCGACCTGGTCGGCCGTCCTCGCGGTCGCCTATCTCTGCGTGGCCGCCGGTTGTGTGAAATCGGCCGGTGATCTACGCGCCGCCGACAACTTCCTGGCGCAGGGCGGCCAACCTCGGCACTACCCGCAAGACCGAACGAGCCCGTTCTCGTGAGAGGGGCGGGCCCGGCCGGATGCACCGCCGCGCGGCATCTCGCCGAGGCTGGGCTCGAGGTGGTGCTGGTCACGGCACTACGTGAGTCGGCCGCTGCGGGAGCAGAAGTGACGCCTGACGCGCCTGATGACGTCACCCCGGGAGTAGCGCTCGATGCGAGCGGCGCGCGGGCTTTCCCCTGTAGCCGCCTCACCGATGGCCGTTCGCTATTCGGCGGACCGCCCCGCGTTCATGAGCGGGTGGGAAGCAACGTGCGGGGGTTCACGGCGGCATGCAGCCGCGCGCGCAGGCCGCGCCGGGCAAGCCCGCGCCGGACTTCCCGCACCGCTGCCCACGCCTGCGGGCCGGAGTGTGGACCGGTGCCCACGCCCGACCACAGTGCGACGTCCACCGTGGAGGCCAACAGGAGTAGACCGTCTACTGTGGACTGGTCGCCGATGCCGTGCGCGGCCGCCGCCAGGTCGCGGACCGTCATGCCGGCGGTACACGGGACGCGGTGTTCGCGCAGCCGGTCTTTGACCTCCCGGCAGGCACCGAGCACCGCGCCGATGCCAGGCTGACGTCTCCGTCGCCACGCTCGGGCGCCCTTGACCAGCGGGACCCCGGCGAACCATGCCACCAGCAGCGCCGCGAGCGCGATCAGAACCAGGCCCGACGGGAACGTCCAGCCGCCGTCTCCGGTGCCGCCGTCGCCGGGCCCGGTATCGCCCCCGGGCAGCGGCCGGTCCTGGACCTGCCCGGCCGGTGGGAGCTGCGTGCGAGCCTCCGCTGTCACCGCCGCGAGGCTGTTCGCACCGCCGGTTCCGGTGCGCGCCGCGCCCATCGGATCCAGCGCCACCCAGCCGACGCCGGAGACCGCGACCTCGGGCCAGGCCACGACATCGCCGTTGCGGACGGTGTAGCCGCCGTCGGCATCCGCTTTGTCCGGCGTCCGGAAGCCGACGACCAACCGGGACGGGATGGCGAGCGTCCGCGCGAGGGCGACATACGCGCTCGCGAACTGCTCACTCGTGCCGAGCTTGGACTCGAAGAGGAACTTCCGCAGCTGTGGCCAGCTGTGCCCGGACGGCAGGTCGGTTCCGGTGGCCAGCTGGTAGCGCTCGCGCAGGAAACGCTCCAGCGCGAGCGCGGTTCGGAAGCTGGGGCGCAGCCCGCCGACGGCTTCACGAGCCAGCTGGCCGACCTCCGGTGGGACGTCTCCGATACCGGCGAGACCGCCGGGCGCGGAAGAGTCGAGCGCCGCGTCGAGCAGATCGGCAGAGTGGATCTCCGGCGACCACCAGCTCAGGGCGTACTGCTGTGGGCCGTCACCGGGGCGCGGCAGCCAGAGGGTGCCCTGCGCTTCATCGACCAGCGGCGCGATCCCGCCCACCGCGGCGGGCCAGGTCTGGCTGGGCAGCCACGGTCCGGTCAGGCCGCTCGTGGTGACCGTCGCCGAGCGCCGGTGCGTGGGCACGGCCACCGCCGGACCGGGCGCGAGTTCGGTGCCGAGCCGCCGATAGCGGCTGCCGGGGGTCCAGTTGACGCCGTCGAAGTCTTCGAGCACGACCAGCGGCCAGCGGTCGGTGCCGGCGTCGCCGCGGAAGGAGAACACCGGCGTGCCCGGATGTTCCAGCCGATAGGCCAGGTCGTCGAGCGGACTCGCGACCCGCGCGTCGAGCTCGGCGAGCTGGTCCTGCTTGAGCGAATACGCCGGACCGGGCGCGGGTACGAGCAGGTTCGCGACGAGCGCGCCGCCGACGCCGAGCACGACCGCGGGCGCGGCCAGCGCCAAAGCGGGGACCTTGCTTCGGTGCCCTTCGGCGTCCGCCTGCGGCATCAGGACGAACACCCCGCCGGCGACGGCCGCGTACCCGAGCCCGCAGAACAGGGCAGGGAATCCGGACATCGCCTGGAAAAGCTGGCTCACGACCACGACTCCGAAGCTCGGGAGAAGGGCCAGGATCGGCCGCCGCAGCTTCAGCAGCTCCACCCCGAGCACCCCGGCCAGCAGCACCAGCAGGGGGACGAACAGCACTGTGGACGGCTCCGGCCGGGCAGGCCACGTCGACTGCAGCGCGAGCCGCCAGGATTCGGTGACGCCGTCAGCGAGCGCGGAAAACGTCGCCCCGGTGGGAAAACCGGAAGCTGTCGTCGAGTAGAGCACGGTCTCCACGACACCGGCCAGCCCGGCGATCAGCAGCAGCAATGCCCGCCACGGCACCAGGGATTCCCAGCGCGCGCACAGCTCGGTGACGCCGAAGGCCAGTATCAACGGAACGCCGATGGGGATGAGCAGCGCCGTCACGCCGAACACCGGGGCGAAGAACAGTCCCGCGACCATGGCGGCCAGCAGGATCAGCGCGACGGTGAGCCGGTTCATCCAGCCACCTCGTTCCACTTGCGGACCGCGTGCGCGGCGTCGTCGGCGTTGAGCACGCGGACGCCCGGAACGGCGATCGGTTCGGTCGCGGCGAGATCGACGAGGAACAGCGAGGAATAGCGAGGCCGCAGGGCGGTCAGTCCGTCCAGCCTGCCGGTGGTGACGGCCATCAGGCAGCCGCCCTGGTCGCGCGCGGCGGCCAGTTCGCGCGTCACGAGCGTCTCCCCGGTGTCCTGGGCGATCTGGCACAGCTCGTCGAGCAGAAGCCGCGAACCGAGCGGGCCGCCGGCGGTGGTGAGGTCGAGACCGCCGGAAGCGACGAGCCGGGTGTGGTGCCCGGCCATCGCGGACGCGTGCAACAGTGACGCGGCGACGTCGACGGCTTCCTCGAAAACTTCGGGCGTGAAGGACGAGCGGCGGGTGTCGAGCAGGAGCGTGAACCGCGGCTGCTGCGGATCGGCGTAGTCACGGACCATCATCCGGCCGGTGCGCGCGGTGGCCTTCCAGTGCAGGTGCCGGACTTCGTCGCCCGGCTGGTATTCACGGACGTCGCGTATGTCGAGCGAGCCCCGCAGCGAGTCGGTCGTGCTGCCGTCGTGGTGATGGCGCGGATACCCGCCGGTCAGCGCACGCGCGGGATGCCGACGCGGATGCACCCAGAGCTCCGCGGTCTCCCCGGCGGAAAGCCGGTTCCTGGCAAGGCCGAACGGGTCGACGCGGTGCAGCGCCAGTGGCCCGACCGGGAGCCTGCCTCGGTGCCCGGTCGGCAGTTCGTAGCGATAGGTGGCCTCGGCGTCCTGGGCGAGCGACCGGACCCGGACGGTCTGGACGGCGACGCCCGCCTTGTCCCTGGCGTCGAACCCGCGCTGACGACGCCCGGCGAGATTGCGGATCGTCAGCTTCGCCAGCGCCGGACGTCCGCGTTCGACACGTTCCGGATAGATCTCGCGGGTGACGTCGACGCGCAGGCCGCGTGCCGTGACGACGACCGCGGCGGCCACCGCGGCGAGCCCGACCGCGCCCAGCACGCGGAACAACGGGTAGCCCGCCCACTCGGCGATCGCGAGCAGCAGTACCGACACCACGAGCAGGAGCACGCCGCGGGCGGTCAGCCGCATGGTCAGCGGCCCGCGTGGTTCATCGCCGGCGCCGGGACGGACGCGAGCACTTCGGCCACGATGTCCGCGGGGCCGCGCTGGTTGAGCTCGGCCTCCGCGGTGAGCACGAGCCGGTGCGCGAGGACCGGGACGGCGACTTCCTTGATGTCGTCGGGGGTGACGAACTGGCGGCTTCCGGTCGAGGCGATCGCCTGCGCGGCCCGGACGAGCGCGATGCTGCCGCGCGGGCTCGCGCCGAACCGCACGGCGGGATGCACTCGGGTGGCCGCGGCGATACGGGCGGCGTACTCGCAGACAGCCTGATCGAGATGACCGGCGCGGACCTCGGCGATGGCGGCCAGCAGCATCGGGATGTCGACCACGGCGGGCAGGTCGTCGGCCGAGACACCGGCGCAGTCGCCCATGATCACCATGACCTCGGACTGCAGATCCGGGTAGCCGACCGAAATCCGCATCAGGAACCGGTCGAGCTGGGCTTCGGGCAGCCGGTAGGTGCCCTCCATCTCGATCGGGTTCTGGGTGGCGATGACGAGGAACGGCCGTGGCACCTCGTGCCCGACGGCGTCGACCGTGACCCGTCGCTCGGCCATCACCTCGAGCAGCGCGGACTGCGTTTTCGGGGTACCACGGTTGATTTCGTCGGCGACCACGATATTGGAGAAGACCCCGCCGGGGTGGAACGCGAACCGCTCGTCCTTCTGGTGATAGACGGTGACGCCGGTGATGTCGCCGGGAAGCAGGTCCGGGGTGAACTGGATCCGGCTCCAGCTTCCGCCGATACTGCGGGCGAGACAGCGGGCCAAGGTGGTCTTGCCGAGGCCGGGGACGTCCTCGATGAGCAGGTGCCCCTCGGCGAAGAGCGCGGCCACGGCGAGCCGGACGATCTCCGGCTTGCCGCGGATCACGCCCTGGATGTTCGCCGCGATCAGTTCGAAGGCCTCCCCAGCCCTGGACTTGCTCACCTTGCCCCCTGCGAAGTCGATCCCGCTGGACCGTTCGGCCCATCATGCCACCGGCTCAGCGTAATCGGCCAGGTACAGGAACGGGTCATCCGTGATACATCCGCCGGCCGCGCGGCCGCCTCAGCTGATCCTGCCCAACGCCAAGGCATGGCCACCGTCCGCGACCAAATCCCGAACGGCCGAAAACATGTTCCGAACCCCCGGCTCGCGGATCAGGACCAAGTCGGGACAAGTGAAGTAAGTGCCGTTGAGGCATTCACCCGACACCTTCCACCGGTCCAGGATCCGTCCTAGTTCGGCGTAGCTCAGAAAGGTCGCCGTCCACCTGGAGCCGTCAGGCAAGGTAACCCAGCCGTCGGCGTTTTCGCACGCCTCCGGTGGGTCACCGCCCAACTCCAGCTCCAGCTTCAAGCCGTTCTCTGTGCGCTCATACATGCTCAGCCACCGTAGAGTTCCTTGAGGCGTTTGATGACCCGCGACTCATTCGCCTTGTCGGCCTTGCCGACGATCTGCATCCCCTCATCAGTATTCCGGAAGAAGACACGGCCGCCGTTCCGCCCCCTGAGGTACTGGATGTCCGTGCCTTCGAGGGCCTTGTTCCCCAGGCCGGGATTCGTGTTTCCCTCGCGGAACTGCTGTACCAAGTCATCCATTTCCTTCTGAATTCGCTGGTTCTTGCCTGCCGACTCGGCTGCTTTCACCAGCAGTGGGTCTTGGTCGATCATGGATGTAACGCCGCAGGGCCGGTTGGCGTTGTGGACGAGAACGGGTGCATCACCGGCGATGACGTAGTAGGTGTTGATGTCGGTGACGCTGAGGTTGTGCACCGTCCGCTGCGCCGTGCTCAGGCGGGTTGCGGTGATCGCCAACGCGCGTCCATCGGGCGTCTGCACACGCTGTCCGGGCGCCAGGTCCTCGGCGTCGACCCAGCGCCGCTCGCTCTCGATCCAGAACGGATGCTCGTCGGTGGCGACGAGCACGCCGGTTCGGTCACCTGCCATGCCGTTGATGTCGAGGGTGATCTCGACGAGTTCCTTGTGCCCCGAACCGGTGATCACTGCGGCGACGGGGCGCGCCCCCGACGCTCCCGTCTCCGGGTTCCTGGCTGCCACCAGTTCACCGGGCTTGATGTTCTCGATGCGTTCGCGGCTTCCGTCGGCCATCAACACCAGAGTGCCAGGCACGAAGCTGTTCGTCCTGCACCGGTTCGCCGAGTCAGCCGGGTCCCGTCCTTCCGGGGAAGGGTTCGGGCCGGCTTCCGGCGTGCGGTCGTTCGGCCGCTGCCTGGACTCGCCGCTGTCAGGCGTCCGCGAAGACGGGGTGTCGGTGTCCCGCCGGGATGTGTCGGCCGGGCGGCGGGCGGGGGAGTCGGCCCGGGGCAACGTGGGTAGTCGCGTCACTGGGTTCGGGAGCACCCTGCGGCCGCGTCGATCGCCATCTTTCGGTGAACGGGACGCCCCTGGTGCGGTGGTCGTGCCCGCCTTGGAGCCTTGAGTGCCGGCCGTTGGTGCACTGTCAGTTCGATCAGGCGGATTCTGCTGGTTCGGTGTTCCAGCGACACCGTCCGGGCGGGAAGGGTGGTCGCCGGGCGCGGGAGTTCCCGTCGTTGATCCTTTGCCGGATTCACTGTCCGGTCGCGCCTGGGCGACGGCGCCGAGATCGGGTCCCCGCTCTCCGGACAGCGCCTCGGTCGCGTTGAGCACCCTCTTGCTGATGCCGGCACCGGGGATGAACATCGTGCCGATGTCGACCGCCGCCCGGCCGACGACACGCTCCGGCTTGTCGCTGTTCCAGTCCTCCTTGTACGGACGGATGACTTCTTCCACGACTTTGCCCGGGTTTCGAACGACGCCCTCGATCGCCTTGCCGCGTTCCTTGATGCGTTGGTTGGCCGCGCGCCACTCGGCACTGTTCGGATCGGCCTCGGACCATGTCGTGGCGTCCTGGTTCGCGTCCACGAAGCCCTTGATGGCGGGCGGAATCGACTCCAAACCCTCCACGATGGTTTCCCGGGCCTCGTCAAGCACGTTGCCGACCAAGTGGTCGTCCGGGTCCTTGACGGTGACTTTTCCGGCCCGGGCGGGGGTATTCTTGGCCATCCCGGGGAATTCATCGGCCTGCTTACGCGTGGGACCGGAGGTCAGCACGTCATCGAGGTTTTCGCGCTGCCCTCCGCGTGCTCCCGCGCTTTTGCCGCGATCGGTGACCACGGTGTTCGGCAGCATTCCCGGAAGCCGGTCAACGCTGTCCGACTTCGGCTTGTCGGTGAGTACCTCGCGTAGGTGATCCGGCACCCGCGCCTGCCCGGAAGAGTTTTTCTCCTCAGCGCCACCCTTCGTCTTCTGAGCCCGCGACTGGTCTTTCCGCGCCTGCCGGACATCCGCCGACTGCCGCCGCGCTCGCTCCGGAGACGGTGACGTCCTGGCAACTTTCTCCTCTAGTGTCTCCTCCTTCTTCTTGTCCGCGGGACGGGACAAATCCATGGGAAAGCGTTCCGTTGGTTCAGGCCGGGATCCCGCCGACGTCAGATCCTGGATGATCTCGCGGGTGCCGCCCCCTGCTCCGCGCCCGCCGTCGTCGACAAGGTCGCGCGAATTCGACGCCCTTTTATCTTCTTTGGTCTTCTTTTCTTCCTTTGTTGACCGGTCCTCCCGAGCTTTCCGGACGTCTGCCGCCTGCTGCCGTGCTCGCTCCGGAGTCGGTCCGGTCAACCGGCTCCTCCCATCGTCCTTCTTTTCCTCTTTTTTCTTCTCCTGTTCCGACGATCGCCCGGCGTCTCTGGCGGTTTTCCTTTGCGGTGTCTCGGCCTTGACCTCCTTTGTCGTGGTCTTCTCTTTCTCCTTCGCTGATCGGTCCTCCCGGGCCTTCCGGACGTCCGCCGCCTGCTGTCGCGCCCGTTCCGGGGTCGGTCCGGTCAGCCGGCCCGCCGGTGCCTCCGCCTTCTTCGGGCTCGGATCTTTGGCAGGTGGCTGACCGGCGGTGTCCCTCGGCTCCGCGTGCGCGTCCGTTGCCCCGAGCACGCCGAACACCGCGGTCAGGACGCCGCCGGCCACCGAGTAGAGGATGGCCCTCGTCGGGTCTGCTTTGTTGTTCACCACTGTCCTCGTTTCCGTTCGGACCTGCACCATCGGCTCAATGCGTTCGCTCGTAGACTTCCTCGGCCAAGGAATGGCCCATCAGGCCGCCGAAGACGCCCGCCACCACGCCGATCGCCAGCCCCAGCGGCGAAGCCGCCAGCGCGCCCGCCGCGATGCCGAAGGCCAGCGATCCCGTCGCGCCGCCGAGACCCGTGTAAGCGCCGACGCTCAGTGGTTCGCGTTCGTACGCTGGGTATTCCGCTTCGTCCTCCGGATACGGCTCGAATTCGCCGACGGGCGGTGGCGGCGCGTCTTCGCGCTCCCAGACGTCCTGTGGGATCACGATGTACTGGGTGGGTTCAAGCGTCGCGGTCATGGCGTCACCAGGCGTTGGCGGAGACGATGCCGTTGGTCGAAGTCGCGCTGGACCACGAGGAAGCGCCGTTGCCCGACGAGCTCGCCGTCTTCGTGACCGTGTTGCCCGACTTGTGGGTGGACTTCGAAATCGTCTTGCCTTCCGTGCGAAGGGCGGCAAGTCGCTTCGCCAGGTCGTCGGGGAGGTTGGCCTTCTTGATCCGGTCGTGCCTGTCCTTGTGGTCGTGGCAGGGCTTCTTGCCGGGCCCCGGCTTCATCGACTCGCGGAGGTCCTTCAAGTCCTTTTCGGACTGTGCGAGCTTGTTCTTGGCGTTACGCAACGTCTTTTCGGCGGTCTTGACGGTCTTGCGCGCGTCGTCGACGGCCTTGATCGCGGTGTCCAGTTTCGGGGTGGCCGGAGCGATCGCCATGCGCAACGGAGACACCGTCGGCGCCTTGGCCGCCGCCTGCACCACGAACCGCTTCTGCTGAGGCGCCTGTCGCACCTTCTTCACCTGCGGCTTCGACAACGCGACCGGTACGGCCGCGCGATGGGCCGCGGCGGGCTTGACATGGTGCACGGGCTTGGGTGCGGCCGGCTGTGCGGGCGCCGTGTGTGCCTTCGGCAAGGCGGTCGCCTGCTTCGGCGCGACCGGCGCGGCTCCGGGCACATGCGCCGGCGCCGGCGCGGGAGCCGGCGCCTGGGCCTGTACGGGTGCCGGGGCCGCGCTGTCGTCCGTGTTGTCCACCAACGCGTTCGCCGTCGTCGCGCCGAGCGCGGCGGTCGCCAGCCCGGCCACTCCGTAGACGGCCGCGCGCCGCAGATTCCGCTTCATGTTCGCCTCCTTGGTCATGGGGCGTGGAGAAACCACCGCCGTGGCGGCAAGAGTGACCCGCGGGGGTCCATGGCGGATACATCCGCGGTACATCGGCGGAGACGGCAATAACCGGACTTGCTCGCCGTTGACGGCCCGTGGATGACAGACTGGGAACGATGGAAGACGACGAGCTGGTGCCGCTGGGCGAGGGCCCGTCCGCCACCGTGCTGGCCGGGATGGACCATGTGACCGGCGAGGCCTTCGCGCTCAAGGTGTACCCCGGTCGCGTCGATCGTCGCACCCGCGGTGAGCTGGAGAAGGAACTCTCCGCGTTGAACTCGCTGAGCGAGCTCGACACGGTCCTTGTTCCCGCCGAGGCGAAGGAATTGCCCGACGGGCGGTTCGCCGTCCGGATGGAACTCTGCACGCAATCGCTGGCCGAACTCGTCGGGACCTTCGGGCCGCTTTCCGTCCAGGATGTGCTTTCCCTGGGCGAAGCCCTCGCGACGACGCTGGCCGCGGCGCACCAGGCGGGCGTCGTCCACGGTGGGATGACGCCAGGCAACGTCCTCTTCCGCGCGTCCGGCGCACCGGTGCTGGCGGACTTCGGGCTCGCGCTGCGTCAGTCGTTCCCCGGCGATTCCGATGTCGGATTCCTCGCGCCGGAAACGATCACCGACGGCATCCGCGACGAACGTACCGATCTCTACGGTCTCGGCGCCCTGCTGTACTTCGCGCTCACCGGCCGTTCCCCGGCGCGGGAAGAGCCGGGCGAGACCGCGGACGAGTTGACGCTGCGCGTGCTCAGCGGACCGGTGGCCCCGATCGACCGGCCCGGCCTCCCGGCGGGCCTCGGTCCGCTCGTGGCCTCACTGCTGGCACGTGACCCCGGCGCCCGCCCGATCGACGCCACCCTGGTCGCCACCCGGCTCGGCGCGACGCCCGGCACCGCGGCCACCCCGCGCCCCCTTGGCGCGCCGATCCTTGACTACGGCCCGGAGCACGCGAAGTCCCGCCGTAAAGGGAAAAGCCGGTTGATCGCCGGCGTCGCGGCCGGGGCCGTCGTCCTCGCCGCAGCGGTGGCTTTCGTACTGCAGAACCGGCCACGTGAGCTGAACGTGCCGCCCGCGAGCGCCGAACCGGTGACCACCGCGCCCACCATGACCGCCGACCCCGTGCGACTCGACCTCGCCGATCCGGTCGACCACGGCAAGTACGTCCAACTCTCCTGGAACAGCACCGGATCCACGCTGCACTACGCCGTCATCGTCGCGGGCGTGGACCTGCCGCGGAAGACTCACTACGTCGAGAGCGGCACGGCCTACCGGGTGGATGTCGAGCCCGGCCGGCAGTACTGCTTCGTCGTCCAGGCGACCGACAGCGTGCGCTCCTACGAAAGCGAGAGCAAGGGCATTCGCGGTGCCCGCTGCGTTCCCTAGCCCGACTGCCAGGTGATGACGTTGGACTTCACGCCGGTGTTGGTGACCACCCACACCTGGTTGCCGACCTGGCCGAAGTCGAACGCCTCGAAGGTGAGGTTCCCACTGGCCGGGATGTCGCACGAGCGGCCCTCGTTGCTGTAGTCCGGGTCGCTCGACCACGGCCTGACCTTGACGCGGGTTCCCGGGGTGAAGCCCTTCATCACCACACGGATCTTGGCGCACGCCGGCGCCTCGCACGTCTCGTCGTAGGTCCCGGTCTTGCCGCGGCTGATGGTGATCGTCGGCTTCGGTCCCGCGGGCGGGGAAACCCTCGTCGTCGCCGGGGCGCCCCGTCCCGCGCGGTTCTCCGCCGTGACCGCGATCGTGTACGTCACGCCGTCGCGCAGATTCGGGATCGACGTCGACCGAGCGCCACCGCCGAGCGCGGCCGAACCCGCGCCCGATCCGGACGACGGCGTCCACGACACGCGGTATCCGGTCACCGCGGCGCCGTTCGGTGTCGCCGCGCCCCAGGTGACGCTCGCCGTCGTGCCCGCCAAGGTGGCGCGGAGACCGCTGGGAAGGCCGGGCGGGCTCGCCGCCAGCGCCTTGACGGGAGTCGAAGGCGGTCGCGGCTTCGTCTGTGGCTGCGGCTTCGGCCGGTCGCCTCCATTTCCGCGTTGCGGGGGCAGTTGGGTCGTCGAGGACGGGGGCACCGTCGTCGGCTGGGAGACCGGCGGCTTGTCGGCGGTCACCGCGACCTGCGCGACCGTGCCCTCGGGATCGACCACGAGGACGTGGTTGCCTTGCGCACCTTCGATGTAGACCCGTTTGTCCTCGCCGCGCGAGAGCTTCGGCGACCCGTTCTCCGGCGGGATCGGCATCGTGTGCCGCGGCAAGCCGTCGGGGGAGTAGGTGACCACGGTGTTGCGGGTCAGATCGAGCAGGACGACCGCCGACGACGAAGCGGTCGGCCGCGAGTACTGGCCGTCGGACAGGTCGATGGTCTTGGGAGGGCCGGGGTCGCGTCCGGCGCTCAGGCCGCTCGCGTCGAGGAGGTACAGCTTGCGCAAGCCCGGCTCGAGGACCGCGATCCGTCCGGCCGCGTCGGCCGAGGCGATTTGCGCGGCCGGGCTGAACGACGCCTTCAGCGACAGCGGCTTTCCGAGCCCGGCGTCGGTGACGGTCTGCAGGGTGCTCGCCGTGGTGTCGACGAACGCCGGGGTGTCGCCGACGACGGTCAGCGCACCGGTATGCCCGCGGGCGGCCTGTACAGCGCATCCGACGGCGTGGGCACCCTTTGCCAGCCGGCACAGCTTCCCGTCGCCCGTGCGCTGCAGCCAGACCGTGCCGTCCGAGGTGGCGACCGGATCGCCGAGGGAACCGCCCGTGTCGATCGACGCGAACTCGTCGCCGAGCCGGACGACGCGCCCGGCCTCGCGGAAGACGAGGTAGGGTCCGCCCGCGGTTTCGAGCAGGACCGGCCGTTCCCCGGTCACCGGCTGGTCCACCGTGCGGCTCACCGTGAGATCGGACTTGCCGAATTCGATGATCCGCCGCTGGCCGACCACGTACGCGCTCGTGTCGCCCTGGACCACGTCGGAGCCGGGTTCGAGACCCGGCATGGCGGCCTGGGCATCCACGCTCCGGTTGGCACCGTTGACGAGGAAGACCAAACCGAGAGCGGGGCTGGCGACCCAATGCCCGGCTTGCGTGAGCCCCAGACCGGGGACGGGTTTCACCGCGCCGGTGGCGACGGCGACCACGAGGGCTACGCAGGTCGCAGCCAGCACAGTGAGCGGCAACCGCCGCTTCAATCCCCTCTCCGGCACCGTCCGATCATAGAAGAACGAGGTACAGAATGGAGCCGCTCGGATACATTTCGCGGTCAGGGCGCTTCCGGCAGCTTCAGTTCGAAGATCGCGCCGCCTTCTTCGGCGTTGTAGACGCGCAGCCTGCCGCCGTGCGCGAGCGCGACCCATCGCACGATCGACAGGCCGAGCCCGCTCGACCCGCCGCCGCTGGTGAACCGGTCGAAATTCTCCTCCGCAACGGACGAATCGATCCCCGGCCCGCTGTCGGCGACGGTCACCTGACCGCCGGCGACCGTGACGTGCACGATGGCTTCGTAACCGGGACGCCGTCCGTGGCGCAGCGCGTTGTCGAGCAGGTTGGCCACCGCGCGCTGGACCAGCGTGGGGTCGGCGGAGATTTCCGACGGCGCCGCCACCAGCGTCACTTGCGCGCCCTCGGCAGGCGTCTCCGCCACGACGCTCGCGACGAGCTGGTCCAGCCGCACCGGCTGGATGGCCAGCGATTCGACCCCGGCCGCCAGCCGCGCGCGTACGAGCAGGCCGTCGATGATGCCGCCCATCCGCGCGGCGAGCCGGACCGTCCGTGGCAGCAGTTCGTCGCTCTCCGCGGGGTTGCGCAGCGCCGCTTCGGCCAGCGCGCGCAGCGCCGCGACCGGCGTGCGCAGGTCGTGTGCGGTCTCGGCGAGCAGGATTTCCTGCTGGTGGAGCGCGGCGGCCGCGGGCCGGATCGCGCGTCCGGACAGCACGTGCCCGGTCACGCCGACGGCACCCAGCAGGATCAGGCAGCCGCCGATGACCAGCAACTTCAGCTGGTCATGCGCGGCGAGTGCGTCCCGCGCGTCGGCGACCGCGACGATGGCGCCCGACTCCTGGTTGTTGCGGTTGCGGAAGGGCTCGACGCCGACGCGGACCATCTCGCCCGCGGTTCCGCTGCTGTAGCCGTTGAGCACGGCCCCGTTCCGCACCGACAGGTCGGCGAAGGTCTGCAACCGCTTGGCATCGACCGGCACGCAGGTCCGGCCGCTCGTGTAGGGCGGGAACCCGCCCGCGCCGCTGGGCAGGATCACGAACTGCGGGCATTGCCGGTTCACTTCGTCCTGGCCGACGTAGGTGGTGGTGATGGCGTCGCCTTCGCCCATGATCAGCCGTTTGACCGGTGCGGTGACACGGGCGAGCTCAGCGTCAAGCTGGACTTCGCGCTGCTGCAGGTCGGCGCTCACGGCCAGCCAGGCGAGCACGACCAGCCCGGCGGCGTTCAGCCCGGTGAACAGCCAGGTGAGCAGCCACCGCAGGCGGCGGAGGCGATCGGCCGCGGAACCCTTCACCGGTCCGCGATCCGGTAGCCGCGGCCGCGGACGGTGTGGATGACCTCGGGATCGCCGAGCCTCACCCGCAGGCGCCGGATCACCACGTCGACCACATTGGACATCGGGTCGGTGCTCATGTCCCAGCAGTGCTCGATCAGCTCGTCGCGCCCGACAGCCTGATCCGGCCGCGAAAGCAGGTACTCCAGCACCGCGAACTCCTTGTCGCTCAAGGTGAGTAGCGCGCCGCCGCGGCGCACCTGCCGCCGCGCGCAGTCCATTTCGAGGTCCTCGTGGCGCAGCACCGACGGCCGTCCGGCGCCCGCGCGGCGATAGAGCGCGTGGACGCGGGCGCTCATCTCGGCCACCGCGAACGGCTTCACCAGATAGTCGTCGCCGCCGTGCTCGAATCCGGCGACCCGGTCGGCGAGGCTGTCGCGCGCGGTCAGGAACAGCACCGGTACCGCCCAGCCCTCCTGACGGCGGCGGTGAACGTAATCGATCGAATCGCCGTCGGGCAGCATCCGATCGAATACCGCACACGCGAACCCGCCCGCGGCCAGCTCGGCGTCGGCCTGTGCCAGGTCACCGGCCTCGCGGACGGGCAGGCCGCTCCCGTGCAGCTCGGCGGTGATCGCCACACGGAGGTCTTCGTCGTCCTCCACGACCAGCACGCGCGCCGTCGGCCCTGTCATCGGAACCTCAGGTACATGGCGCGATCGTAGGGAGACACGAAGCAAGGGGGTGCGAGCATGGTGCTCTTCCAGGTCCTGGGGCCACTCGAGGTGCGTGGCCGCGACGGTGTCACGAGCAGGCCGGCCGGCGGGAAACCCGCCACGGTGCTGGCCGCGCTCCTGGTGCAGCCTAACGCGTGGGTCGCGGTGGATCGGCTGATCGAGAACACCTGGCCGGAACAGGCCGCGCCGGCTTCGGCCGAAGCGAACTTGAAGACGTACATGTGGCAACTGCGACGGCTGCTGCCGGAACACGACGCCGGCCCCCGCATCGAAGGGCGGGCCGGGGCCTATCGGCTGCACGTCGGCCCCGGTGAACTGGACGCCGACTGTGCCGCGACTCTCGCCGACGACGCCGCGCAGGCCCTGGCCGCAGGAGCGCCGGGAACCGCGTTGACTCTCGTAGGGCAGGCTTTGCGGCTGTGGCGGGGGCGGCCGTTCGAAGGATTGGACGTCCTCGCCGACGACGCTGTCGAGCGGCTCGACGAATTGCATCGGCAGCTGCGGGAGTCGCTCGCCGCGGCCCAGCTCGGGCTCGGGCGGACGGCCGACGCGGTGGCCACGCTTCAGTCGCTGACCGCGGACGACCCGCTGCGCGAGGACGTCTGGGCGCGGCTGATCCGGGCACAGCACGAGAGGGGACGCCCGGCGCAGGCACTGGCCACGTTCCACCGGGCGCGGCGGCTCCTGGCCGCCGAACTGGGGGTGCGCCCGGGGCCCGAGCTGATGAAGGCGTTCCAAGCGGTGCACGGCCCCGGGGCACCGGACCGGCCGCGACGGGAGCTGCCGCGGGCGGTCGAGCCGCTGATCGGCCGGGAGCGGGAGCTCCTGGTCCTTGGCCGGGCACTGACCGGGTGCGCGCCCGCGATCGTCGTCACCGGTGCGGCCGGGGTGGGAAAGACAGCGCTCGCGGTGGCCGCGGCCCATCGGGTCAGCGAACGCTTTCCCGACGGCCAGTTCTTCGTCGATCTGCACGGCGGGTCCCGGCCTCTGACGACCGCGGCTGTACTGGAGCGGCTGTTACGCGGTCTCGGGTTCCCGCCCACGCTGATCCCGTCCGATGTGGACGAACGCGCCGCGCTGTGGCGCTCGGAGCTGGCCGGGCGGCGCGTGCTGCTGGTGTTCGACGACGCCGCGGCCCGAAGCCAGGTCGCGGCGCTACTGCCCGCGACCGGCCGCAGCGCCGCCATCGTCACGACGCGCGCGAGGGACTTCTCGCTCGCCGGGGCCAGGACCGTCCGCCTGGAATCCGGCCGGGCGTCGTCCGGACAGCTGGAACGGGTGGCATGACGCTTCCCACGGCGACCCGTGAGGTACTCGTCCTGATGGCGATGGCCGGACCGCTGCCGATGTTCCGTACCGCGGACCGCGACAACCTGCGGCGCGGCGTGCGCTACCGGGTACTCGTGCCGGTCGAGGCGGGGAACAACCCGGAGGCGGCCAGGCGGCTGGACACTTTCGCCTCCCACGGCGCCGAAATCCGCACCGTGCCCGCCGTACCGATGACCGCGATGGTCGTCGACGGGACGCTCGCGTTGCTGCCGGGGGACCAGCGCGGTGAGCTCACCGAGTCCCGCGTGCCCAGCGTGGTGAGGGTCGTGGCCGAGCTGTTCGAACGATTGTGGCGGCCCTCCGAAAGGCCGTTCAGCGCCGCGCCGTGTACCGGATCGGGGCCGACCCGGCGCGAAGTGGACCTGCTGACGCTGCTCATGAACGGCTACACCGACGAGTCGGCCGCGGCCCGTCTCGGCATCTCCGAGCGGACCGTCCGGAGGATGGTGTCCGATCTGATGCACCGGCTCAGCGCGCGCAGCCGTTTCCAGGCCGGCGCGAAGGCCGCGGACCGAGGTTGGTTGATAGAGCTCGCCGGGTGATCACGCTACGGTCGTCGGGTGCGTGTACTGGTCACCGAGGACGACGAGGATCTCCGGTTAGCCGTCGAGGCTTCACTTCGCGGCTCCGGGTTCGCCGTCGATGTCGCCAAGGACCTCCCTGACGCCGACGAAGCGCTGAGTGTCAATGCCTACGACTGCGTCGTGCTCGACCGGATGCTTCCCGCCGGGGACTCCCTCGGCTACGTCGGCGAACGCCGCCGGGATGGCTGGGAGGTCCCGGTGCTGTTCCTGACCGCGCGCGACACCATCGCCGACCGGATCGCCGGACTGGCCCTGGCCGACGACTACCTGGTCAAGCCCTTCGCGATGGCCGAACTGGTCGCGCGAGTGCGAAGCCTGTGCCGCCGTGGCGACTCAGGAGCGGCGCCGGTGCTGGATTTCCTCGACCTCGAACTGGACATCGGCAGGCACGAGGCGCGACGTGGTGGCGTCACCTTGACGTTGACCGGTAAGGAGTTCGCGGTCCTGCACCGGCTGGTGGTCTCGGCGGGCGAGCCGGTCCGGCGCCGCGACCTGACCGACGCGGGCTGGGACGAACTGGTGCCCCCGTCGCCCAACGCGCTCGAGGTGCTGATCGCGCAGTTGCGGCACAAGCTCGGACCGCCGCCCGTTATCCACACCGTGCGTGGCGTCGGGTACGTCCTGCGCGGGTGATCACTTCCAGACCGGGTGACGCATGCCTTTGGTCATGTCGCGGATGAGCCGATCTTCAGCTGGATCTCCTGGTTGTCGAGAGGAAGGCGAACGTGGCGTGGGCGGGGTGGGGTGTGTGGAAATAGGGACGTCGAGTGTCCCTATTTCCACACAGCCTTTTCCGGCTGCCCCGCCCGATGATCCTGCCCATCGGGCCGCGCGTGGCGCGGTCGACGACGTTCGGTGATGTGCGCCCGGGTCCCTGCGCGTTCGCCGAAGCGGTCGCGGCCCTGCGCCGGTCCTTGGCTCATGTCACGTGATCATCGGGGAAGCGCTCATAGATGGTATGTCCGATTCAGAACCATCGGGGGTACCGGATACTTTACGGCGCACTACGGTCGAGTGTTGATAGACGTGACACTGCTGAATCCCGTCCCATGCTGGACTCCCCTTTCCTTGCAGGAGGCCGAAAAACCATGTGGATCCGACGTATTTCCATGATCGCCGCCGCCGTTGTCGCCGGGTCGCTCTTCGCCGGGCCCGCGGCAGTGGCCGAGCCGCCGGCCGGGCCGCCGATCGAAACCTTCATCATCGGCGGCAAGGTCGTCACCACTCCTTACTCCTTCTTCGCGTCGCTGCAACGCAATGGCCGTCATTTCTGCGGAGCGTCGCTGATCGCACCGCAATGGCTCGTCACGGCGAGGCACTGCGTCCAAGGCTCCACCGGCGGCGGTTTCTCCGCTCGGATAGGCGCGGTCAACACCGGCTCCGGCGGCGAGGTCATCGCCGCGGCGAGCGCGACCCTCGGCGCGAACGACATCGCCGTGGTGAAGCTGTCGAGAGCGGCCACTGCCACGCCGATCAAGATCGCGGCCACCAGCCCGGCCGTCGGCACCGTCAACAAGCTGATCGGTCACGGGCAGACCTGCGGTACGCCCGGTTGCGGCGGTGCGTCGCCACAGCTTCGCGAGGTGGACACCACCACCGTCTCGGACTCGAGGTGTACCGCCAATTTCAAGCCGGGCAAGGAGATCTGTTTCCAGGGCGCACCCGGAACCAGTGCCTGCTACGGCGACTCCGGCGGACCGTCCATTTTGGGCGGTGAGCTGACCGGCGCTACCAGCCGATCCGGTAACAACAGCAGCAACTGCCTCAACGGTCCCGGAATCTACAACAGCGTTCCCGGGTATCGGGCCTGGATCAACCAGGTCACCGGTGGCGCGGTGACCGCGTGGGAGGCGACGCTATAGCTCCCCGAGGGCGCTGACCTGAGCGCCCGGCCGGCGATCGCTCGTCGAGGATCGCCGGCCGGGTGAGCTCAACCGTCGTGCGCGCGCCGGCCGCCGTCGCCATCGGCATCGCACCGGCGGAGCGCTGAGCCGGAGAAATCCGGCACCTCCAAAGCGCGGACTCCGACCTTGGCGTCGCGGACCGACCGGCGCTGTCAGGTGTTCGCTGGACTCCCAAGGCTCTCCCGAGCGGTTAGGTTCATGTCTGTCAACGGACGGGGGCCCTCTGGCAAAGGGATTCCGATGACTTCTGTCCATCGGAAGTCTTGTGTGCACGCACACAATTCGTCTGTCCACAGCGTGAAGAGGGGATATCCATGTCCAAAATCGGGAAAACCGTGGTCTCGTCCGCGGCATCCGCCGTGCTGGCGGGAACGGCGATGTTCGGCCTGTTCGCCGCACCGGCTCAGGCCGCGGAGGCGGACGCGTCGAGCCAGATCGGCATCGCTTCGTCCGACGATGGCGCCTGCAACGCGAAGAAGACGGTCGGAAACGCGCGGAACAAGGGGGACATCTTCCACTCCTACGCCAAGACCACCGTTTTCAAGCACAACCACGTCGGCATCTACCACACGACGAAGACGATCGTGGAGGCGCCCGGCTCGGGCCAGAAGAGCCGGTCCGTCACGGCGTCCACACTGAAGAAGTGCGGCCCCATCTACAAGATGTACGTCGACGTCACACAGTCCACCCGCAACAAGGCGGCCGACCACGCCTACAACAAGTTCCGTGACATGCCCTACGACACGAACTTCGCCGACAACAAGGACAACAGCAACGGGAAGCTGAACTGTTCCGAGCTGGTGTGGAAGGCGTACAAGCACGGCGCCAAGGTCGACTTGGACAGCAACGGCGGGCCGGGCGTGTACCCCGACAACATCAAGGATCACGACCGCACCAAGGTTTACGCGACCATCAAGTAGCGACCGTCGTCGAGCGGTGCGGCCTGCCGGGTGCGGGCCGCACCACCCATCGCCTGAGAGGATTCGGCCCGGTGCGCCTTCCCCGGCTCGTCGCGCTCGCCGCCTGCGCGATCCTGGCACTGACGGCCTGCACGTCGCCGGACGGCGGAGCGGACCTGGACATCGCCGATCCCGATGCGGTGAAGCTCGGTGAAACCGTCGCCACGTTCTACCTCAGTCCGGACACCTCCGCCGACAAGCCGGCGGAAAAGCAGCCCGCTTATCTGGTCCTGGTGCGGGCGGACGGAAGCAAACAGCTGATCGAGACCAGCGGCATGACCGAGCCGCATGTGGCGTGGTCGGACGCCGGGCTGTTCTTCAGCGACGACGAACGCGACTACATTCTGGGCAAGGACCGTCTGGTCAGCTTCGCGAACAAGAAGGCCGGGCATCAGCAGTCGGCTTTCGCGTTGCCGGACAACAAGGGTTTCGTCGCGGTCTACAACGAAGGCTTCTCCGGAGCCGGCTACGCCAACCAGGTCGCCATCACCACCTCGACCGGTTCCCGGCTCTACCCGGTCGAAGGAAACTACTTCATGAACGCGCTGTGCGGCGGCGTCCTCAATGGAATCGCCACCGACGGGGGAGCTCATTTCGCGGAATCGGCCACGATCCCCGGTATGCGCTCGAAGGCCGACCCCGGCGCGCAGCCGGAACTGCTTTCCCAGCTTTATCCGGCGACCGAAGGGAAGGAAAAGGTCCTCGCCTGGCGAGGAGTCTTCGATGCGGGAGACCACAACCGTCACGTGCCGTGTCGCGACGGTGTCATCACGTTCCTTTCCGACTACTCCGACGCCGACGGCGAACCCCATATGACCATCGTTTCGTGGAACACCGGCAACGGTGCGTACACCGAACGACCCCTCGTCGACGTCCAGGGACGCCCCATCGCCGACGAACTGGTGGACCGCGAGACGTTCTCCCAGAAGTCGTACGACGCCAAGGCCGTGCGGGATGGCCACCTCGAATGGCTCGCCGCCGACGGCAGGATCATGAGCACCGAAACAGCGTCCGGGGTCACGAAACCGCGCTTCGACACCGGATTCGCTTCGAACTCCGGCTCGGCCAGCCAGGTGGTCTTCACCGAGCGGTCGGTCAACCTCGTCAACGAGACGTTCGACGGCAAGGCGCCCGTCCGGATCAAGCGGTTCGATCGCGCCACCGGGAAGCTGATCACCGAAATCGCCGTGCCGGGCATAGCGGAACGGTTCGGCCTCCGGTACAACGTGCGCGGGATGGCCGTTCCGCCCCTATCCTGACTCAGCCGCCCGCAGGTGCGAAGATCTTGTATGCGGTGATGGTGCCCCAACCTCAGGCGAGCAGGCCGCGTAAGGCGGTCGGCGTGTGTCCCAGGTGTGCGCGCACGGTTCGGCACAGGTGGGCTTGGTCGGCGAAGCCGAGGTCGGCGGCGAGGACCGCGAGACTGGTGTCGCCGTTCTCCAGCCGGTCCAGCGCTCGGGCTACGCGGACCCGGTTGCGGTAATGGGTCAGCGACACTCCCAGCTCGCGGGTGAAGGCCCGGCTCAACCGATACGGCGAGACACCCAGCAGAGCGGCGAGCGGGATCAGGCCCGCCGCGGCGGGATGGCCGTCGCCGATGACGCCGCGGGCTTGGGCCACCAGCGCCCGGTCGCCGGCGCTTGCCCGGTCGACGGCCGGGATGGTCGTGGCCACGACCTGGCTGACGATCGTGGCCACCAGGCCGATCAGGCCCTCGGCCGCCGCGTAGCCGGTGTCGGCGGCGCGGGTGGCGGCCAGTAGCCGTCGATGGGCGAGGTCGAGCGTGCCGTCCACGTACAGCGACGAGCGCTCCAGCACTGGCGCGTCGCCGGCCAAGGTGCGCCAGAGCGCGGGTTTCAGGCTGATCGAAGTGCACCGGTCACCGCCCGCGGGATGGGAGAAGTACTCCTCCTCGCCGGGCATCCCGAGGTAGCCGACGGTGTGGTCGAGGTCCGTGCCGACACCGCGGACCCGGCGGCGGAACCCGCCGTGGCGCACGAGCACGAGCCGCACGTCGTCGCGCGGCCGCTCGACCGACCAGCCGCGGTGATCGTCCCGGCAGTCCACCGCCGCGACGGCGAACTCCGGACGGGTGGCGAGATCGGCGAAGGAGAGCACTCGCCGACGTTAGACGGAGGGTCCGACAGTTTCCGCAAGGATCTTCAAGACCCGCGGCCTGGTTCGGGGGAGGCTTGAACGCATCCGGCAGGGAAGACAAGGGAGAACGGACATGGCGTCCATCAGCAAGGAAATCGTGATCGAGTCCGGTGCCGACGACGTGTGGGAGGTGATCGGCGACTTCGGCGCGGGTCCCTCGCGGATGGCACCGGGGTTCGTGTCGGACACCAAGGCCGAGAGCGACCACCGGGACGTCACTTTCGCCGACGGCACGGTGGTCCGGGAAAGGCGGATCACCGTCGATCACGACACACGCCGGATCGTCTACTCGGTCGTCGGCGGCAGCGTTCGACCGGAGCACGACAGCGCCGCCATGCAGGTCTTCGCCGACGGCGAGCGGCGATGCCGGTTGGTGTGGACGCGCGACGTGCTCCCCGACGAGCTGGCCGCGCCGATGGCCGAGGTGATGTCCCGCGGCCTGGATGCCGTCAAGCGGACCCTTGACGGCGCCCACGATCAGAGTGTCACTCCGCGCTGAGACGGCGGGTGAGAACGAAGGGCCCGCCCCGGGACACTCCGGAGCGTTCGCAGATCTCGCCGAGGGAGGCGCTGGCGTACCCGGCTTCGGCGATGGCGGCGATCGTCGCGTCGATCAACCGTCCGATCGCCAGCTCGCGGCGCTCCGGCGGAGTGCGACGGCGCGGCTGACCGTCGTCGGCCGGATCACGGCACGTCTCGAACGATCGTTTCCCGGTGACAAAGCGGAGAACGGCCGGTCGGCAGCGGTTGACAACGTGAAGACCGATCGGTCTTGATCTCTTGAAAGTCCGCGGCCGATCGGTTCCTCTTGGGCACCTGCCCGGTCCCGACTCACCGTGGAGCCGCCGTATGTCAGTTCCCTTTCGCCGTGGCCTGATCGCCACCGTCGCCGCGATGCTGGTCGCGGTGGCGCTCAACGCGCCGTCGGCCGTCGCCGACACGACTTCGGTCTACAGCCCGGTTTCACCGTTGCCCGCGGGGCAGAACGGTGACGTGCTGAAGTCGCAGCCCTCGAACTACAACGGCGCGAAAGCCACCCGCGTCCAATATCTGTCGCGGGACAACAAGAACAAACAGGTCGCGGTCAGCGGAACGGTCCTGGTGCCCAACGCCGCGTGGAGCGGGCCGGGGGAACGGCCGATCGTGGCCTACGCGCCGTTCACCTTCGGCATGGGCCCGCAGTGCGCGCCCTCGAAAACGCTGGCGGGCGAGGGCTCGCAGGACATGGTGTCCGGTTTCCAGGGCAGCTTCGTCAACGCGTTGCTCGGCGCCGGGTTCGCGGTGGCGCAGACCGACTACATCGGACCGTGGGTCGAAGGCAGTGGTGAGCATCCGTACGTGAACCGGCTGTCCGAAGCGCACACCGTGCTGGACGTGATCCGCGCGGCGCAACGACTTTCCGGTACCGGTCTGCCTGCCGACGGCCCGGTGGGCATCGCCGGCTATTCCGAAGGCGGCAGTGCTGCCGCGGCCGCGGCCGAACTCGCCGCCACCTACGCGCCCGAGTTGAACGTCAAGGGCGTCTACTCCGGTGCGCCGCCCGCAGACAAGGCCGCGCTCGCCAAGTCGCTGGACGGCGGCATGTACGTCGGGTTCCTCGGCTACGCGCTGATCGGCATCAACCAGGCGTACCCCGAAGCCAGGATGATGGATCTGGCCAACCCGGCGGGCGCCCAGCTGTTCCTGGAGGCCCGGCAGACCTGCACGATGGACTCGGTCTTCAAGTTCATGGGCAAGCAGACGAGTTCGCTGACCAAGAGCGGCCAGCCGGTCTCTTCGTTCCTTTCCCAGCCGCCGTTCGACGCGATCGTCGCGGAGAACAGGATCGGGACCGTCAAGCCCGCCATGCCGGTCATGGTCGAGCAGAGCCCGATGGACGACGTCATCCCCGCCGCCGTCGGCAAGCAGATGGCGAAGGACTGGTGCGGCAAGGGCGCCAACGTCCAGTGGAAGGACCTCGCGACCTTCACTCCGTTCCTCTCCCACGCCCTGGGCATGATGACCGCTCCCGGTGACGCCACCGAGTGGCTCAAGAGTGTGTTCAACGGACAGGCGGGCAACGGGAACTGCGGCCGCTTCTGATCCGGAGTCCTTGACATGCACCCGCACGGCTGCCTAAGCTGAACAGGCAGCCGCGCGGCTGCATATCAGGGAGCGGCATGGACGAGGTCTTCAAGGCGCTGGCGGACGCCAGCCGTCGCCGGCTGCTCGACGACCTGAACGCGCGCAACGGGCAGACCCTGCGCGAGCTGTGCGCGGGGCTGGACATGGCGCGGCAGTCGGTCAGCAAGCATCTGGCCGTGCTGGAAGCGGCCAACCTGGTGACCACGGTCCGCCGCGGCCGCGAGAAGTTGCACTACGTGAACGCGGAGCCGATCAACGCGATCGCCGAACGCTGGATCGACCGGTACCACCAGGGCCGGGTCGACGCGCTCGCCGACCTCAAGAAGGCATTGGAGCAGCAACCCATGAGCACCGACGAATTCGTGTACACCAGCTACATCAGGACGACGCCGGAGCGGCTTTGGCGGGCGCTCACCGACCCGGCCTTCACCAAGCAGTACTGGGGCTGTGAGTTCACTTCGGACTGGGAGCCCGGGTCGACGATGGCCTGGGATCAGCTCGGAGTGAAGCTGGAAGACCCCGAACAGGTCATCCTCGAGTCCGACCCGTACCGGCGGCTGTCGTACACGTGGCACACGTTCACCCCGGAGTTCGCCAAGTCGGTCGGCCTCGACGACGACGTGTCGGCGAAGCTCCAGGCCGAGTCGCGGTCGAAGGTCACGTTCGACCTCGAACCCGTCGGCGACACGGTGAAGCTGACGGTCGTGCACGACGGTTTCGACCACGGCAGCACCGCGCTGGAGATGGTCAAGGGCGGCTGGCCGTCGATCCTTTCGAGCCTCAAGACGCTGCTCGAGACCGGTGCGCCGCTGCCCGAGCCCGCGTAACCCGTTCGACGGAACCGCCGTGATCGGGCACGATGCGCAGCGTGCCCCTGGAGATCGCCTGCGACGAGTCCGGGTCCGAGGGCGAGAAGCTGATCGGCGGGCAGACCGACGTCTTCGCGCACGCGGGAGTCCGGCTGAGTCCCGAAGAGGCCGCGGACTGCCTGGCCGAACTGCGGTGCAGGATCCGCTCGCCGGCGGTCGAGTACAAGGCCAACCACCTCCTCCGCACGAAGCACCGGCGGCTCCTCGAATGGTTCCTCGGCCCGCGCGGCCCGGTCCACGGGCGTGCGCACGTGTACCTCGTGGACAAGAAACTGCTGCTGGCGAACGAACTCCGCGCGCTCGCCGGCCCGGAGGTCCGGCCGGACGACGAACTCCTCGCCGCGTTCAACGACGTGCTGCGGACCAGGAACCGCCGGGATCCGGCGACGGGATCGTTCTTCGCGATGGTCGGGGACACCGCGGAACTGCGGGCGAAGGTCGCCGAGGCGCGCGATGCCAAGCCCCTCGACCCGCTGGTGCCCGCGATCCTCCGCGCCGTCGAGTACTGGAGCGCGGGCGGGGAGCGGGTCTTCCTCGTCCACGACGAACAACCGTCGCTCAAGGGTGAACGGCTCGCCCGCATCGAGTCGACCCCGGGTTCGGCCGGGGTGAGGTTCGTGGATTCGCGGACCGATCCGCGGGTGCAGGCCGCCGATTTCCTGGTCGGCGTCGCCCGCCGGATCGCCGAGGACGAATTGAACGGGAACGGTGACCGGGTATTGAGCGGATTGCTCGCGCCGTATGTCGATTCGGCGTCCATCTGGGACTGATTCACTCCATGGCACACCGAATCCCTCGGGTGGCCGTTGCCCGGAACCGCCGCGGGCTGGAAACGTCGGGGCATATCCGACACCCGCGGGAGGCAGTCGCCGATGCAGGCTTTCACCTTGCCCGAGTTCTACGTGCCGCATCCGGCCAGGATGAATCCGCACCTCGAAGCGGCGCGAACGCACAGTATGGCCTGGGCCGGGCAAATGGGCATGCTCGATTCACCAGCCCCGTCCGGTGACGTCGTCTGGACCGAGCAGGCGCTGGCGAAGATGGATTACGCGTTGCTCTGCGCGCACACCCATCCGGACTGTGACGGGCCGTCCCTCGATCTGGTCACGGACTGGTACGTCTGGGTGTTCTTCTTCGACGACGATTTCCTCGCGCAATTCAAGTACACCCGGAACACCGAGGGCGCGAAAGCCTATTTGGACCGGCTGGAACTGTTCATGACCGGACCGGGGGAAACCTCCCCGGAACCCGAAAATCCCGCCGAAGCCGGGCTCAAGGACCTTTGGGCGCGCACCATTCCCTCGATGTCGGAAGCCTGGCGGCGGCGTTTCGTCACCAGCACGCACAACCTCATGGTCGAATCGCTCTGGGAACTGGACAACATCGACCGCGGCCGGATCGCGAACCCCATCGAGTACATCCAGATGCGCCGTCGCGTCGGCGGGGCGCCGTGGTCGGCGAACCTGATCGAGTACGCCGTCGGCGCCGAAGTGCCGGACGGGATCGCGGCGACCAGGCCGATGGAGGTCCTGCGCGACACCTTCGCCGACGCCGTCCACCTTCGCAACGATCTCTTTTCCTACCAACGAGAAGTACGTGAAGAGGGGGAGAACTCCAACGCCGTCCTCGTCTTCGAGAAGTTCCTCGACTGCCCGACGCAGGAGGCCGCCGAACTCACCAACGACCTGCTGACCTCGCGGCTGCAGCAGTTCGAGAACACCGCTCTCGTCGAAGTGCCCGCGCTGCTGGCCGAACGCGACGTCTCGCTGGCCGAACAGATCGGGGTCGGCCTGTACGTCAAAGGACTGCAGGACTGGCAGTCCGGCGGTCACGAATGGCACGCGCGGTCGAGCCGGTACATGAACGAGGGCCCGGTGTCCGGCGCCAACGGGCCGAGCGGGCTCGGCACCGGATCGCTCCGGCTCTCGCCGGGCAGGCTGGGGCTGGTTCAGCGGGTGCGGCAGCAGGCGCCCCCGCCGTTCGCGAAGGTCGGGCATCTGCCGCTGCCGGAATTCCGCATGCCGTACCCCGTGCGCACCAGCCCGCACCTGGCCGCCGCCCGCGAGTACGCGCCGGGCTGGGCACGGGAGATGGGGATGTTCGAGGAAGGCGGGATCTGGGACGAGCGCCGGATGCGCGGCATCGACCTGCCGCACTGCGCCGCGATGATCCACGCGGACGCGGATCTCGACCAGCTCAAGCTGTCGTCGGACTGGCTGACCTGGGGCACCTACGGCGACGACTACTTCCCGGTCGTCTTCGGGATGAGAAGGGACCCCGTCGCCGCGAAACTGTGCAACGACCGCCTTTCCCTCTTCATGCCGCTCGACGGCGAGCCGGTGCCGAAGCCGTCGAACCCGGTCGAGCGCGGCCTCGAGGACCTGTGGAACCGCACCGCCGGGCCGCTGACCCCACCCGCGCGGGCGGAGTTCCGGCAGGCGATCGAGAGGATGACCGCGAGCTGGGTCTGGGAGGTGGCGAACCAGGCGCAGAACCGCGTCCCCGACCCGGTCGACTACGTGGAGATGCGGCGGCGGACGTTCGGTTCGGACCTGACGAAGAGCCTCGCCCGGCTCCGGCTCGGCGACGTCGTACCGCCGGAGATCTACCAGAACCGGGTGCTGTTCGAACTCGACACCGCCGCCCAGGACTACGCGACCTTCGCCAACGACCTCTTCTCCTATCAGAAGGAGATCGAATACGAGGGCGAGGTGCACAACCTCGTCTACGTCGTCGAGCGTTTCCTGGAGGTCGACCGGATCGAGGCCCGCGACATCGCGGCCCGGCTGATGAACGCGCGGATGGACCAGTTCGAGCAGCTCGCCGACGAGGACCTGCCGCGGATGTGCGACGACCTCGGGCTCGACGACGACGTCCGCGCGGTGCTGACCAGGTACGCGGACAACATGAAGGACTGGATGGCCGGAATCCTGGAATGGCACCGGAAATGCGTGCGGTACACGGCGGAGGAACTGGAGCGCCTCAGCACTCCCGAGCCGCCGAAGTTCACGCTCGCGCCGAGCGGGATCGGCATGTCGGCCTGGCGGATCGGGAGCGGGGCGCGCTGAGGAGTCCTTCACGGACTCGGTCATCGCCACGTTCGCCCCACAGGCACCAGGTGTCACAGCGGCTGCGCGTGAAGGACTCCAGTCGGGCCCTCGTGTGGGTTTCGCGGGGGTGGGGATGTCGTGAAGGGTCCCTTTGAGACGGTGAAGGTCTCAAAGGTGCCCTTCACGACATGAGAGTTCGACGCCGGGCCGTCGGAAGCGCTGAAGGAGCCGCGCGCTCATCGTCGCGTCTCGTGAGTGGCGATTCGGGTCAGGGCCGGTCGTGTTCCAGATGCCTACGGCGGGTGAGCCGGGTTCGCAGGTCCGTGAGGGACTCCTTCCCTACCCCTAAGAGTAGGGAAGGGGCCCTTCACCTCAGCCCGAGCCGCGTCAGCCCGGGCCGAGACGACCCTGCTGCCGCGAGCGGGCAGGAACGCCACCGTGAGCCTTCACGCGCAAAACCCAGTACATGAAGGCCCCCATCCTTGCGCCTAGTGTCCTGCGCCGGAAGTTCGCGCCGTTAATCCGTATCGATAGCCGGCCGTTTCGCGCCTGGCCCGGGGGCATGAGGTGCGTCGCGAAAGCCACTTTCGCGACGCCTGGGGTCGCGAAAGTGGCTTTCGCGGCACGGTCGCCCCACGGCCCGCGAGCGAACCCTCCGGCACCACGCCGAATTACCACACGAACTTCCGACTCGGGACGCCTAGGTAGGGAAGGGGCCCTTCACGTACTTCAACCTGGCATCACGCAAGAAGCGCCACAGGTCACGCAGTAGGTACCCAAGAGCGGCCTCACCAGAACCCGAATCGCCACTCACGGCCCATTCGGCAACCGCGCGTTCAGCTCAGAACGCGGTCAGGATGATCCGTGCGGTACGCGGGTCGCCGTCGTGCACCAGCGACTCGAAGTGCCCGACGTCGTCGAAGGCGAATCCGTACGCCTTCCCGTCGACCATCTGCTCGTGCACGATCCGCGAGTAGTGGTCGGTCACGGGCTGCTTGTAGAACTGGCCCGCGTCGTAGGTCGGCTGCGTGTGCAGGGAGCCGAGGGTCGAGCGGTGCAGTGCCGCGCACAGTGTCCGCGCGATCGGGCCGACGACCTGGTCGTTCGGCGCGTGCAGCCGTCCGTCGCAGTTGAAGACGTCGCGGGTGCTCGGCTTGCTGAACGACGCCACCGTCGCGCCCGAGGTGTCGGTGAAGCGCAGGACGTCGTCCCCGCCGGTCCGGCCGGTGAACTTCTTGCCGGGTTCGGCCTCGAACGGGACCACGGTCAGCGGGGTCGACTTGTAGGTGTTCCAGGCGCTCGTGACGTAGCCGTCGAGGTAGTTCGCGCCGAATTTGCCGGTGTCGAGCCCCTTGCCCGGCGCGAGGACCCGCAGCCGGTTGTACACCAGGTTCGAGAAACCGGACTGTCCTTGGACGGCGTTGAAGATCGCCTCGCGGCCGCCCGCCTTGAGACGTCCGGCCTCCTTGTTCGTCCCGGCCCCGTTGGTGAGCCCGACGGCGTGCGGCACGCTGAACATGTCGACCTGCGAGCTGTTGATGAACAGCCCGCCGTTGTCGTAGGTGAATTCGCTCCAGTCGAACAGGATGTCGCGGTTCGGGTCGCCGTCGGCCCACGGCGCCGGCTGTACCAGCCCGTCCGGGGTCAGGAAGAACTTGATCTTCTGCCCGAACGACATGTACACGCGGCCCGACAGCATCCGCGGGATCCGCAGCGTGGTCGAGCCGCCGTTGCCGGGGCCCGCGATCGCGACGTCCGGCGCGGGGCTCGGCGGATTCGCGCCCGCCGGCCATGGGGTGAAGGCACCGGCGGCGTTGACGTAGCCGAGTTTGCCGGTGTTGAGGTTCGTGCCGAGCACGTAGAGGTGAACCGCGTCCGAGCGGTTTGAATTGTTGGTGACGGTCAACGGCAGCGGATCGGGGCCCGCGGCGGCCGCGGTGGGCGCCGAAACCCCGGTGGCCAGGGGCAGGACGACCGCCAACGCGGTCAAGACGCGCCGGATCTTCTTGCGGATGCGCACAGTTCACTCCTCGGCGGGATCCCGCCGCGGAACGCGAACGCGCCGCGGCGGTGCTTGCGGATGTCGGCCGGGGGCGCGTTCCCGGCCTGGGTGTGACCTTGGCGAGGGGTCTCAGCACGGGAAGTTACGGCGCCGGGCCGGGAGATGTCCAGACCACTGGTGGGAATCTGTCCGGTTTCGCGCCGGGGTGGACAATTGGTCGCGGACCTTCGTCGATTGAGGTGACCGGTCCTCTCGACTACCGTTGTGCGCGTTCCGTCCTGGACCTTGGCGGCCGGGTTTTCTCATCCGTGGGAGCGGGACATGAACGACGATTTTCCGATGCGAGGAACCGGCGGCGGTGAGACGTGGATTTCCCCCGCCTGCTGGGACGGCCTCGCCAGGGCGGCGGCGGACGGCGGGCCGCACGCGATGGACGACCTCATGGCCGCCGTCAACGCGTGGGCGCGGAAGTACGCCGAGATCCGCCTCGGTGGCCGCGACCTGACCTACCTCGAACCGGCCGACGTGGCGCAGGAGATCTGTCTCGCGGTCTTCGTCGCGGTCCCCGGGCACGGCCTGCGCGGCGGCTCCTTCCTGTTCCTCCTGCGCGCCATCGCGGCGAACAAGGTCGCCGACGCGTTCCGGAAGGCGTCGCGGAGCAAACAGGTGCTGACCGGTGAGCTCCCCGAGCGTCCGGCGGTGGCCGCCGACGAACCGGAGCAGCGTGCCCTGCGGACCGATCTCGGCGTCCGGCTCGGCAGGCTCATGCGGATACTGCCCGTCTCCCACCGGGAAGTGCTGGGGATGCGGGTGATCGGCGAATTGACGTCGAACGAGACCGCCGCGGCGCTCGGTACGACGTCGTCACGCGTGCGGGTGACCAAACACCGGGCGATCAGCAGGCTGCGCGCCTGCGCTCAGCGCCGGGACGCCTTGAGCTGAATACGGACCAGTAGCCGGAGAATGGGATTCCCCCGTTTGGCCCGGGTTTCGAGAATGCGAACGCACATTGCCCCTCCAGAGCTCGCCGATGAGCGCCGTTCGCCGGGGGCCGGGACGAGCGGTCTCGCGTTCCACCCTAGGGGCGGACCGGTGGACCGAAACCGGCTGAACGGACGATTGCCGCCGTCCTGGTCGTCCATTCGTCTCTTCGGACCACCGCGTTGGTGCCGGAGACGAGGTGGCGGGCGCGGCAAAAGGACGAAAACGTGGGAGAATCGGCATGGCGCCGGCGAACGGTCCGCGCTGTTCGCCCCGGTCCCGGCGGGCTCGTCCGACACCGGACAATGCCGGGAGGCATCATGGGGTTTCGACGGCGTGATCGCGCGGCGCTGGTCTGGGCGAAGATGAGCTTTCTCGCTTCGGAAACAGATTCGGCGGTTTCCGTGGAACACGCCTGTGTCGTTTGTGGAAACGTCCTCGAAGCGGCCGGTGCCGGACTGACCCTCGCCGTCGGAGGAGGAGTCGCCGAGCCTTTCTTCGCCACCGACGAACGCAGCCGCGAATTGGAAGATCTGCAGTTCACCTTGGGTGAAGGCCCGGCATGGGAGGTGGTGCGCGGCGGTATGCTCCTCGTCGTAACCGATATGACCAGTTCGGAGACGTCACTCCGATGGCCGATGTTCGCGCCGGAAGCGATCGACAGAGGCGTGAAATCGATCATCGCGGTGCCGATCCGGGCCGGTGCGATCAGATTGGGTGTCGTCGACTGTTATCGCGAACTCGCCGGGTTTCCGTCGAGGGAAGGACAAGCGGAGGCACTCGTTTGCGCCGACGCGGTGATCGCCCTCGCCGTCGCCGATGTCGGTACCGGCGGCACCGGCGGGCCCGGTCTGGCCGAAGTGATCGATCGCGAATTCGCCGGACATCACGACCGGGTGCATCAGGCCGCGGGAATGGTGTCGGCCCAGCTCGGCATCGGGCCGGTGGACGCGCTCGCCCGCTTGCGTGCCCACGCCTACGCCGATGACCGGAACCTCGACGAGGTCGCCATGGACGTGCTGCGGCGCCGGATCACCTTCCGGTCCGAGTCATGACGGACGCGTGCCTAAGGAGATATCAGAAACGATGACCCACCTCGCGGCAGGCTTGCGGGAAACCTTCGTGCAGTTGGCGGACACCCTTGTCGAAGACTTCGATCTCATCGAGTTCCTGGACCTGCTCGCGCTCAGATGTGTCGAACTGCTCGGCGTCTGCACCGCCGGACTGCTGCTCGCCGACACGCACGGCACGCTCACCATGGTGGCCGCGTCCGACGAACAGACCCGCACCCTCGAACTGTTCCAATTGCGGAACTCCGAGGGGCCGTCCCTGGACTGCTACCGGCACGCCGAGCCGGTGGTCTGCCCGGATCTGACGCGCGCGGGCGAAAGCTGGCCGAAGTTCTCCCGTGCGGCGGAAGACGCGGAATTCCGCTCCGTGTACGCGTTGCCGATGCGCCGCCGCGACGAGGTGATCGGCGCGCTGAACCTGTTCGGCACCCGTCCCGCTTCGCTGGACGACGCCGGATTGAGGCTGGGGCAAGCGCTCGCGGACATCGCCACGATCGGCATCCTGCACCACCGGTTGTTGCAGCGGCAGGAAACCATCACCGCGCAGCTGCAAACGGCGTTGAACAGCCGGGTGATCATCGAACAGGCGAAAGGGGTGCTCGCCGAACGGCTGCGGGTTTCGGTCGACGACGCGTTCGGCGTATTGCGCGCCTACGCGCGGAGCAACAATCGCAAGATCCATTCCGTGGCGACCGGGATCATCGACCGCACCGTGGAAATCCCGCGCTGAACGATACCGATTCGGCGCTTGTCCGCCCGCCGGTGATACCTAGACTGGATGGGTGTTCTCCCTGGAACAGCTGGTGAGTTTCGTCGCGGTGGCCGAGGAACTGCACTACGGCCGGGCGGCGGAGCGGCTCTCGATGACCCAGCCGCCGTTGAGCAGGCGGATCCAGTTGCTGGAGCGCGAACTGGGAGTCGAGCTTTTCGACCGTACGCACCGCATGGTCCGGCTGACACCCGCCGGACGGGTTTTTCTCGCCGAGGCAAGGAAGATACTGCGCTCGGCGCAGGAGGCGACGCTGTATGCCCGCCGGGCGAAGAAAGGTGAAGTCGGCGTCGTCACGCTCGGGTTCACCGCCACCGCCGCCTATTCGTATTTGGACCGCGTCATCGCCGCGGCGAACGCCGAGGTGCCCGGCGTCGGTCTCGTGCTGCGGGAAATGGTGACGGCGGTACAGGTGGAGGAATTGCTGGCGGGCGGGATCGATCTCGGCATGGTCCGGCCGCCGGTGACCGGTGCCGACGTCGTGACCCTGCCGCTGTGGCGGGAGCCGCTGCTGGCCGCGCTGCCGTCCGCACACCCGTTGGCGCGGCGTAAGAAGAATCCCGACGTCCGCGATTTCGACGGTGAGCCGTTCATCATGTATTCGCCGTCGGAGGGCCGGTACTTCCACGATCTGCTCGTGGCGGTGTTCCGCGCCGCCCGGGTGCTGCCGGACTACACGCAATACCCCTGTCAGGTCCATACGGTGCTCGCACTGGTGAAGGCGGCCCTCGGGGTCGCGCTGGTGCCTGCCGCGGCCGCCGCGCTGCGCTTCGAGGGTGTCGTGCTCCGCCCGGTGGGCGGGGTCGAAGGCCGTCCGGTGGAACTCGAACTGATGTGGCGGCGGGGCAACGACAATCCGGCGCTGGGCGCGTTGCTCGCCGTCATCGGCAATCCGGCGCGACGAGGTCCGTGAGGACTCCGGGACCGGCGCGGTGTCGCGGGAAGAGGCCGGGATGTGACCGGAGACGTAACTCGCGTGATCGGAGCCGGAACAGCTCCAGTCACGCGAGTTACGGCTCCAGACACGCGAGTTACGGCTCCAATCACGCGAGATCCGGCTCCAGACACGCGAGATCCGGGTCGACGGCAGGACTCACGGAACCAGCGGTCGAAGCGGTTCCCGGTGCCCCCAATGTGGCATTGGGGACGCTCAACGCCTCCAATGCCACATTGGGGGCACCCACCTGAGGGCACCCACCTGGGAGAGCACCCACCTGGGGTCAGTGGGCGGGCCAGGCGTCGCCCCATTCGGCGTCGCGGGCCTCGCGGTAGGCGTCACCGTGCCGCTTGGTGACGATCGTTTCGGTGAGCCCGGTTTCGGCGCACAGGGTCAGGCTGACCATGCCCTTGCGTTTGGCCGGATGCCGCAGGATCCGGCCTTCGGCGCGTTCCGGCGCCGTGCGTGAGGCGACGACGTAGGAGAACTTCTCGTCTTCGAAACCGAGCGTCCCGGACTTGAGCTGACGGTGCAGGCCGGTGCGCGGGAGGCGCGCGGAGAAATGGCACCAGTCCTTGCCGCGCGGGATCGGGCACGCGCCCTCGTGCGGGCAGGGCGCGACGAGGGAAAGCCCGAGTTCGACGAGCTGATCCCGCGCTTCGACGATCCGGTCGTAGCCCGCGGGCGTGCCGGGTTCGATCAGCACCAGCATCCCGGCCTTCGCCGACAGCCAGCGGACGGTGTCGGCCCGGCGGGCTTCGGGCAGCTCTCCGAGGACGTAGGAAAGGGTCACCAGATCGGCGTCCGGCGCGGGTGCGGCCGGGTCGATCAGGCCGCGCTGCCAGGTCGAGCCGCGGACGGCCTTGCCCCCGGCGTTCCCCGCGAGCCGCCTCCCCAGCGCGATCGCGCCGGGGACCTGTTCGACGACGGTGCTCTCCTCCAGCGACGGCCACACGTCGGCCGCCGCCCAGATCGCCGCACCGGTCCCGCCGCCGACGTCGATCTGCGTGCGCGGAGCGAACCCGGGAGCACGGAGGGCGGCTTCGGCGAGAACAGCGTGTACGGCCGCGTAGGTGGCCGGCATCCGGTAACCCGCGTACGCCGCGATGTCGACCTCGGACGAGAGGATGGGCGCGCTCGCGGGGTTGTTCTCGCGGTAGCGCGTGCTGAGCCGCTCGACGGACTGCGTCAGCCTGGTCTGCGGGTACTTGCCCAACTCTGCGTCGAGGGCTGAGCTGAGGTCTGAGGGGAGAGCGGCCACGACGGGTCAGGATAGATCCAGTCGCGCGGAGCGCGTCCTTCAAGGGTGGGTGGTGGGGATGAGGTGGCACCATGTGCGGTTGACCTGCGGTTTTCCGGCTGCTCGAATACTCGCGGAAAAAAGTTCGGGGACCGTGTCGAAACCGGGGTCGCCCGATCGACGCGTTGATGTGGCAGGGGACGAGCCCCGCCGGGAACGGAGACTCAGATGCGGTTCATGGTGATTGTCAAGAGCGACGAGAAGACCGACGTGGCCGGTGCTCAGCCGAGTGCCGAGGAGTTGCAGGAGATGGGGAAGTTCAACGAGGAGCTGGTGAAGGCGGGCGTCATGCTCGCGGGTGAAGGACTGCTCCCCAGCGCCGAAGGTGTCCGCATCCAGTACTCCGGCACCACCGAGGCCAGGGTCGTCGACGGACCTTTCGCCGAGAGCAAGGAACTCATCGCGGGTTTCTGGATCCTGCAGGTCAAGGACAAGGCCGAGGTCATCGAATGGATGAAGCGCGCGCCGTTCCGCGAGGGCGAGATCGAGATCCGGCGGGTCGCCGAGATGGAGGACTTCGACAACGCCACGCCCGAGATCGTCGAGCACGAGCAGAAGCTGCGGGAGCAGGCAGAGGCGAAGTAGTGGTTGCGGTCGTCACGCCGACGATGTTGATTGGTCGGCGTGACGGCAACAGCAGACCCCCGGTCGGCGATCGACGCGGTGTGGCGGATCGAGTCGGCCCGCCTCATCGCCGGCCTCGCGCGGATGACACGCGACGTCGGCCTCGCGGAGGAACTCGCGCAGGACGCGCTGGTCGCCGCGCTCGAACAGTGGCCGGAGTCGGGTGTCCCGAGGAATCCGGGCGCCTGGCTCATGACCACGGCCAAACGCCGGGCCGTCGACACCTTCCGGCGTAACGAGCGCTACGAACGGAAGCTCGGCGAGATCGGCCGCGAGCAGGAGTTCGAGGAGGAACCCGACTTCACCGCGGGCCTCGACGACCACATCGAGGACGATCTGCTGCGGCTGGTGTTCACCGCCTGCCACCCGGTGCTTTCCACTGAAGCCAGGGTGGCGCTGACGCTGAAGATGATCGGCGGGCTCCAGACGCACGAGATCGCGCGGGCGTTCCTCGCCAAGGAGACCGCCATCGCGCAGCGCATCGTCCGCGCGAAGAAGACGCTCGGCGACGCCAAGGTGCCGTTCGAGGTGCCGGAGGGCGCCGATCGCGTCGCGCGCCTGGAGTCGGTGCTCGAAGTGATCTACCTGATCTTCAACGAGGGCTACTCCGCGACGGCGGGCGAGGACTGGATGCGGCCGGCGCTGTGCGAGGAGGCACTGCGGCTCGGCCGGATCCTGGCCGGGCTGATGCCGAAGGAACCCGAGGTGCACGGGCTCGTTTCGCTGATGGAGATCCAGGCGTCGCGGTCGGCCGCGCGCGTCGGGCCGAACGGCGAACCCGTGCTGCTGCTGGATCAGGACCGGACGAAATGGAACCGGATCCTGATCGGCCGCGGCCTCGCCGCGCTGGACCTCGCCGAGTCGCTCGCGGACGGCGCTTTCGGCGTCTACGCGGCGCAAGCCGCCATCGCCGCCTGCCACGCGCGGGCGCGGACGGGCGAGGAGACCGACTGGGCGCGCATCGCGATCTTGTACGAAGGGCTCGGGAAGCTGAACCCGTCGCCGGTGATCGAACTGAACCGCGCGGTGGCGCTGTCGATGGCCGTCGGGCCGGAAGCGGGCCTCGCGGTGGTCGACAAGCTGACGTCGGAGCCCGCACTGAAGTCGTACCACCTGCTGCCGAGCGTGCGCGGCGACTTCCTGGCGAAGCTCGGCCGTCTGGCCGAGGCCCGCGCCGAGTTCGAGCGCGCGGCGGAGATGACCGGGAACGATCGTGAGCGCACCCTGCTCCTGAACCGCGCGGCCGAATGCACCCCCTGACCTCCCCGCAATTCGTCACCTACTTGCGATCGACGCCGCGCACGAACTGGCGCAAGTAGGTGACGAATTGCGAAGGGGTGCGTCAGGCGGGGGTGGGGCGCAGCGCGGTCAAGGCCCGGTGCTGGCCCAGCCGGACGGCCTGGACGGTGCAGCCGAGCGCCAGCGCGGTGTCTTCGGCGGAAAGCCCGACGAGCGACCGCAGCACCATGATCTCGCGCTGCTGGCAGGGCAATCCCGAAAGCGGATTCGGCAGTTCGGCGGTGCTCCGGTGGAAGTCGTCGACGAGGCCGTGCGTGACGTCGTAGGCGAACGTGAGGAGCGCGGCCGCCCCGGCCGCTCCAGCGACGATCTCGCGGCAGCTGTCCTTCGCGATCGCGTCGGCGATGTCGTAGGTGCCGGACCGACGTCCGATCCGCGCCCGGCAGTAACGCACGACCAAGACGCGGACGACGTCGACCAGCTTCGAGGCTGTCTCCGTCCGCCCGCCGGCCTCCCGCGGCCGCCGCGAACCGTGTCCTTGCATCGGCTCCCTCTCCCACCTTTCAGATGAGCACGGCTGAGGGGGAGGGAGGTACGGTCTTTTTGCCGACACGGGCCGATTCAGGCCTCGATGAAGACGATCCGCTCGGGCTCGGTCGTCAGGTTCACGGTCTGCCGCTTCACGCTCACCAAGGTCTCGAATTCCGTGGCGTGCCCGTCCGGGACGGTGAACAGGCGGTCGTTGCGGGAATCGAGGAAGCCGGAGAAGCCGGTGAGCGAGACCCCGCCGCTTTCGTCGAGCGCGAGGTAGTCGACGAGCCTGCGGAACAGTTTCGGCAGGATCACCAGTTCGTCGGCCAGTTGCCGTCGTGACGAGAGCTTGAACCCGGAGTTCGTGACGTCCTTCGGCCACAGCCCGCGCCCGTCCTCGCGGGCCTTGACCGCTGCTTCGGCCAAGGCGTCACGGAGATCGGGGTACAGCAGTGAATAGAACGTCGGGTAGACGTGGCCGGCCGCGACCTGCCGGTAGTTCGCCGAGTTCTTCAGCGTTTTGACGTCGAGATGGACCTTGGAAAGGTCTGCGGACCTTCCCGGCCGTTGCCCGGGAAAGGCGAACGCCACCGCTCGTCCGTATTTGTCGGCGAATCGCGTCAGTATGTGACCCGGTACCTTGATCGGGGTCGCCGAAGTGACCCTTCCCCGTTCATCGCGTTCGACCGTTTTGAAGCCGAGAACCTTCAGCAGGTTCGCCGCGGCGGCGTCGGCGAATTCCGCGGGCTGATGCCACATCCCGCCGGTTCCCCTGGCCTGGTAATGCGTTTCGAGCGCGTCGATCGCGTCGAGCCGCAACTGCATCCCGCCCCGCGAATTGAGCCGGACCTTCAGGCCGGCCTTCTTGGTCGCCTGGGGATCGTCGGGATAGAAGCGCACCGAATCGCCGTCCGGTGAGGCTCCGACAAGCTGGAACGTACCTTTGATCAGCGTCATGGGCATGAGGACAACGGTAGTTCCCATTCCGGTGAACGAACCTGGTGTTCATCCATCCAGCCCAATGGCCGGTAAAGATAGGGTGACCATTGTGGACATTCCCGTGTTCTCGTTCACGGCGGGATCATGAACTCCGGCACGGTCGCCTGCGGCAGCGCGCCTTCCTTCCCGGACTTGCCCGATCGCGGTGGCGCCGATGGACAGGTTCTGTGGCGAGATCATCTTGCCCATCACGCCGCCGGAGGTGTTCGTGGCGCCGGTGAGGATCGGGTCGACGTGCGGTTGCCGCGGGGAAATCACCTGCATCGGCCCGAAGAGACTGTTCGTCGACGCGTCCGATCCGGGGAGGAAGACCACGATCAGGAACCCGGGAACGATCAGTGCCAGAAAGGGCAGCTGGCGGCCGACCATCGACGAGAACAGTTCCGTCGCCTGTTCGGAGTTCAAGTCAAGGATCGGCGCGGTCAGCCTGCCCAGCATGATCAGCGGATTGCCGAGGCCACCGAACGCGGTGTTCGGCGGCAACGCGAGCACGACCGCCTTCACCGGCGGGAAACCGAGTGCGGCCATCATCGCCGCGGTGATCGCGATCGGCGAGCCGCCGCCCGCGATCCCCTCCAGCAGCGCGCCGAAACCGAACGCGATCGCCCGTCGCCTGGAGGCGGCGGTCCTCACTGAACCCGGCGAGGACCGCCTTGATGTCGTCGAACCGTCCGGTCGCGACGGTGACGTTGTGGAAGTACACGGCGTGGAAGGCGATCCACGCCACCGACCACACCCCGAACACGAGGCCCATGGCCGCGGAATCGAAGGCGAGCCCGGCGGGCATGCGGTACAGGAGTACCGCGACCAGCAGCGCGGTGATCAGCGCCAGCGCCGCCGAGAGCCGCGCCGATCGGCGCAGGACTCCCAGCGTCACCAGCAGCACGATGATCGCCGACGCCGCCAGCGCCGCGGACACCCACAGTCCGCCCGCCGGCCGGTAGTCCTGGACTCAGCCCCTTTGCGCGCGGACGTAACCCAGCCGGAGTGAAAGCGCGGCGGCGGTCCCGGCCACGGTCGCGCCCAGTTCGTCGGTGCGGCGGAGCACCCGGCCCGCCGGGCCCGCGATGCTGATCGCGGCGATCGGCCGTCCGGTGTGGTCGCGGACGGCGGCGGCCACGCAGCCGACGTCCGGTTCGTTTTCGACGTCGTCCACGGCCCAGCCTCGGCGGCTCGTCCTCGCCAGGTCGTCGAGCAGCCGGACCGGATCGTTGATCGTCTTGAGCGTGAGACTGTCGAGTTTCATCCGGCGGATGCGTTCGACGCGGTCCTGTTCGGGCAGTGCCGCCAGCCACGCCTTGCCCAGCGACGTCGCGTGCTGCGGACGGCGGGTGCCGAGACGGCAGGCCAGGGTGACGGCGTTGGCGCTGCGTTCGGTGGCGACGTAGACCATCGTGTCGTTGTCCGGGACGGCGAGGTACGTCGTCTCGCCGCTCCGCTCGGCGAGCGACGCGAGATAGCGCGGCGCGCAGCGGTGGAGATCGGTCGCCGCCATCGCGCGGGCGCCGAGTTCGACCAGCCGGGTGCCGAGCCGCACGCGGCCGGTGGCGCGATCGGCTTCGAGGTATTCGAGGTTCTTGAGAGTGCCGACGATGCGGTACGCGGCGCTCCGGGAGAGACCGAGTTGCCGGGCGATCGCGTTGGTGGAAATCTCCTGGTTCTTGCCGACGTGCTCGAGAACCGCTAGGCCGCGCTCGAGTGTGCCACTGGAATCCAGGCCTCGTGGTGTGCCCACTTCGCCCCTCCGTTGGACCGGGGTACCGATGATCGGCACCTGTTTCCGCTAAGCGGGTTCGGACGTTAACAGTTCGGCCCAAGGTTGGGAAGGTTTCTTAACAAAGTGGCTACCGGACAAGTTTTCCCTGTTCGGGGCGGTCCGGTCAAGATCACCGGTTCGGCCCAATCCGTTCGGCGGGTTTCGATTCGGCGTATGACTTCAGGGGTCATTTTTCTGTTCACGGATATGAAAGAACCCTCGCCGGAAAATCGCGGCGAGGGTTCGGCCCGGAGTACGTTTCTAACGCACCGACAGATTCGCGACCGCGCGGACGACGGCCGTGCAGCGGTCTTCGACATAGGCCAGACCGCCTTCTTCGGCGATCCGGCGGGACTCGGCGGAGACGATGCCCTGTTGCAACCAGAGCGCCTTGGCGCCGATCGCGACGGCCTGTTCGGCGATCGGCGGGGTGTCTTCGGCCGGGCGGAAGACGTCGACCAGGTCGACCGGCTCCGGGATGTCGGTGAGGGAGCGGTAGACCTTCTCGCCCAGCAACTCGTCGGCCGAAGGATGGACGGGGATGATCCGGAACCCGTGTGCCTGCAGTACGGCGGCGACCCCGTGCGAGGCCTTGGCCGGATCACGGCTCAGCCCCACGACGGCGATCGTCTTCGATCCGGCGAGGATCTCGGTGGCGCGATCGGTCATACCGGGTTCAACGACGGCAAGCGGCCGCACATTCCTGCCGAGATCCGCCTCGAGTCGTCCGCCTGAACACGCGTGTCGTCCATCCGAACACGCGTGTCGTCCATCCCTGTCACGCGAAACCGCCACCCGCGCACCGGTCAGGACATACCTGAGCCACGGCGGGCGGCCGCACATTCCTAGAGTTTCCAGAGCCGCAGGCCGCGCACCCGGTACACCGGCCAGACGACGTGCCAGGCGCGGCGCCGCAGGAACACCGTCGAACAGGTCAGGACGCTGCGCGCGGACGTCGTCGCGACGTCGTGGCGGTCCGGCCAGCTCTCGCCGTGCCGCCCGGCGGCGATCCGGAAGACGTTGACCAGGCCGCGGCCCTGCAGATCGAACTTCGCGCCGGTGTCGCCGGAATCGGGGGCCAAGGAGGCGATCTCCTGGCCGAACGCGGCCGCGGGCGCCGGTCCCGCGTCGGCGGGGAGGTCACCGATGGTCGAGGAGACGGCCTTGCCGTAGAGACGGCGGGTGTAGCGCTGGAGCAGCAGCCGCTCCCACAACGGCAGGACACGGCGGTGCTTGAGCAGCGCCGAACACTCCGCGTGCCCGATGGCGAAGATGTCGGTCAGCTCGTCGTAGGCGTTGTGCGCGGTGGGCTCGTTGAGGTGCACCCGCACCTCGTAACGGATGCGCGCGGTGAGCTCGTCGAGCTCTTCGCGGCGGTCGATCCTGGCCTTCGCCCGTGAGAGCGCCCAATCGGACATGGGAGCAGGCTAAGTGATGATCGGGGTCGTGCGAGACCCTTTCGGCCTAATCTGTTCGTACCGGCCAGTGGAACGGGCGTCTTGTGCGGGCACCGGTGACGGGGCAGAGTCCGACTGTCGGAAGGAGCCCATGGACGCCAGCACGCTGCAGGAGGCCGCGGCCGCGCTGCTCAGCGCGTACGAGACCGGCAAGCCGATCGCGCCCCTCATCGAGACGTATCCCGCCGCGACCTTGGAGGACGCGTACCGCATCCAGCAGCGGCTCGTCCACCATTGGGCCGAACGCGGCGACGGTGTGCGCGGGCACAAGGTCGGCCTCGCGTCCGCCGCCATGCAGCGGCAGATGGGTGTCGACCAGCCCGACTACGGCCATCTGACCGGTTCGATGTTCCACCTCGAACACCAGCCGATCCCGATCGGCGGGTTCCTGCAGCCGAAGATCGAGCCGGAGATCGCGTTCGTGCTCGGCTCGCGGCTGTGCGGGCCGGGGGTCACGGTGGCGGACGCGCTGCGGGCGGTGGACTTCGTCGTCCCGGCGCTGGAGATCGTCGATTCCCGCATCCAGGACTGGAAGATCAGCATCGTCGACACCATCGCGGACAACGCGTCCTCCGGCGGGGTCGTCCTCGGCAGCAGGCCGACCGCGATCGGCGACGTCGACCTGCGGCTGGTGGGCTGTGTCCTGCACCAGAACGGTGAGATCGCGGCCACCGGCGCCGGCGGCGCGGTGCTCGGCTCGCCGGTGAACGCGCTGGTGTGGCTCGCGAACACGATCGGACCGCTCGGCGTCGCGCTGGAACCGGGGCACGTCGTGCTGCCGGGTTCGATGACCCGCGCGATCCCGGTGAGTCCCGGCGACACCGTGGTCGCGACGATGGCGGGGCTCGGCAGTGTCACCGCGAAGTTCTCCGGGGAGGAGCGGCCGTGAGCCTTGACGTGCGGGAGGCGGCGGAAGCGCTGCTGTCCGGGGAAGAACGCGAGCCGCTGACGGATTCGTGGCCCGCTTTGGACGTCGAAACCGCGTACGCGATCCAGGACGAGGCGCTCCGGCTCAGGCTGGAGCGCGGCGAGACGCTGATCGGCGTCAAGCTGGGCTTGACCTCGCGGGCGATGCGACAGCGGATGGGGATCGACTCGCCGTTGCTCGCCTGGCTGACCGACGCCATGGTCCTGCCCGCCGGTGTCCCGGTGCCGTCGCTGATCCACCCGCGTGCGGAGCCCGAGCTGGTTTTCGTGCTGGGTGAACGACTTTCGGGTCCCGGCGTGACCGCGGCGACCGCGATGGCGGCGGTGAGCCGGGTCCACGGCGGCATCGAGATCGTCGACAGCCGCTACCGTGACTACCGGGGCAAGCTGCCGGACGCCGTGGCGGACAACGGTTTCTCCGCGTACTTCACGCTGGGCCCGGTCGGCGCCGATCCGTCCACAGTGGACCTTTCATTGGAGGCGGCGCTTCTGGAGGTCGACGGCGCCATCGTCGACACCGCCACCGGCGCGGCCGTGCAGGGCCATCCGGCGGAAGCACTGGCGCTGGCGGCCAACACCCTCGGCGCCAGGGGGCTCGCGCTGGAGCCGGGCTGGATCGTGCTCACCGGCGGGATGACCGACGCCGTCGACATTCGCCCGGGTTCACGGGTGGCGGCGCACTTCTCGCATCTGGGCTCGATCACGCTCGCCGGGTCTTGACGTCGGCGCGGTCGGCCGTGCGGACCAGTCCGCGCGTCAACCGCGGCCAGATCGCCCGCGGCAGGTCGTGCCCCATCCCGGGCACGATGTCCACTTCGGACTCCCGCAGCGCGCGGGCCGTCGCCCGGCCGCCGGAAACGTGCACGAGCGGATCCTTCGCACCGTGCACGACCAGCGCCGGCACGTCGAGTTTCCGCAACGCGCGGAAGCGATCCCGGCTCGAAACGACGGCGGCCAGCTGCCGCGCCGTCCCGCCGGGATTGACGCCGCGATCGAACGACCGCTCCGCGCGTTCACGCATCCGCGCTTCGTCGAACGGGTAACCGGGCGAGCCGATGACGCGGAAGGTGCGCACCAGGGAATCGACGTACTGCGCACGATCGCGCGGAGGTGCCGAAAGCAGCATCGTCATCGCCTTGGCGCTCGGCCGCCCGACGAACCGGTTGCCGGTGGTCGACATGATCGACGTCAGCGAACGCACCCGCGACGGATACTCGATGGCCAGGGTCTGCGCGACCATCCCGCCCATCGACGCGCCCACGACGTGCGCGCTCTCGACGCCGAGTTTCGTCAGCAGTCCGGCGGCGTCGCCCGCCATGTCCGCCAGGGAGTACGGCGCCGTGCGCAGGGCGTACGCGAGCGGCAGGCTCACCCGCCCGGTCATCCGGCTGGACCGGCCGGCGTCCCGGTTGTCGTAGCGGATGACGAAGAACCCCTCGGCCGCGAGGCCCTCACAGAGCTCGTCGTCCCACCAGATCATCTGCGAGGCCAGGCCCATGATCATCAGCAACGGCCTGCCGTCCGGCGAACCGAACGTCTCGTGGCACAGCTCGACGCCGTTCACGTCGGCGATCATCTCCGGCATCAACACAGTGTGACCGGCGACGGCGAAAACGGCTACGCGTCTTCGATGTGAACAGCCTGACTCTCCGGGCCGGCTGCTCGCTGCGTGCCTTCGTCTTGGGCGATCTCTTCCGGCTCGGTGTCGCCCGGCTCGCCGCCGTCAGGCCTGCTGAGCTGGACGGCCTCTTCGGACGCGTCGGCGGGGCTGGGGCCGTCGGCTGCTTCGCGGTCTTCCTGGTCGGACATGGTTCCTCCGCTGGATCGGGGCTTTCTCGCCGACCGGTTACCCGCTCACTCGCCGCGATACGCACGGGCCTGGATTTCGTAAAGCTCGTGGTAGACGCCTCCTTCTTCGATGAGTTCGGCGTGCGTGCCCTGTTCGATCAGCCGTCCTTTCTCCAGCACCAGGATCCGGTCGGCGGAGCGGATGTTGGCCAGCCGGTGGGTGACCAGGATGGTCGTGCGCCTGCCCGCCCCGGACACGCTCGCGTGCCGCAGACCGGCGAAGACCCGCGCCTCGGCCTTCGCGTCGAGCGCGGCCGTCGGCTCGTCGGCGACCAGGACGGCGGCGTCGCGGTAGATCCCGCGGGCGATGCCCATCCGCTGCCACTGCCCGCCCGAGAGGTCCTGCCCGTCGTTGAACTTCTTGGACAGCACCGTTCTCTCCTTGGCGGGCAGGGATTCGATCACTTCGTCGGCGCCGGAGGAGATGATCGCGTCGTGCCACGCGGCGCGTTCCGGGTCCTCCCGGCCGAGCCTGCCGACGGTCACGTTGTGCTCCGCCGTCATCGGCCATTCGGCGGGATCCTGGGCGATCACGGCGATGTTGGCGTGCACCGACTCGTGATCGGCGTCCGCGAGATCGACGTCGTCCCAGAACACCTTCCCTTCCGAGGGTGGATACAGCCCGGTGAGCAGTTTGCCCAAGGTGGTCTTGCCGGAACCGTTCTCGCCGACGAGGGCGATCACCTCGCCGCGCCGGATGGTCAGCGAAACCTCGCGCAGCGCGGGATTTTCCTGGCCCGGATAGGTGAAACCGACGTTCTCCAGCCGGATCTCCGCCGGATCGGGTGGAGCGGCGACCCCGTCCTTCACCGGGCCGCGTTTCTCGGATTCCACGAGCAGCCGCTGGAAGAAGGCGATGTAGAACGACTCCTCGTACAGGGAATTCACCGCGTGCATCGTGATGGACAGCGAATTCGACGCCGACCGCATGGCGAGCGCGGCCGTCCCGGCGAGGGCGAGCTCCATCTGCCCGGTGTAGAGCAGGATGCCGAGCACCAGATACGCGATGGCGGTGCCCACTCCGGCCGCCGCGCGCCCGGTCAGCCGGACCAGGTTGCTGCGATGCGCGAGCCGGACCTCTTCGCGCATCAGGCTTTCGGTGATCCGCCGGTACTCGTGGAGCAACGGCTCCTGCAAGGTGAGGGCGTGCCGTTCGAGGGCGAAGGTGCGCCAAGTGGCCACCTCCTCGACGATGTCCTTCCGGATGTTCCGGCCGACGGTGTCGAGATAATGCCGGTAGTTCAGCCGCGCGACCTTCGCCGCCGCCCAGCCGTCGGCCACCGCGGCGAGCAGCAGCACCGGCGCGAGCCACGGATTGAGCAGACCCGCCGCCACCAGCGCGGCGACCAGCGAGATCAGCGCCGAGGTCAGATCCGCGACCCAGCGCAGGCTCATCTCGATCGACCGGACCCCGTACCGCGCGCCCTGCCTGGCCAGCTCCCGGAAATCGGCGTCCTCGAAGGCCAGCAGCCGGACCCGGACCATCGCGGCGGTGACCTCGTCGCCCGCCGAAGTCACGACCCGCGGCCGGAGTGCCCCCTCGACCGCGGCCACCGCGGTGTCGAGCAGGGCACGCAAGGCGTACGTGCCGACGACGACCAGCAGCGCGGGCAGCGATTCCAGCACCCTGTCCGGCGTCGGCCCGTTCTCCAGCAGCGCGATGAACACGTTCGCGGTGGCGAGCAGGCCGAACGCCGTGACACAGCCCGAAAGCAGGTGGACGACGCCGGCGAGCAGGGTCAGCCGCGGCGACGTCCGCCAGGCCAGCCGCAGCACGATGGCCACCGCGGACGGGAGCGTGCGGATGGCCTTGACCATCCCCGCTTCGGCCACGGTCTCGTCGACCGTGGCCCATTCGGGCATCTTCAGGTTCTCGACCCCGATCAGGGGCACGGTCGGTTCGGGCACTCGTCCTTGTCTACGCGCACCCACCGACAATTCCGACCGCCGAGAGGCCGTCGACGGTCGCTCGCGGTAGCAAAGGTCCCTTGCTCCCTCAGGTGACCGTGTGGATTTTGGGACATCTGACGTCCCAAAATCCACACGGTCGGTAAGGGGCGCTACGCGGGGTGAGGGGTGTGTGGGAATAGGGACGCTCGATGTCCCTATTCCCACACACCTTCCCGATGCCGGTCCGGTCATGCCACGGTGGTCGCCTGCGGTAGCAAAGGTCCCTTGCTCCCACTGCGTAGCTGGACGGCGGTGGTGACTGGATGGATTTCGGGTCATCCAACGCACCAAAATCCACACGGTCGCTTCGCGTCCCCCATCGCACGGGACGAAAGTCCCCTTCACCCGCCCCGGACCGTGCGTTACGCTCTCGCTAGAGCGATCTATCAAATCGCAAGGGGGCGAACATGGAAGCTCTTCGGAACCAGGGACTCACCGCGTTGCGGCTGATCCTGGCCTTCACGCTGCTGTCCACCACGTTGCACTACGCGCACAACGTGATCAGGGCCGCGGACTATCCGCAGGTCGAGGGGATCTCGGTGGGCGTCGCCGCCACCTTGGTCGTCGTCGCCTACGTTCTCCTCACGACGTTCGGCGTGCTCGGCTACCGCGACTACCTGCGCGGGCGTTACTGGCGGGCACTGGCGTTCCTGATGGTCTTTTCGCTGTCCGGGCTGGCGAGTCTCGGCCACTTCCTGGTCGCCGTGCCGCAAATCCCGGCCTTCTGGTTCGCCACGATCTACACCGACACGGCGGCCGCGCTGCTGCTGTGGGCCTTCGTGACCTGGGCGGCGACGAAACTCAACCGGGTGCCCGCGCGCACGGCCTAGTCGCCATAAGTGATGTGGTGGGGTGCGGCGACCCGGTTGATCTTCGCCGGATCGATCGCCCCGTCGGTAAAGACGGCGGGTCCCGCCTCGAACAGGTCCTCCAGGTAGTGCTCCCAGCCGCCGGGAGATGAGATCTGGAGCACCCGAGGCGGTTCGGAAACGCGTCGCAGGGCGTGCGGGACACCGCGCGGCAGCAGGACGAACGTGCCCTTGGTCGCGATGTGGCTCTCGTCGTCGAAATCGATGCCGAGTTCGCCTTCGAGGACGTAGATGCACTCGTCGGCCTCGTGATGCACGTGCCGCGGGATGTCGATGGCGAGGCTGACCTCGAGCAGTGAAAACCTCGTCTCGGTGTCCTCGGTCATCGCCTTGACGCTGAACGCGCGTGGCAGCGGCACGCGGCCGGACCGAGCCTCGCCGGGTTTGAGCAGGATGAAGCGGTCCTTCGACATGTTATGCTCTCCTTCATTCGGAAGCGGATTCCGTTTCCACTTAATCGTGAGGGAGGGCGGGTTGTCAACCAAGCCGCGAGCGGACGCGGAGCGCAATCGGGCTCGGGTGGTCGACGCCGCGCGAGCGTTGTTCGCCGAACGCGGGGACGACGTGCAGATGCCGGAGATCGCGCGCGCGGCAGGCGTGGGCGTAGGGACGGTGTACCGGCATTTCCCGGATCGTCAGGCGCTGGTCGAGGCGGCGGCGGAGCACCGGTTCGCGGAGATCGAGCAGTACGCCCGGGCGCACTGCTTCGGCGAGGATTCCGGCCTGCAGCGCTATTTCCGGTACGTCGGCGAGCTGTTGTCCCGCGATCGCGGGCTCACCGCCGCCATCGATTCGGCCCGCGGGCGGCCAGGGAGTGAGCCGCGCGGTACCGCTCGCGAGCGCCTCGAAACCGTGGTCGCCGAAGTCATCGCCCACGATCAGGCCGCCGGCCTCCTTCGTTCGGATTGCACGGTCGTCGACGTCTATCTGCTGGTCGGCGCCCTGTCGTCGGTCATCCGCAAGGGTGGCGACTGGGCTCGTTTCCTCGACCTGCTCCGTGACCAACTTTCTACATAACGTTGACGGTAGTCAGTGCCATGTAGACAATCAGAAGGGTGACGCGGACCACATCGGTGACGTTCGAACGTCATCCCAGCGGCTACCGGCACTGGAAACTGTCCACCGACGGCGACGTCGCGTGGCTCGAACTCGATGTCGACGCCGACGGGGGTCTCGTACCGGGTTACGAGCTCAAACTCAACTCGTACGACCTCGGCGTCGACATCGAGTTGTACGACGCGACGCAGCGGCTGCGGTTCGAACATTCCGAGGTCCGCGTGGTCATCGTGACCAGCGCGAAGGACAACGTCTTCTGTGCCGGCGCGAACATCCGCATGCTGGCGTCGTCGTCGCACGAGTGGAAGGTGAACTTCTGCAAGTTCACCAATGAGACCCGCAACGCGATGGAGGACGCCGCCGCGCACTCCGGGCAGCTCTACGTCGCGGCGGTCAACGGCACCTGCGCCGGCGGTGGCTACGAAATCGCGCTCGCCTGCGAGAAGATCCTGCTGGTCGACGACAACTCCTCGACCGTGGCGCTGCCGGAAGTGCCCCTTCTCGGCGTTCTTCCCGGCACCGGCGGGCTCACCAGGGTGGTCGACAAACGCGGCGTGCGGCGGGATCTCGCCGACGTCTTCGCCACTCGCCCCGACGGGGTGAAGGGGCGGACGGCCGTCGACTGGCGGCTGGTCGACGAACTCGTGCCGCGACAGGGTTTCCGCGAAGCCGTGCTGGCCAGGGCGAAGGACTTCGCGCGGACGAGCGAACGGCTCGACGGCGAAGGCGTCGAACTGAAGCCACTCAAGCATCGCTACGTCGACATAGCCCGCAGTAAGACTGAAGCGACGATCACCGTCAAGGGGCCCGAGGACGATGACGGCTGGCTACTGGACGTCACCCGCGAGCTGGACGACGCGATCCTTCGCTTGCGTACCAACGAACCCGAACTCGGCACCTGGATACTCCGCACCGAAGGCGATCCTGCGAAGGTTCTCGAACACGAGCGGGCCGTGTTCGACGCGAAAGACTGTCTGAGCAACGAAATCGTCCACTACTTCAAGCGGACGCTGAAGCGCCTCGACGTCACCAGCCGCAGCCTGATCGCGCTCATCGAGCCTGGTAGCTGCTTCGCCGGGATTCTCACGGAACTCGCGCTCGCCGCGGACCGCCAGTACATCTTGGACGGTCCGCCGATCGACGACGAAGACAGTGAAGAACGTGCGTCGATCACGTTGTCCGAAGCCAACTTCGGCCGCCTGCCGATGGGCAACGGCTTGACCCGCTTGGAGTCCCGGTTCTTCGGCGACCCGGACCACGTCAAGAGGCTCGCGGAGGAACGCGAAAAGCAGCTGAGCCCGGAAGAAGCGAACGAACTCGGCCTGGTCACCGACGCCCCGGACGACCTCGATTGGGAGGACGAGATCCGGATCGCGCTGGAAGGACGGGCTTCGCTCAGCCCGGACGCCTTGACCGGAATGGAGGCGAACCACCGGTTCGTCGGCCCCGAGACGCTGGAAAGCAAGATCTTCGGCCGCCTGGCCGCTTGGCAGAACTGGATCTTCACTCGTCCGAACGCATCCGGTCCCGAGGGCGCGTTGCGTCGCTACGGTACTGGTCAGAAGGCCGTCTTCGACAGGAAGCGGGTTTGAACAGCTCATGCCCACCAAGATCGATTACGACGCCAAGATCCCCAACAACGTCGACCTCTCCGGTGATCGGCGGCTCCAGCGGGCGCTGGAGGGCTGGCAGCCGAAATTCCTGGACTGGTGGGGCGAAATGGGCCCCACGCTGCGGACACAGGGCGTGTACCTGCGCACCGCGATCAGCGTCGGCCGGGACGGCTGGGCGCATTTCGACCACGTCAACGTGCCCGACTACCGATGGGGGATCTTCCTCGCGGAGCCGGATCCGGAGCGCGTCATCACCTTCGGCGAGCACCAGGGTGAACGAGCGTGGCAGCAGGTGCCCGGCGAGTATCGCGCCGACCTTCAGCGGCTGATCGTCATCCAGGGGGACACCGAACCCGCGTCGGTCGAGCAGCAGAAACTGCTGGGGCTCACCGCGCCGAGCCTCTACGACCTGCGGAACCTCTTCCAGGTCAATGTCGAAGAAGGCCGTCATCTGTGGGCGATGGTGTATCTGCTGCACGCCTACTTCGGCCGCGAAGGCCGGGATGAGGCGGAAGGGTTGCTGCTCCGGAATTCCGGAAGTCCGGACGCCCCGCGGATCCTCGGCGCCTTCAATGAGGAGACCGCGGATTGGCTCGCGTTCTACATGTTCACCTATTTCACCGACCGCGATGGCAAATACCAGCTCGGCACCCTCAAGGAAAGCGGCTTCGACCCGCTTTCCCGCACATGTGAATTCATGCTCAAGGAAGAGGCGCACCACATGTTCGTCGGCACCACCGGGGTCGACCGGGTGGTCACCCGCAGTGCCGAACTGATCCGCGAGCACGACACCTTCGACATCGCCGGGCATGGCGGGATCCCGCTGGAAGTCATCCAGCGTTACCTCAACTTCCACTACACCGTGTCGCTCGACCTGTTCGGTGGCGAGACCTCGACCAACGCGGCGAACTATTACACCGCCGGGCTGAAGGGCCGCTGGCAGGAGGCTCGCCGCAAGGACGACCACAAGCTCACCGACGACGCCGGAACGCTGTCCAAGCCGCGGGCCGACGGCACCTGGGGGACCGACGAACACCCGGCCATCCTGCTGCTGAACCTCGACCTGCGGGAGGAGTACCGCGCCGACTGCCAGACCGGGGTCAACCGCTGGAACAAGATCCTCGACGAGGCCGGGATCGACTTTCGATTCGTCCTCCCGCACCCTGGATTCAATCGCGAAGTCGGCATAAACTCCGGCCACCATGTGACGCCCGACGGCACCGTTGTCGACGAGCGGACCTGGCTGGCCGGCAAACGCAAGTGGCTGCCCACTCCCGAAGACCTGACTTTCGTCCGATCGCTGATGCACCCGGTGTACGAGCGAGGAAAGATCGCGAGCTGGGTGGCACCGCCACGCCAGGGCATCAACGGGAAACCGTTCGACTATGAATACGTTCACCTGAGCTGAGCGATAGAAGGTGCGCCCGTGACCGCTGCTGCTACCGGGTTCAACGCGGTGAGCTACCTGCTCGACCGGCACCTGGCGGAAGGGCCACCGGCCAAGCAAGCGGTCGTTTCCCCGCGGCGAAGTCTCACGTACGCGGAGCTCGCGGCGGAAACCCGCCGGGTCGCCGCCGGGCTGAAGGCGATCGGCGTCCGCCCGGAGGAGCGGGTCCTGTTCTGCATGGTCGACGACGTCGAGCTGCTCACCGGGATTCTCGGCGCGATGCTGGCCGGAGCGGTCGCGGTGCCGGTGTCCACCATGGTCACCGGGCTCGACCTCGGCAAGATGCTCGTCGATTCGCGAGCGAGGGTCCTGTGTGTTTCCGGCGAGTTCGCCGCGCAGGCGACGATCGCGCTGGGGCTGGCGCCGGAGGTCACCGACGTCGTGCTGGACAGGGCGAAGGCGGCCGAACTGCCGTCCGGGGTCCGCGCGCATCAGTGGAACGATCTGTCCACAGTGGATGATGCCGGTTTCCTGCCGTCTCCGACCTGGGAGGATTCGCCCGCGCTCTGGTTGTACACCTCGGGGACGACCGGCAAGCCGAAGGGCGCGATGCACCGGCACGCGGGTATCCGCGCGGTGTGTGAGACGTATGCGCGCGGCGTGCTGGACATCGGGCCGAACGACCGGTTCCTCTCCGTCCCGAAGCTGTTCTTCGCCTACGGCCTGGGGAATTCGGCGTTTTTCCCGCTCGCGGCGGGCGGGACGGCGCTGCTCGAACCGGCGAGGCCGACCCCGGGGCTGATCGCCGCCAGGGCCCGCAAGGAGCGGCCGACGTTGTTCTTCGCCGTCCCGACCTTCTACGCCGCGCTGCTCGCCAGCGACATCCCCGACGACACGTTCTCCTCGGTGCGCCAAGCGGTTTCGGCGGGGGAACCGTTGCCCGCCGTGCTGTACGAACGATTCCGTGACCGGTTCGGCGTCGAAATCCTCGACGGCATCGGCTCGACGGAGGCGTTGCACATCTTCCTGTCCAACCGGCCGCGTCAGGTCCGCCCCGGCAGCACCGGGATTCCCGTGCCCGGCTACGAGATCGCGCTGCGCGACGAGCACGGCCGGCCCGTGCCGGACGGGGAGCCGGGCGAGCTGTTCGTCGCCGGACCGTCGATCGCGACCGGGTACTGGGCGCGGTACGAGACGACGAAGCAGGTCTTCCAGGGCGAATGGCTGCGGACGGGCGACAGTTTCGTGCGCGACGCCGACGGCAGCTACACCTGTCTCGGGCGGTTCAACGACATGCTGAAACCGGGCGGGATCTGGGTGTCGCCCGCCGAGGTCGAGGACAGGCTGCTGAAACATCCGGCGGTCGCCGAGGTCGCGGTCGTGGCCGCCTTCGACGCCGACGGCATCGAGAAACCGGTCGCGTGTGTGGTCGGCGTGCCGGGGCACCGGCTGGACGCGGACGAGCTGATCGAGTTCTGCCGGGCCGGGCTCGCTTCGTTCAAACGGCCGCGCAGCGTCGTCGAGCTGGGCGAACTGCCCAAGACGGCGACCGGGAAGATCCGGCGCGACGTCATCCGGGAACTGGTGCGGGACATGGACGAGGTCCGGGCCTACCAGCCCGACCCCACGTCGCCCCTGCCCGGCTGACCCCCGCAATTCGGCACCTGCTTGCGGTACTTGCGCGTGCAAGCATCGCAAGCAGGTGCCGAATTGCGGGGGTGTCAGGCGCCGTTGACGGTGCGCAGGGTTCGCATGGCCTCGGCCAGGTCGTGCGCGTCGTCACCCAGCGGGGTCAGGACGATGCGCCGCAGGATTTCCGCGCACGCCTTCCGCGCCTTCTCCGCGACGTCGAGGCCGTGCTCGGTGAGGACCGCGAAGGTGACGCGGCGGTCGTCCGGGCTGGGCACACGGCAGATCAGGTCCGCGGCCACCAGCCTGTCCGCGACCTTGGTGAACCCGCCGCTGGACAACGCCGCCTCGACGGCCAGCCGCGTCATCGGCATCCGGTGCTCGGGTGACCGGACGAGCCGCAGCAGGATGTCGAACGACGCCGGCGCCAGGCCGAACCGTTCGGCGATCTCGCCCATCAGCTTGTTCTGCGTGGCCAGGTAGCCCTCGATCACCAGGCCCCACCAGGTGACCACTTCGTCGTCGTTCGGTTCCTCCGGTTTCACCACTGTCACGCGGGCGAGGGTACACCAAGAAGTCTTCCCGGAATATATCTTGCGCGCGAGAGGTTATCGGGTTAGCTTGATTTCACCGGCTACCGGAGGAAGGGGCCACCATGTCGATCAAGACCTCGGGCCTGCACCACGTCACCGCCATCGGTGGCGATCCCCAGCGCAACGTGGATTTCTACACCCGGGCCCTCGGCCTGCGGCTGGTGAAGACCACGGTCAACTTCGATGACCCCGGCACCTTCCACCTTTACTACGGCGACGGCGCGGGCAAGCCCGGCTCGCTGATGACGTTCTTCCCGTGGAGGGACGCGCCGAAGGGCCGTCACGGCACGGGCCAGGCGACCACGACGTCGTTCTCCGTGCCGGAGTCGTCGCTCGGCTGGTGGAAGCGGCACCTCGCCGAAAACCGGGTCGAGACCAGCCAGATCCGCAACTCCGACGGCGAGGAGACGCTCACCTTCGCCGACCCGGACGGCCTGAAGCTCGCGCTCGTCGCGCATCCGCAGGGCGACCCGCGTGACCCGTGGGACACGAAGCTCGTGCCCGCCGAACACGCGATCCGCGGGCTGCACTCCGTCACGCTTTCGGTGTCCAAAGAGGACGCGACCGCCGGGATGCTGACCGACGGGCTCGGCCTGACCTTCGAACACCAGGAGGGCAACCGCCTGCGGTTCTCCGCCGGCGAAGGCGGCCCCGGCGCGCTCGTCGACGTCCTCGTGACGCCGGACGCCCCGCGTGGGCTGGTGGCGGCGGGCACCGTGCACCACGTCGCCTGGCGCGCGCCGGACGAGACCACCCAAGCCGCCTGGCGTGACGAGCTGATCGACGACGGTGTGAACGTGACGTCCATTTTGGACCGTCAGTACTTCCGCTCGATCTACTTCCGCGAGCCGGGCGGCACCCTGCTCGAGGTCGCGACCGACGAACCCGGTTTCGCGATCGACGAGCCGCTGCTCGAACTCGGCCGCGCGCTGAAACTGCCGCCGTGGCTGGAGCCCAAGCGCGAAGACATCGAGGCGATGCTCCCGAAGCTGGACCTCCCGAGCGAGAACAACCCGCGATGACGGACTTGGCGCACAAGTACGTCGAAGGGTCGCCCGACGAGCCGGTGCTGCTGCTCCTGCACGGCACCGGCGGCGGACCGGACGACCTCGTGCCGATCGCCCGGCAGCTGAGCCCTGCGTCGGCGCTGCTCGCGCCGGCCGGGCCGGTGTCGGAACACGGCGCGGCCCGGTGGTTCCGCAGGCTGGCGGAGGGCGTTTTCGACCACGAGGACGTCGTCTTCCGCGCGAATCAGCTGGCCGACTTCGTGCTCGCCTCGCGCGAAGAGTACGGCCTCGGTGATCGGCGGCTGGTCGCGATCGGGTTCTCCAACGGCGCCAACATCGCCGCCGCGGTGACCCTGCTCCGCTCGGACGCCGTCCGGGAGGCCGCGCTGTTCGCGGCGATGTCTCCGCTTCCTTCGCCGCCACCTCACGACCTGTCCGGCACGCGGGTGTTCCTGTCCAACGGCGAGCACGATCCGATGGCGCCGCTGGCTTCGGCCGACGCGCTGGTCCGCGACCTGCGCGAGCGCTCCGCGGACGTCGTCGCCCACCGCCATCCCGGCGGGCATCAGGTCACCGGCAACGGTTTGGTAGCGGCCGCGGGGTGGCTCAACGGTGGCGGGGGAGAGCAAAGCACGGGTACGTAACATCGTCGGATGACTAACGGGGACCTCGTCCGCGCCCAGGCCCTGCTCGAAAGGGTGCTCCTCGCGGACGGGCACAACGATCTGCCATGGGAGCTGCGGGTCACGACCGGGCCGGATCCGGTCGCGGCCGTGGCGGGCACGGATCTCACGGTCCGTCAGCCGCATCTGCACACCGACTTCCCGAAGCTCGCCGAAGGCAGGCTCGGAATGCAGTTCTGGTCCGTCTACGTGCCTTGCCAGTTCGAGGGGCACAGCGCGGTGACGGCGGTGCTGGAACAGATCGAGATCGTGCACCAGATGGCCGAGCGGTACCCCGATCGTCTCGCCCTCGTGGACACCGCGGACCAGGCCGAAGCCGCCTTCCGCGACGGAAAGATCGCGTCGCTGCTGGGCGCCGAGGGCGGTCACAGCATCGCGGAATCCCTTGGCGTGCTGAGGATCCTGCGCCGCCTCGGCGTCCGCTACATGACGCTGACGCACAACTACAACACCACCTGGGCCGATTCCGGCACCGACGAACCGGCGCACGGCGGGCTCACCGAGTTCGGCCGTGACGTGGTCCGCGAGATGAACAAGATCGGCATGCTGGTCGACCTCTCACATGTCGCGCCGAGCACGATGCGCGCCGCGCTGGAGGTCAGTTCCGCGCCGGTGATCTTCAGCCACTCCTCGTGCCTCGCGGTCAACGACCATCCCCGCAACATCCCCGACGACGTCCTGGAAACCCTGGCCGCCAAGGACGGCGTCGCGATGGTGACGTTCGTGCCGGGCTTCATCTCGCCGAAGGTCGCCGAGTGGGACGACCAGCTGCGCCAGGACATGGAAGCCGCGGGCAAGGACTACCGGAACATCGACCAGCGCACGAAGTTCACCGCGGAGCGAGGCGGGCCCGAGAAGCCGAAGGCGGGCATCGACGACGTCGTCGCGCACATCGAGCACGCGCGCGAAGTGGCCGGAGTCGACCACATCGGCCTCGGCGGCGACTACGACGGAGTCGCGACGCTGCCCGAAGGCCTCGAAGACGTTTCGAAGTACCCGGTGCTGTTCGCCGCGCTGCTGGAACGCGGCTGGAGCGAAGAGGACTGCGCGAAACTGGCCGGGAAGAACACCTTGCGCGTGCTGCGCGCGGCGGACGAGGTCACCCGTTCGGACGCTTGAGAGCGCGATCAAACCCGTTTCGGCGGACACTGTCGTGCATGACGCAGCCGCAGGAGGGTGCCGCCGAGGTTCCGGTCAACCCGTCCGACACCGCTGGCGGCGGACGCCACAGCGGTAAGTTCGACGCCGCCCCGAAACTCAAACGGACCAGGGTCAGCGGTACCTGGATCGCCGTCATCGTGGCGCTGATCGTGCTGGTGTTCCTGCTCGTGTTCATCCTGCAGAACCAGGACACGGCCACCGTCCACTTCCTCGGCATGTCCGGCAGCATGCCGCTGGCGGTCGCGATGCTGTTCTCCGTGATCGCCGGCGGCGCGCTGGTCGCGCTCGTCGGCGGCGCCCGGATCCTGCAATTGCGCAAGCAGGCCAAGAAGTCCCGGCATCAGCTGCGTTGAAGGGCACCGCGCCGGAAGTCGCTCGGGTTGACGCCGCGCACGCGTTTGAACGCCGCGCTGAACCCGAACGGATCGGCGTAGCCCACGGTGCGGGCGATGTCGGAGATGGTCGCGGACCCCGGACCGGCCAGGAGGTCCGCCGCGAGCGTCATCCGCCAGCGGGTGAGATAGGTCAGCGGCGGTTCCCCGACCAGGTCGGCGAACCGTTTCGCCAGCGTCGACCGCGACACCCCGGTCCGCCCGGCCAGCGCGCCGACCGTCCACGGCGCGGCCGGTTCCGCGTGCAGCAGCCGTAACGCGTCGCCGACCACGGGATCCCGCTGCGCGGCCCACCAAGCCGGGGGCCGCCCGCCGGGCCGGTCGAACCATTCGCGCAGTGAGCAGACCAGCAACCAGTCCAGCAGCCGGTCGAGGACCACCTGCTGACCCGGCGCGTCGATGGCGACCTCGGCGGCGAGATGCTCCAGCACGGGATCGCCCGCGCCCCCGGAGTCCACCCGCAACACGACGGGCAGCGCGTCGAGCAGCGGACGGCCGATCTCGCCGCGCACCGGATACGCGCCGACGATCAGGGACGTCTCCCCGCCGGGATCGCCGACCCAGCCGAGACGATGCCGCGTCCCGCCCTGCTCGGGCGTCGCGCAGTGCTCGCCGCACGCGATCGGCACGGCCGACGTGCCGACTTCGTCGACGAAGGTGAAGGTCGAAGGGCCACGCACGATGGCCGACTCGCCCGCGCGAAGCGGCTCGGGCGGACCGTCCTCCGGCACGATCCAGCCCGCCCCGGTGAGCACGGCGCACAGGGTGAGCGGCGCGCCGTCCACGAAGTGCAGCGACCAGGGCGGGGACAGGGTCGAACTGCCGAACAACGAACCGTGGGACCGCACACCGCGGATCAGGTCACTGAAGACGTCCACCCCGGCGAGGTTAGACGAATACGCAGGCGATCCGGCCTTTCACCTATGGGCACGTCCAAATCGGCCGGGTTGAATCGAGTGCATGCTGACCACCGACGACCTCGAATTCCTCCGCCGCCCCCTGCACGGGTTCCTGACCGTGGCGGGCGGCCCGGTCCGGCCGGTGTGGTTCGAGGCCACCGGCGAAGGCACGATCCAGCTGTTCACGCCCCGCGACTCGCCCAAGGTCCGGCGGTTGGACGACGATTCCCGCGCCTCGATCATCGTGGCCGCGCCGGTGGGTGAACGTGAGCGCTGGGTGTCGGTCGCGGGCCGCGTCACGGTGGAGCCGGGCGGGGCGCACGAGTTGGCCGCCCGCCTCGCCGAGCGCTACTGGGACCTCGAAGACCCGGCCCACTCCGGTGAACTCGCCGGGATCCAGAGCCTGGACCTCGTCCGGCTCGTCATCCGGCCGGAGAAGGTGAGCCGTTACCTGATGTGATGATCGACGTCATTTCGAGCAGGATGGCGCAAACGTTTTCGTCGCCCTTGGCGGTGACCCGGTCGCGGTCCGCCGGGTTCCGGGTGCACAGCCGCCAGAAGGTGTCCGCGTCCGTCGTCACCGAGGCCAGCGGCGAGCGCGACGTCGGCGCGACGCGGTCGAGCGCCCAGCCGCCGGCGGTCCGCTCGGCCGTCCACTTCCCGCCGCCCTGGCCGGTCACGGTGTAGCCGACCTGTCTGCCGACGCGCGCGTCGACGTCACGCAGCGTGTGCGGAAGTGCTCGCATGAAGGTGTCGACCACCGGGCCGCGGAACTCCGTCTCGTCGAGCGTCCGCGCGCCGACGGCCTCGCGGATCTGCTGCTGGTGCACCCAGAACTCGGTGTACTCCCGTGCGACGTCGAGCCAGACCGGCGCCGGTTCGTCGCCCGCCCAGCTCACCGGATCGCCGACGGCGTCGAGGTCGGCGCGGCCCCACATCTCGGCGATCTGCGAGGTGCTGTCCACCAGCATCGCGAACAGCACTTCGGGGGACAGGCGTCGGCACGCGACCACCCATTCGTCGTTGATCCGGTCGATGAAGTCCTCGAACCGTTCACCCTCGCGGGGCGCCGTCGCCCGGTAGTCGTCGCGGTCGCGGGACAGCCTGCCGAGTTTGTCGCCCAGGATGTGGGCGGCGAGATCGTGCACCGTCCAGCCCGTGCACACCGTCGGCGCGGCCCACCGCTCCGCGTCCAATCCGGTGAGCACGTCGAGCAGAGCCTGCTCCTCGCGCGCGAACAGCGAGAGGACGTCGATCGGCGGACCCCAGCGCGTGAAGCTCATGGTGTCCATCCAAACACCCGCGTCGATCACAATTTCGGCCATTCGGCCTACTCGCAGGTAGCATCAGCGCGAACGTGAGGGGAGTGCCCGTGAGCAACGAACGACCCGCCGGTGACGACCTGGCCGCTTTCGCCAAACGCGCGGGGCAGCTGGCGGGCTGGGCCGCCCGCACGGGTTTCGAGTTCACCCGCAAACTCCCCGGCGTCGAAATCGCGGAACAGATCGTCAAACAGGGCGAGCGGCAGCTGTTTTCGGAGCTGCGCCGCCGTCTCGACGAGGTCGACGACCCGTACCACGCCGCGCTCACCGCCGCGTCCGCGATGAACCGGCCCGCCGCCGACGGCGCGCGCCCGGTCGAAGCGACCATCACCCTCGTGCACAGCCGCGCCCAGCTCGAACCACTCCGCGCGGCGATGGCCGAACTGCTCAACCACTCCATCGGCTTCGGCCGCGAGCGGGCCCGCGAATACCTCTACGCCATCATCCTGCGGCAGCTCACGCCGGACGAGGCCCGCATCCTTTCCGCGCTTTCCGACGGCTCGCCGTTCCCCGCCGTCGACGTCGCCGAGCGGACCAACCTCGGTGGAGCCGGGCGGTTCGTGCTGCGCAACGCCTCCACCGTCGGCAAGGCCGCCGGGGTGTCGCTGCCCGACCAGGTGCCCGGCTACCTCACCAGGCTGATCGGGCTCGGCCTCGTCGAGCTGGACGAAGAGGTGCCCGCGCTCGAAACACAGTACGAGATCCTGCTGACCGACGAGACCGTCCGCGAGGCGGAGAAGTCGGTGAAACGGGCCAAGTTCGTCAAACGCACGGTCCACATCTCCCGGCTCGGCGCCCAGTTCTGGCAGGCCTGCGACCCGAGCGCCGGCTGACCTCGGCATGGGTGCGTTCCTCGACGGGATCCTCGCCGACTTCGGACGGCACTGGCCGCTCTACGTCTCCATCCCGATCGTGGCCGCCCTGATCGGCTACACCACCAAACTCGTCGCGATCCGGATGATGTTCCAGCCGGTCGAGTTCGTCGGGATCAAACCTTTCCTCGGCTGGCAGGGCATCGTGCCCAAACGCGCCGCGCGGATGGCGAGCATCGCCTGCGACACGATGACCGAGCAGCTGATCAAACCGGCGGAGGTCGTCGCCAGGCTCGATCCGCAGAGAATCGCCAAGGAGATCGAAAAACCGCTCCAGGCGGCCGTCGAGGACATCGTGCGCGACGTCGCGGCCCACTACCAGCCGGGGCTGTGGGAATCGCTGCCGGTGAGCGTGCAGCGGCTGGTGATCCAGCGCGTCCAGGCCGAGTCGCCGCGGATGGTCGCGGCCGTGCTGGAGCTCATCAAGTCCGATGTGGACAGTGTGTTCGACCTCAAGGGCATGGTGGTCACCGCACTGGTCAAGGACAAACGGCTGCTGAACCGGATCTTCCAGGAGGCGGGCGACAAGGAGTTCAAGTTCATCGCCCGCTCCGGCATCTTCTTCGGCGGGCTGATCGGCGTGATCCAGATGATCGCGTGGGTCCTGTTCAAGTTCCCGCTGATCATGCCGCTGTTCGGGCTCTTCACCGGCTGGTTCACCGACTGGCTGGCGCTGCGGATGATCTTCTACCCGATCGAGGAACGCCGGTACTTCGGCGTGCGCTGGCAGGGCCTGTTCCTGAAGCGGCGCGGCGAGGTCGCGGAGGCGTACGGCGCGCTGATCGCGAAGGAGATCATCACCCCGCACAACGTGATCGAGGCGGTGCTGCACGGCCCGCTGTCGGACCGGGTGCTCGGCCTGATCCAGCGCCAGCTCGACGAACAACTCGGCCGCCGCGTCGGCGTCGGGAAACCGCTGGTGGTGTTCGCCGTCGGCAGCAGGCGGTATCAGGACATGAAGCTGAACATCGCCGAGAAGATCATGGACAAGCTGCCGGACACCATGCGGTACATCGAGGACTACGCGAACGAAGCGATGGACATCCGGAACGTGCTGGTGACCAAGATGAAGGAGCTGTCGCCGCGCGAGTTCGAGGGCCTGCTGCGGCCTGCCTTCCAGCAGGACGAATGGATCCTCATCGCGACCGGCGCCGCCCTCGGCTTCGCCGTCGGTGAAGCCCAGGTCCTGCTGCTGGAGCACTTCGCCGCCTGACGCCCCCGCCGCAATTCGTCACCTACTTGCGAAAGTTCGCGTTCGCGGTCATCGCAAGTAGGTGACGAGACGCGGGGGTGGGCGGTCGGGACTCGAACGCCCTGATGCCCCCAATGTGGCATTGGAGACGCTCAGCGCCCCCAATGCCACATTGGGGGCATCGAGCTCCGGGGGCGGAACCCGGAAGGGGGGCACGTATCCAGGCACAGCGACCGCGCACCTGATTGCGGGGGCGTGAAACCGCCCTGACGGGCGAACGAATTCCGGCACTAACGGTGGTACACCGGTTCGCCCGTCCGGTCTAAGGTGCTCGGTGCACAAAGCCTTGGGGAGGGCGCACATGGCCGACGCGGGGAGTCCGTGGCCGCAGGAGATCCGGCTGGCGATGACCATGGTGGGCGGGGCGAGCCTCGCGGTCTGGATGGGCGGGGTCGCCACCGAGACCTCGCATCTGCTCCAGGCGTCGAGAACGCCGGAAGCCGAGGGCCCGTACCGCGCCCTGCTCGATCTGCTCAACGCCACCGTCTCGCTCGACGTGCTCACCGGCACGAGCGCGGGCGGCATCAACGCGGCGTGTCTCGGGCTGGCCGAGGCGTTCCGGTCGAGCCCGCAGGTGCTGCGGGACACGTGGATCAGCACGGGCTCGCTCGACAACCTGATCCGCGATCCCGGCGAGAAGGAGCCGCGTTCGCTGCTCGACGGCGACAAGGTGCTGCTGGCCGATCTCAAGGACGCGCTGCACCGGATCACCGACAAGGCGACGGTGAAACCCGACTGCCCGGACATCACCGTCCTGCTCACCGGCACGATGATCGACGGCGAGACGACCAGGTTCGACGACGCGCTCGGCAACCTGGTGCGGGACACCGAACATCGCCTCCTGTTCCGCTTCGATGGTCCTTTATGGACGGATGACGTCGTCGGTCCGCTCGCGCTCGCGGCCCGGTCCACCGCGTCGTTCCCCGGCGCCTTCGAACTTTCCCGGATGCCGATCGGCGAGAAGACCGGCCCGTTGCATCCGGACATGACGAAGTACACCGACGTCACGCGGTCGCATTGGCTGACCGACGGCGGTGTGCTGCTGAACAAGCCGTTGCGCCCGGCGCTGCGGGAGATCTTCGAACGGCAGTCGCATTCGGATGTCCGGCGGCTGCTGCTGTACGTGGTGCCGACGGCGGAACGCGAGGCCGAGCGGGTCCCGGTCGATCCGGAGCGGCCGCCGTTGCTGGGCAGCGCGATGAGCAAGGTCGTCGGCACGGTGCTGAGCCAGACGATCAGCGCCGAACTCGAGGACCTGACACGGCACAACGACGCCGTCGTCCGTACCAGGGGGACCCGGGTTTCCCTTGCCGCGATGGGGGTTCGCGGCGGTCCGGAGGCGCTGGTCGACCAGCGGCTGATGAACGACTACCGCGATCGGCGGGTGCAGGAGGACGCCACCGCGCTGGTCCGCGACGCGACCCGTCGGCTCTCACTGTCCGATGTGGAGGATCAGGGTCGCCAGTGGGCGTCCGGGACGGCTGCGCAGCTGCGCGCGGCCGCGGCCGCGGGGTTGCGTGACGGCCTGCCCGCCGAGCCGCCGAAGGACACCTGCGAACTCGGCGATCTGATCGCCTTCCGCACCACCGCGCTCGACGATTCGGTGGCCACCGGCCTGCAACTGGTGAACGCGGGTTTCCGGCTCGATCCGTCACCCGAGCAGGCGGTCCAGCTCAACCGTTGCCGCGTGCTGCTGCACGAGGCGCGGCACAAGGCCGCGCGGGGGAAACGGCTCACGGGCTGGGTCGCCGAACAGGATCCGCCGGCGGCAGGCGCCACGCTGGCGGCCTGGATCGAGGGGCTCGCCAAGGAATGGGCCGCGCTCGGCCGCGCCGACACACTGAAGGAGGCGTGGCCGCTCGTGGTCGCCGCGCTCCGGCAGGCGACGCCGATCCTTTTGCCGCTGGCGCGGGCGAAACCCGACACCGAAGCCGCCGACACGGTCAGCACGCTGCTGGCGTGGACCGGGCTCACCTCGGACGAAAAGAGCGCGGGGGACACCATCGTCACCTCGCGGCTGGTGCGCCTGCACATCGCGACCAGGGGACTGCTCGCGCAGCCGCCGTCGGTCGACCAGCGGGTGGATCTCGTCCAGGTGAGCGCGGATTCACGGACGCTGCTGGACATGAAGCGACGCCGGTCGTGGGACAAGCTCACCGGTATGCAGGCCGACTACTTCGGCGCTTTCTACAAGGCTTCCTGGCGTGCGAACGACTGGATGTGGGGCCGGGTCGACGGCGCGGGCTGGCTGGTCCAGTGCCTGCTCGATCCGAAGCGCCTGCGGCTGCTGCGTGACGTCGTCGGGCGGGAGGCGTTCCGGGAGCAGGTGCGGGACACCTTCGAGAAGATCGGCTGGCGGCGACCGGGAACCGAAGACGGTCTGTCGCAAGAGGAAGCGGACGCCCTGCGCGGGCAATTGGCCGAGGAGCTGGCTTTCCTCGGCCTCGACGGTGAGCTCGCCGACGTGGAAGCCGAAGCCGCCCTGCCGATCAGCATGCCGGTGACGGCCATGGTGCTCGCCAGGGTCCGGCAGCTGGAAATCGCCCGCGAGGAGCTGCCCTGCGTCGGCCTCCACTGTGGACACGACATGAAAACGGCCAAGGGGAACGGGAAACCGTCGGAACGGTTCCGGCGCCTGATCGAGAACGAGCCGGAAACCGGCGAGCAGACCCAGCGCGCGTTCCAGGCGTGCCAGGTCTCCGGCGAACGGTTCGAACACGAACGCGGGACGATGCTGCTGACGAAGACCCTGGTCAAGGCCGGCGCCGCCGGGCTCAACGCGGCCGCGGGGGCGACCCGCGTGCCGAAGTCGGTCCAGCCCGCCGCGACCTTCGCCAAGGCCGCCGGCCGCAGCGCGTGGTGGATCACGCGCGGCGCGGCCACCCTGCCGTCACCGTGGAACGTGCTCGCCGCGATGATCACCGTGCTGGCCGGGTTCGTCATCGGCGGACAGGGCGGTCCCGTCCTGCAGTGGGTCGGCGTGCCCGTGGCCGCGGGCGCCATCGTGTTCCTGGTGGTCAGCCTGATGACCTTGCGCAAGACGTGGCGGATGGTGCTCACGGTGCTCGGCGTGCTGGTGGGGGCCGCGTTGCTGTTCGCCGCGTTCCTGCCACCCGTCCGCGAACCGCTGTTCGGCTGGCTCGGCGACGTCGTCGCGGGCTGGCGGCGCGGCGAGGCACCGGTCTGGTGGCTGGTCGTCTGCCTGCTGCTCGTGCTGCCCGCCGTCTGGACGCCGGTCGGTTCCGTCTTCCGGGGGCGCGCACGCCGCAAATAGCCCTCTTCTTGCGGCAACAGGGGCCCGAATCGCGCCCTGACCCTGCGACGAAGTGGTAACGGTTGGTATCGTCACATGCAGTGAGACCGCACCGGAGCGGCCTTACCCACAAGTGCTGCGCTTCAAACGTTACCGTTACCTTTGTCACGTGTGTTTCAGGGTTGTTGCAGGTAGCCGCGTTGCCGCCGCCGCGCTGATCTGACCGCGCCCGAATCCTCCGGTACGTTTCTTGGACATGTCCGGAAAGCACTTGATCGAAAATCCGACCAAGGCGGACGGTGCCGCGCTCTGGAGAATCGCCCGCGATTCGAAGAAGCTCGATCTCAACACGCCTTACGCCTATTTGCTGTGGTGCCACGATTTCGCCGACACCTCGGTCGTCGCGAAAGTCGACGGCACCCCGGTCGGCTTCGTGATCGGGTATCGGAAGCAGGACACCGGTTTCGTCTGGCAGGTCGCGGTCGACGCGTCCCAGCGAGGAAAAGGCCTGGCCGGAGCCCTGCTCGACGAGCTGTTCAGCCGCCTGACCGCCCAGGGCGTGCGATACCTCGAAACGACGATCACGCCGGACAACGAGGCTTCGATCCGGTTGTTCGCCTCGTTCGCCAAGCGGTGGGATGCCACCGTGGAACGCCAGGATCTGTTCTCCGCGACGGATTTCCCGGCCGAGGAAGGAACGCACGAGCAGGAGGACCTGTACCGAATCGGTCCGCTCGGCAGTAACTAGAACGTAAATCCGGGGATCTCAGGGAGAAAGAAAACGTGATGAGCATTTTCGAGGAACTCGAATCCGAAGTACGCAGTTACAGCCGCGGCTGGCCCGTGGTGTTCGACAGGGCGCAGGGGAGCTACCTGTACGACGAGGACGGCAAGGCCTATCTCGACTTCTTCGCCGGCGCCGGTGCGCTCAACTACGGGCACAACAACCCCGCGCTGAAGCGGGCGCTGATCGACTACATCGCCCGTGACGGCGTGACGCACGCGCTCGACATGTTCACCGTGGCCAAGCGGGACTTCCTCCAGACGTTCAAGGAGAAGATCCTCCAGCCGCGCGAACTCGACTACAAGGTCGTCTTCCCCGGCCCCGGTGGCGCGAACGCGGTCGAGGCCGCGCTGAAGCTCGCCCGCAAGGTGACCGGCAAGGAATCGGTCATCAACTTCACCAACGCCTTCCACGGGATGACGCTGGGCGCCCTCTCGGTGACCGGCAACTCGATGAAGCGCGGCGGCGCGGGTGTCCCGCTGGTGCACGCAACCCCGATGCCGTACGACAACTACTTCGACGGCTCCATCCCGGACTTCCTGTACTTCGAGAAGCTGCTCGAAGACTCGGGCAGCGGCCTGAACGAGCCCGCCGCCGTCATCGTCGAAGGCGTGCAGGGCGAGGGCGGCATCAACGCCGCGCGCGTCGAGTGGCTCAAGGCGCTGGACGACCTGTGCAAGAAGCACGGCATCCTGCTGATCCTCGACGACGTCCAGATGGGCTGCGGCCGCACCGGCCCGTTCTTCAGCTTCGAGGACGCTGGCATCAAACCCGACATCGTCTGCCTGTCGAAGTCCATCGGCGGCTACGGCATCCCGATGGCGCTGACGCTGATCCGCCCGGACCTCGACGTCTGGGAGCCGGGTGAGCACAACGGCACCTTCCGCGGCATCAGCCCGGCGTTCGTCACCGCGACCGAGGCGCTGCGCGTCTACTGGAGCGACGACGAGCTGGAGAAGTCGACCAAGGCCAAGGGTGAGCGCATCGGCGCCGCCTTCCAGGGCATCGTCGAGGCGTACCCGGACGCGAACCTGTACGCGAAGGGCCGCGGCCTCGCCCGGGGCATCGAGTTCGCCAACGGCGACCTCGCGGGCAAGGTCTGCGCCGCCGCTTTCGAGCGCGGGCTGCTGATGGAGACCTCCGGCCCCGACGGCGAGGTCATGAAGGTGCTCCCGCCGCTCACGCTGACCGACGAAGAGCTCACGAAGGGCCTTTCGATCATCGACGAGGCCGTCGCCACTGTCCTGAACTGACCGTCCCCAACCAGGAACGAGAAGGAGTTTTCCGTTGCTTGTCAGAACACTCGACGAGGTCACCGACACCGACGCCGACATCAAGACCCCGAACTGGCGCAGCAAGCGCATCGTGCTGGCCAAGGAGGGCGTCGGCTTCTCGGTGCACGAGACCACGCTGTACGCCGGGACGGTCAACGACTTCTGGTACGCGAACCACATAGAAGCGGTGTTCATCACCTCCGGTGAAGGCGAGCTCGAGAACACCGCGACCGGCGAGGTCTTCCAGCTGAAGCCGGGCACGTTGTACCTGCTCAACGACCACGACAAGCACCAGGTCCGGCCCAAGACCGAGATCAAGTGCGTCTGCGTGTTCAACCCACCCATCACCGGCCGCGAGGTCCACGACGAAAACGGCGTGTACCCGCTCGTCACCGAACCGTAGAAAATCGCTCGAGGAGGCGACTGCATTGACGCTGACCGACACCCGAGTCGACGACAGTTACCCGACCCGCATCACGGGTAAGCCCGAACACCTGCCCAGGGCGCACCCCACCGTCTGGGGCAGTGAGGCCGACGGTCCCCTGGACGCGGCCACTCTCGCCAACCACGAAACGCGTGGTTACACCGTCGTCGACCAGCTGCTGTCGCCTGGCGAGGTCCAGACGTACTGGCAGGAACTCGTCCGGATGTCCTCCGGCGACCACAGCGGCGACGAGCGCGTCATCACCGAGGCCAAGACCGGTGAAGTGCGCTCCATCTTCGACGTCCACGAGACCAACGAGCTGATCGCGGAACTCGTCCGCGACCCGCGCGTCCTCGACCGGGCCCGGCAGATCCTCGGCTCCGAGGTCTACATCCACCAGAGCCGCGTGAACTACATGCCCGGCTTCAAGGGCACCGGGTTCTACTGGCACTCGGACTTCGAGACTTGGCACGCCGAAGACGGCATGCCCGCGCCGCGCGCGGTCAGCTGCTCCATCGCGCTCACCGACAACTACCCGTTCAACGGCGGGCTGATGGTGATGCCGGGTTCGCAGCGGACCTTCGTGCAGTGCGCCGGGGAAACCCCGGAGGACAACTACAAGAGTTCGCTGAAAGAGCAGCGGGTCGGTGTCCCGCGCGAAGAGGACATCACCAAACTCGCCGCCGAATACGGGATCGACCAATTCACCGGACAGGCCGGATCGGCGCTCTGGTTCGATTCGAACGTGATGCACGGTTCGTCGAACAACATCACGCCGTACCCGCGTTCGAACATCTTCCTCGTGTTCAACAGCGTCGAAAACGCGCTGCGGGAGCCGTTCGCCGCGATCGAACCGCGTCCGGCGTTCATCGCCGGCCGCGACTCGACTCCCCTGTCGCGCTGACGGAACCGCAGGTAGCGAAGGCCATGACGGGGCGCCTGTAGCCGTCGGTGTGCGCCCTGTTACGTTGTCGCCACGCGTGCGGGCCAGTGGGCTCGCTCACGTAGGTGTTGTCGACGACCGAACGGGTTCTTCGCTCGGGGTGAGCCCACCCGGACGGACGTGGACGCCGATGTCCGGTGTGGGTCGCGCCCCCAGGCGGCCCAAATCGGACATCTCCCGGCTCCGTGCCATCAGATCGGGACTGATGGCACGGAGCCTTTTCATTTCCTGGCCTCCGCCGCGTGAAGACCCCGTCACGCGGCGGTCGCCCCTCACTCGACGCGCCCAATGTGGCATTGGGGACGCTCCACGTCCCCAATGCCACATTGGGCGCGTTTGTCCGTATCCGCGAAGCACCGAGTGCAGCTCAAGGTAGGTAAGGGCAACCTCACGACCTGGTGCGTCGCACGAGGCTTTTCTGGTTGGCGGCGTCTTCGCGCGGTAGGTTGGCTACTCCGGTAAGGGGAGAGATCGGAGGAGGGGGCTTGTCATGGGCGAAAGCGGTTCCCCTGCCCGTTTCCAGCTCCTCGGTCCCGTACGGCTTCTCGACGGCGATCGCCCGGTCCCCGTCGGCGGTCCCGGCGTCCGCGGTCTGCTCGCGTTGCTGGCGCTGAAGGTCAACAAGGTGGTCGGGCTCGACGAGATCATCGACGCGCTCTGGGGTCACGATCCGCCCGCCACGGCCCGCACGATCGTCCACGGCAACGTCTCGCATCTGCGGCGCGTGCTCCGCGACATCCAGGGCGATCATCCGCGCGGCGCCCGGATCCACACCGCCCCGCCCGGCTACCAGCTCACCGTCGAACCCGGCCGGATCGACGTCCACCGCGCCCGGTCGCTGCTGGAGCGGGCTTCGGCCGAAGATCCGGAGAAGGCGTCCGAACTGCTCGCCGAGGCCCTCGCGCTGTGGCAGGGGCCGACGCTGGCCGGGGTTCCGGGTTCGGTCCGCGCCCCCGAACTGGAGGATCTGCGGCTCGCCGTCCACGGTGCCAGGGTCGACGCGGATCTCGAACTCGGCAGGCACGCGGAGCTGATCGTCGAGCTCAGCCCCCTGGTCCGCGCGAACCCGCTCGCCGAACGCACGGCCGGTCAGCTCATGCGCGCGCTCTACCACGCCGGGCGCCGCGGCGACGCGCTCGAGCTCTACCGCACGGTGTCCCGCGCGACCTTGCGCACCCTCGGCGTCGAGCCCGGCGCGGAGCTGCGCTGGCTGCACGAACGGGTGCTCAATGACGACCTGCCGGTCAAGGTCGTCGCGGAACCGAAGGCCGAGTCGGCGCCCGTCCAGCAACTGCCGCCCGCCGTGCCGAACCTCGCCGGTCGCGAGGCCGATCTGGTGTGGCTCGACGAGCTCGCCGAGCGGGCCGAAGCGGGCGAGACGGCGGTCGGCGTGGTCACCGGCACCGCCGGGATCGGCAAGAGCAGCCTGGTGGTGTGGTGGGCGCATCGCGCCGCCCGGCGCTTCCCTGACGGCATCCTCTTCGCCTCGCTGCGGGGTTTCGATCCGCATCATCCGCCGCTGGAACCCGCCGATCTGCTCATCCAGTTCCTGCTCGGCCTGGGTGTCCCCGCCGAGGGGGTGCCCGAGCAGGTCCACGAACGCATCGCGCTCTACCGGTCGATGATCGCCGGCCGCCGGATGCTGGTGATCCTCGACAACGCCCGCACCGCCGAGCAGGTCCGGCCGCTGTTGCCGCCCGGTTCGCGGTCGATGACGCTGGTGACCAGCCGGTCCCGGCTCGACGGGCTCGCCGTGTCCAACGCCGCGAAACTGCGGGTGCTCGGCACGCTCGCGCCCGGTGACGCCGTCCGGCTGATCGAGGAACTCGCCGGTCCCGCCGGATTCGACCTCAATCACGCGCTCGCCCGGCTCTGCGGTTATCTCCCGCTCGCGCTGCGGATCGCGGGTGCCCGGCTCGCCGCCAGCGCGCAGTGGTCCGCGCAGGATCTGGTCGACGAACTCGGCAACGAACGCACCAGGCTGGCCGCCCTCGATGTCGAGGGACCGGACGACGGGGTCCGCGCGGCGTTCGACGTCTCGTTCCGGGGCCTGCCGCCCGAGGTCGCGAACACGTTCCTGCGGCTCGGCGTCGTCCAATGCGTTTCCGCCGGTTCGCATCTGACGGCCGCGATCGGCGGGATCACCGTCGCCGAGGCGCGACGGCATCTGCGGGTGCTCGCCGCGCACAACCTGCTCGCCGAAACCGGCCGCGACTCCTTCGTTCCGCACGACCTCGTCCGCCTGTTCCTGCGCGAACTGGCGGAGAACGAACTCGACGAGGCCGACCGGGAAGACGTCCTGACGCGATCGGTGCGGTTCTATCAGGCCGTCGCCGACCGGGCCCGGCGCAAGATGCTGCGGATCGTCGACCCGCTCGACTTCACCGGCGCGCTGAGCGACGCGCAGACGCCGCCGATCACCTCCTTCACCGACGCGCAGGACTGGTTCACCGCGGAGTGGGGGAATCTCCTGGAGGTTCTCGAAGCCGCCCGTGCCGGCGGCCGTCACGACGACGTCTGGCGGCTGGCCAGGGTCGCGCACACCTATCGGGCGGTGTACCCGCTGCTGGACGAGTGGCGGCGGCTGATCGAGATCGGGCTGGAGGCCGCCGAGCGGTCCCGTGACGTCCTCGGCCAGTGCTGGATGCTGATCTCCCGCTGCGCCATCGCGCTCACTTTCGAACTGCCGCAAGGATGTCTCGCCGACGCCGAACGCGCGCTGGAACTCGCGACCGCGATCGGCGACAACCGCCTGATGGTCTCCGCGAACATCCACCTCGGCTCCGCGCTGACCTTGCTGGGACGGTACGACGAGGCGATCAGGACGTTGCGGCAGGCGGTCGAGGAGACCGACCGGACCGGCGATCTCGAACTGCGCGGGCAGGCGCTCAACAACTGCGCCGAGGCGGAAAAACGAGCGGGGCGATTCATCGAGGCGATCGGGCATCAGGTCGCTTCGCTGGAGATCGACCGGACTCTCGGCGACGAAAGTTACGTCGTCGTCTCGCTGAACAACCTCGCCGAATTGAGTATGCGGATCGGCGAACTCGCCGCCGCCGAACGGTACGTCTGGGAGGCCGTGGACCTGACGATCAGCAGGCGGTTCGTCCTCCAGGAAGGCGTGCTGCGGCTGACACTGGGCCGGGTGCTGCGGGCCGGGTCGGATGTGGACGGTGCCCGCGAGCAATTCGCGCTCGCGCTGAAAATCCTCTCGGACGCCAATCCGAAACTCGCGGGACTCGTCCGTGCGGAACTCACCGACCTCGGCGAAAGTCCGTGAGTGATCCTTAGCGGATTCTTAGTGGCCTCTCGGCTCGCGCGCGTAGGGTCCCGTTCAGCGTCGATCGAGCCCTAGGGGAGGGGCACGCGATAAGGATCGGCGCTCGGGCGGGCCCCTTCTCGCGGCCCGTCTGAAGAGTCGCCAGGAGCGGCTCGTGGCGGTCCGGCCGGTGGAGGTGGGGGCGATACCGGCCGGCCGCCAGGCGGCCCTCGCAATTCGGCACCTGATTGCGATGGTCGCGTACGCGGTCACCCGCAATCAGGTGCCGAATTGCGGGAGTCAGCCGGTGCCGGCGGTGCACAGGGCGATGGTCTGGCCCTTGTTCTCCGCGACCTTCCGGCCGTTGACCAGGATCGAGCAGGCGATCTGGTTGCTGACCGACGAGTTCCGGGTGTCCGCGGTGACGGTGAGCAGGTATTCGCCCGAGTTGAAGGACGCCGTGCCGCGCCATTCGTCGGTGCTGGCCGGGGTCGTCTCGGTGCGCTGGTCGTTGAGCGAGCCGAAGCGGACGGTCGCGCCGCCCGAAGCGCTGACGACGAACTCGACGGTGTTCTTGTCCCCGGCGACGGCCGGGATGTGCAGTCCCGACTCGCCAGTAGCGAAGAAACTGGTGTAGACCAGTAACCCGCCCGCGGCCACCAAACCGGCGATGGAAAGCGCGAGTCCCGCGATCCCCATTCCCTTCTTGTCGGCTTCGCCCTTCTTGATTTTGGTCAAACCGATCACGGAAAGAGTCAACCCGATTACGGCGAGCGGCCATGCGGCGATCCCCGCGACCGGGACGAAGGCGACCCCGAGCGCCGCGAGTCCGACCAGAAAACCCGCGATGACCAGGCCGTTCTTGGGTTTCCGGTGCCTTGTTCCGTGCGCGGCGAACCCAGGCCCATAGCGGGTGGCCGGCGGGTGCGGGAGTGGTGGATCGGTCGGCATACATGCCCTTTCGGAGGCTTCCGTCCGAAGACGTTAACCCATCGTTCGGGGTAATGGCCGAAATTGTTACCTGCCGGAAAAAGTCATCATTCAACGATGATCAAGCGAATACCGACATTTTCTGACGAGAATTGTGGCATCGCCGAATGTCGGAAACCCGATCACTGATCGAACAGGCTGACTTCCGGGGTGATCTCCAGCAGTTCGTGCACCGGACGGCCGCGGCGGCCGTCGATGGTCGTGGTGCGCACGACACGCAGCCGCGCGGTCACCGGCCGGTCCAGGTTCTCCTTGATCTCGTCGAGCAGATCCGGCGCGACCGCGCCCTGGATCGTGCCGCCCGATTCGCGTTCGAGATAGAAGATCCGGCGCCGGGTGCGGACCCCGTCCAGCCTGCCGCTGACCGTCTCGTAGCCGACGGCCTCCCGCGACTCGCGCAGGCTCCCGGACAGGATCCTCGCCTGCTCGGTGGTCATGCTGCGGGTCAGCTCGTCGCCGGCGGTCGGGGTCAGCGCCATGCCGATCCCGGCGTGTTTGCTGACCGCGTTGACGATGTCGCTGACCGCGTTGCGGACGGTGTCGCGCTGCAGCAGCACCGCGTCCAGCGCGCCGTCGTCGGAGCCGTTGGCCGGCAGGAAGTCGCACAGCTCCTTGACCGCGCGTTCGGACAGCGACTCGAGCCCGTCGTGGATGAGCGCGTCGTCGAGCGCCGGCTCGGGGAACCCGAAGAAGATCGCGTTGCCCGCCTGGCCGCGCTGGATCAGCGGGGCCTTCTCCCGGTCCGCGGGCTGGACGAAGGTCACCTCGCCCGACGGGTTGCGGATGATGTGCCCGATCTTCGCCGTCGCGTCCTGCAAGGCGCGGCTGATGTCGGAGAAGGTGTACGCGTCCAGATGCGACTCGCCGAGCACGGACACGCGAAGCAGCGGCGAACGCGACGTCCGCTCGAACTTCGCGTACGCGGCCATCGCCGACGCGCGGGCGAGGTCGTCGAGCCAGGTGCCGCCGGGGATCTCGTCGGCGATACGCCGGAATTCGTTCCTCACCAGATCACTTCCGGGATTCCCCTGCCATCCGATGCCCACACTTCCTCCCAGATCTCCTCGTCGCCGGGGCGGCAGAGGAAGCCGTCGAGCATCCCGCCGACGGGCTGGACCTGGTCGAGATACATGGCGGGCTGGCCGACGATGACCCCGCGCAAGGTCAGCAGCCCGTACAGCGCCGAGCGGCCCGCGTCGTCGAGCCGTTTGAGCGCGCCCCATTCGTCCGGGATCAGCACCACGTCGAGCCCGATCGGCGCGTGCGGGGTCCTGGCGGTCAGATCGCCGCCGATCCACGCGCGGCCGGTGGGCATGATCCGCCGGGCGACACCCAGGTAACTGTTCAGCGCGCTGAACAGGATCTCGCGGTCGTTCTGATGCGGCGCGTCGAACACCAGCCGCTCGTAGACATCGGCCAGATCGGCGGGATGGCGGCCCGGAGGCAGCAGGTTGTGCGGCGTCCAATAGGGGAGCGCCAAATCGGAGCCTCCTTCGTGTGCCGGAGCTCTCGATCGAAGAAACGTATCCGGCGTCACGCTCACAGTGCGTAGCCGAATTTACCAGGCGGGTGTCAGCCGCCCTGCCCCGGCCGGTGCTCGGGCGCGCGTCCGGCGGGCGGCCAGTCCTCGTCGCTCGGCCAGACCGGTTCGGGTTCGTGCCCGCTCTCGCCGTTCTTGGCGGCCGGTTCCGGCTGCTCCGGGTGGTAGCCGTGCACCAGCTCCGGGGTCAGCTGCCCCTCACGGTGGCCTTCCGCCTCCTGGTCGAACGGCTCGTCGTCTTCGTGGATCCGCGCGGGCGGGATGAACTGCGTCCGTTCGGTGGACAGCAGTTCGGGCACGGGTTCGGGCTCCGGTTCGGGCGCGACGGCGCGGACCAGCTCGTGCGCCACCGGTTCGGCGTCCGGACGCTCACGTCGTTCGCCGCGCATCAGCAGCCAGGTGACACCACAGCCGAGGGCGAAGGCGATGAGCAGCCAAAGCCAGATCTGCCCGAAAAGCCAGAGCATTCAGCCATCACCTCTGTTCTGCCGTGATGTCGACGCGGCGGCCCTCGCCGCTCGCGCCGTCGGAGTTCCTGCGCTGGGTGGAGTACGCCTGGTCGCGTTTGACCCCGTTGCGCTCCAGCAGCCGCTCCACCGTCAGCGCCCGGTTCAGCGCGAGCCGCCGGTCCGAACCGGTCGCCACCTGCCCGGTGATCCGGAACCGCAGATCGGCGGGGGCGTCCGTGAGCAGCTTCGCGATCTCCAGCGCGCCGCGCTCGCCGTCCGCGGTGAGTTCGGCGGTGTCCGGTTCGAACGTGATCGGCGTGGCCGTCAGCAGGCGGTCGAGCTCGGCCTGGAACCCGGCCTTGTCCGCCGGCTTGGCCGAGGTCGGCGTCGGGCTCGGCGATGGGCTCGGCGGCGGCTGGCTCGAGGGTTCGCCGCTGGTCGTCACCGGGCCGGCGGGCGGGGCGGTGTCACCGGAGATCTCGACCGTCCGGACCCCGTCGATCCGCTGGATGGCGTCCATCGCCTGCGCGGCCTTGTCCGGCGGGAAGCCGGCGAGGTTCGCGTCGCGGCCGGAGAAGCTCACCTGGCCGCCGGAGACGCCGACGTCGGCGAGCGCCTCCTTCGCGCGCGCCGACAGCTCGGCCTCGATGTCGTCCGAGGCCGACCAGACGGTGATCGCCGTCAAGGCGAGCGTGACCAGCAGCGCTGTAGGCAGCAAGCGGCTCCAGCGTGTACCGGGCATGAAGGGACTGTAAGCCGCGTTCGGCCGGTTAGCGAACCGGCTTTCGTCACGTTCGGCCTAGTGCTTCGCCACCTTCAGGGCTGCTTCGCGAGAGGCGGCCGCACGTCTCTGGCCTGCGACGTCGAGGGAGTCCGGGAAGAGCGCCAGACCGCGCGCCAGCGCCGGCGCGGGTGCACCGGACGGTCAGTACATGACCCTTCTGGGTGACACCGATCGAGGGTGCGGGGTGGGTCCGAAGTCCGTGAAGGACTCCTTGAGGGACCCAGAGTCCCTCAAGGAGTCCTTCACGGACCGCGGTCCCGCGATCAGCCGAACCCGGCAGGTACCTGGGCCGCCGGCGTTCAGCTCGCGTGGTGCTGGATCTCCCGCGCCGGGCGCAGCTGCTCCGCCGGGAGCGAGACGCCCGTCGCGTCGATCTGCTCCAGCGGGAGCAGCGGCGCGAGCTGGGGGCGCTTCGGGGACAGGCCGTCGCCCATGGACTCTCCCTTGAGCTGACGCCGGATCCACGGCAGCAGGTGCGCCTTCGTCCACTCGAGGTCGGAGCGGCGCGAAGTGATCCAGGTACTCGGCTGATCGGACGCCGGCCACGGCTCACGCCAGTCGTCGGCGGCCGGGACGCCGAGGACCTCGGCCGCGCGCAGCGCGATCCGCCGGTGGGCCTCGGGGGTGAAGTGCAGCCGGTCGTCGCTCCAGGCGCGGCGGTCGTGCAGCGGGGCCATCGCCCACATGTCGACCATCTTGGCGCCGTGCCGGTCGGCGATCGCCCACAGATGCGCGTTGTAGATGCCGACCTTCCCCCGGAGGACGTGCATCACGGACAGGTACTTGGTGTCCGGCCCGTTGAAGATGAGCACCGGGATCCCGGCCTCGCGCAGCTTGGCGACCCCCGCCTCCAGCCGCGCGGCGACGGCGTCCACGTCCGCGCCGGGCACGATGATGTCGTTGCCGCCCGCGCACAGGGTGACCAGGTCGGGCTTCACCGCCAGCGCGATCGGCAGCTGCTCTTCGAGGATCTCGTCGAGCATCTTCCCGCGGAGGGCCAGGTTCGCGTACTGGAAATCGGGCCTGCCTTCGGCGAGGATCTCCGCGAGCCGGTCCGCCCAGCCCCTGAAGGTGCCGTCGGGCAGGTCATCGTTGAGTCCTTCGGTGAAGCTGTCACCGATCGCCACGTAGCTGTCGAATCCGTACACGTTGGGTCCCCTTCCGTCCGTGTGCCCCCGGTGGTACTTGTACACCACAACTAACAGCTGAGAGTGCCCCTGCAATCCCACCTCAGCGAAACCCGTGGTTCAGGCCGTTGACACAGTCTCTTATTTTGTCGGACGTCCCTGCATCCCCATTACCGGGATCTACACGTCTGCGCAGCGCAGATTCCCCTCAAGTGGGCGTAAACCGGACAGTGTATGTGGCGAACGTCTCCCCGCCCGGGTGTTCGGGGTCATGGATCCGGCAGGCTGTAAGGGTGACCTCACGACCCCCGCGCGAGTCGCTCGCCCAGATCCTCGGCGGGCGGCGTGGCGCCATCGACGCGAGCATCCCGCCCGCGGCCTTCGTCGCCGGCTGGCTGATCGCGGGCCAGTCGATCGCCTGGGGCGCCGGGGTGGCCATCGGGGTGGCGGTGCTGCTCGGGGTCTACCGGGTCGCGCGCGGTGACAAGGCCCGCGCGGTCGTGGTGAGTCTCGCCGCGGTGATCGCCGCCGCGCTGATCGCCCTGCACACCGGCCGCGCCGAGGACTTCTTCCTCATCCAGCTGCTGTCCAATGTGGCCAGCGCGCTGCTGTGGGCGGCCAGCATCGTGGTGCGGTGGCCGTTGCTCGGTGTCGTGGTCGGGCTCGTCATCGGGCAGAAGACCCGCTGGCGCCGCGACCCCGCGTTGCTGCGCGCGTATTCGCGGGCGAGCTGGGTGTGGGTCTTCCTGCAGTACACGCTGCGGGTCGCGGTGTACGGCTCGCTGTGGTGGAGCGGGCAGGTGGTCCCGCTCGGCATCGCGCGCACGGTGCTCTCCTGGCCCTTGGTCGCGCTGACGGTCGCCGTGAGCGGCTGGGTGCTGTACCGCACGCTGCCCCCGGAACATCCCGGTCTGCGGGTGGTGGAGGAGAACGGGGATCCCTCGGATTCCGAGCCGGACGGGCTACCCAGGACATAAGGCGGCCCCCGGCGAGGGGGGAGGGTCCGGGGGCCGGGTCCTACGGTACCCGGAGTTCGGCCCCGGAGTCGATGGTTTGGTCTTTTCGGGCTTGTTTTGGGTGTTTTTTCAGGATGGCGCCGGTCTCGGCGTGTCTTCCCCATACGCCTCGACGGCGGCGAGCCAAGCGGCACCGAGTACCCCGTCGGTGCTGGTCAGCGCCTCGATCCCGGTCAGTTCGGCACGCACTTTCGCCCCGACCGGGCCCTTCGGCGACAACACACTGCCCACGAGGACGATCGGTGTGGTTTCGCCGGGATCCCGCGCGGCCATGACGTTCGTCACGAGAAGGGCGGCCGCCCGGGTGGTGATCTCGTCCGCCGCGGGGTCGCCTTCGCGGTCGGCCTCGCTCACGAACGGGGCGAACCTGGCGAGCCGGATCGGCGCCTCGGAGTTGGCGCTCGTGACGAGCGCGTGCCGCAGCGGCGCCCGGTCGCTCGCGGGGTCCACTGCGGACGGTCCGAGCGCTTCGGCGAGAACGGCGCGCGCGAGCGGGCCGAGTTCGCCGCCGCGGCTCAGAACATCCAAAGTGGAGCGAACGGCTTCCCTGCCGAGCCAGTACGCGGAACCTTCGTCGCCGAGCAACCAGCCGTAGCCGCCGGCGGTCGAGACCATCCGCCTGCCGCGGATCCGGCCGGCGATCGACCCGGTGCCCGCCACGAGAACCGAACCGTCCGGCGCGGAAGTGGCCGACGCGTAGGCGACTTCGGGATCGGGGACCGTCCGCACCGGACTGATCCCCAGGTCCTTCCAAGCGGCTTCGAAGATCTCCGCGACCGCCGGATCGCTCAGCTTGCTGACCCCCGCCATGCCGACGACGCACGCCTTGGTCGCGGCCGGGTCCAGCCCGCCCAGCGCGCCGGCGATCGCGCTCGCGATCCGCGCGGCGGCTTCCGCCGGCGGATGGGAGTTCGGATTCGCCCCGCCCGCGCGCCCGGTCCCGAGGACGGCGCCGGAGGCGTCGACCGCGATCGCTCGCGTCGACGTGCCTCCGGCGTCCACACCGACGACGTGGGTCACCGGGTCTTGGTCACCTTGAGCAGCCCGCGCGGGCTGTCCGGGTCACCGCCGCGTGCCAGCGAGAGGCCGAGCGCGATCCGCTGGATCGGCAGGATCTCCAGGATCGGGGCGACCTCTTCGGCGGACGGCGCGACACCGATCCGCAGCGCGGCGGGGACGTCGGCCGAAGCGGAGCCGACCGCGAGCACGTCCGCGCCGCGTTTGCCGACGGCTTCGAGAACCTCCTGCATCGCGCCGACGCCGTGGCCCTGACTCGTCACGGCCAGCACGGCGGTCTCGCCGTCGACCGCGGCGACCGGACCGTGCAACAGGTCCGCGCCGCTGTACGCGCGCGCCGCGAGGTAGCTGGTTTCGGCCAGCTTCAACGAACCTTCCAACGCCGTGGCATAGGAGTAGCCGCGGCCCGTGGTGAGCACCCGGTCGACGAAGCGGTAGCGGTCCACCGCGCGCTGCACGCCTTCTTCGGAGCCGTCGAGGGTCTGCTCCGCGAGCTCGCCCAGCTTCTTCGCGTCCTCACCCTTGCCGCCGCGGACCGCGTCGATCAGAAGGTAAAGCGAAAGCAAGGTGGCCGAGTACGTCTTCGTGGCGGCGACGGCCTTTTCCAGCCCCGCGCCGATGTCGACACCGAGTTCGGCGGCGGCGCGCAGCGGCGAGGACAGGGTGTTGGTGACCGAGACGGTCAGCGCTCCCTGGCGACGCGCGGTTTCGGTGACCTCGATGAGATCCGGGGAACCACCGCTTTGGCTTACTGTGATGAAGAGAACGTCCCGCAGATCGGGACGGGCGCCGTACAAAGTCGCGGTGGAGGGCGAGACGAGACCGCAGGGGAGACCGAGGAGTACTTCGATCAGGTACTTCGCATACAGGGCGGCGTGGTCGCTGGAGCCGCGGGCGGCGAGCAGTGCGAACCTGGGCGGGCGCTTGGAGATGGCTTCGGCCACCTCGGCGATTTCGGCCTGTCGCTCCACGATTCCTGCCAGAATGGCGGGTTGCTGGGAGATCTCCGCGGCCATGTGCTCGCCGGGGCGCTGTTCGGTCATCTCGTTCCCTTCGACCGGGACGTACTTCGTCCCCCGAGTAGGTCTAGACCAATGCTAGCCCGAATGGACGTTTGTGGAGAAGGGTACGTTTCCTAGCGGGGACGGTGCGCGTTCGAGTGGGAAGGCTTAGGGAGTCGGTCATGTTGGAGACAACCACCGCGAGTGAGGCGGGCGCTACGGCAGGGATGCGCGGACAACGCGAACCCAAGTACTGGGCGCTGAAACAGCATCTGCTCGATCTGCTCGACGCGTTGCCCCCGGGTTCGCCGATTCCGACGGAACGGGCGCTCGCGGGAGAATTCACCGTTTCGCGCACCACGGTCCGGCAAGCTCTCGCCGACCTGACCGCCGAAGGCAGGCTCCACCGCGTACAGGGCAAGGGCACCTTCGCCGCCGAGCCGAAACTCGCGCAGCGCCTCCAGCTGTCGTCCTACACCGAAGACATGCGCAAGCAAGGCCTCAAACCGTCGTCGAAGCTCCTCGAGATCGACGAACTACCGGTCGAGGCCGACCTCGCGAAACTCCTCGGAATCCGGGTCGGCGCGAAAATCCTTCGCCTTCGCCGTCTCCGGCTGGCCGATTCGCAGCCCATGGCACTCGAGACCACGCATCTCCCACTCGGCCGCTTCCGCGGTTTGCGCAAACACGTTTCCGCAGGTGGCTCGCTGTACGCGGTACTGAGGGAGCACTACGGCGTCGAGCTCGAAAGGGCCGAGGAAACCATCGAGACCGCCCTCGCCGGACCGCATGAAGCGGAGATGCTCGGCGCCGACGTCGGAATGCCGATGTTGCTCCTTTCGAGGCATTCCTTCGCCACCGACGGAAAACCGGTCGAGTTCGCCAGGGCGATCTACCGGGGTGACCGTTACAAGTTCGTCACCACGCTGTTGCCTGAGGCGCGCTGACGGAAACATTTCGCAGGGCGCTGGACCGAAGAGAACTCCCGGTGATCTCGAAGGGCGCCCTACAAAATGTTTCCGTGGCCTTCGGCCGAAAGAGGGCGCGCCTGTGCGGACTCCCCGTCCGCGCTGACGCGCGTTCGGGGAGTCAGGTCCGCCGGTTCCAGTGGTTTCGGTCCTTTGATTCTCTGACGTGTCAGGTAATTTGCCGCTCTGGTGGCTGTGGGCGTGGTGGCGTGATTCAGTCGTCTTATGAGTGACGGGGTGGCGACGGGGATTCGGTGGGGGACGCCGGTGGCGCGCGGCGTACTCGCGACGACCATCGTCGGCTCGGGCATGGCGATGCTCGACGGGACGATCATCAACGTCGCCCTGCCGAGAATCGGCGAAGAACTCAAGGCCTCCGTCGCCGGCCTTCAATGGATCCTCGACGGCTACCTGCTCGCCCTCGCCGCGCTGATCCTCGTCGCCGGATCACTCGGCGACCGCTACGGCCGCCGCCGCATGTTCCTCGTCGGCGTCGTCTGGTTCGGCATCGCCTCCGGGCTGTGCGCCGCCGCGACGACGACCGAGATGCTCGTCGCCACCCGGATCCTCCAGGGCATCGGGGGAGCTTTGCTCACGCCCGGCTCGCTCGCGATCCTCCAAGCGTCCTTCGCCCACGAAGACCGGGCCCGCGCGATCGGCGCCTGGTCCGGGCTCGGCGGCATCGCGGCCGCCATCGGCCCGCTGCTCGGCGGCGTGCTCGTCCAAGTGTGGTCGTGGCGGCTGGCGTTCCTGATCAACCTGCCGCTGGCCGCCGTCTGCGTCCTGCTCGCCCGGCGCTACGTGCCCGAGTCCCGCGACGAGGAAGCGACCGGGCGTCCCGACTTCCTCGCCGCCGCCGTCGGCGCGATCGGGCTGGCCGGACTGACCGGCGCGCTCGTCGAGGCGCCGGGACGCGGTATCGGTGACGTCGTCGTTTTGGTGGCCATCGTGCTCGGCGTCGCCGGGCTGGTGTCGTTCCTGGTGATCCAGCACCGCTCGGCCGATCCGCTGGTGCCGCCGAAACTGTTCCGCGACCGGACCTTCAGCCTCGCCAACGCGCTGACCTTCGTCGTCTACGCGGCACTCGGCGGCGTGATGATGCTGATGGTCATGCAGTTACAGGTGTCGCTGGGCTATTCGCCGACCGCGGCCGGCCTCGCCGGGCTGCCGATCACCGTCATCATGCTGCTGTTCTCCGGCCGGTCCGGCGCGCTCGCGCAGAAGATCGGGCCGCGTACGCAACTGGTCGCCGGCCCGATCCTGGTCGGCGTCGGGATGCTCCTGCTGATGCGCGTCGGGCCGGGATCTTCGTACCTCGGTTCGGTGCTGCCCGCGGTCGTCGTGTTCGGCGCCGGACTGGCGACGGTCGTCGCACCGGTGACCGCGACGGTGCTGGCCGCCGCGCCGGACCGGTACGCCGGCGTCGCCTCCGGGGTCAACAACGCCATCGCCCGGTCCGGTGGCCTGCTCGCGATCGCCGTGCTGCCCGCCGTCGCCGGACTGTCCGGCGCCGCCTACACCGATCCGGTGGCGCTGACCGCGGGCTGGCGGACGGCGTTGCTCGTCTGCGCGGCACTCGCGATCGGCGGCGGCCTGATCGCACTCGGCATCCACAACGGTGTCCTCGACACGCCTTCCGCACCCGAAACCGCCGAGACCTCCGACGCCGCCGAGTCGCCTCACCCCGGTGAATGTCTCCACTGCGGGGTCGACTCGCCGCCGACGCACGTCCGCCCCGCCGGACACACGTGATCAGACGCGTAACTCACGTGCTTGAAGCCGTAACTCGCGTGATTGAAGGCGTAACTCACGAGTTACGCCTTCAATCACGCGAGATACGGCTCTAATCACGCGAGTTACGGCGCGGGACACGCGAGTTACGCCAGCAGGGTGGCCAGGGTCGCCGGGTCCAGGTTGCCGCCCGAAACGACCGAAATGACTTTGCCGGGCGGGAGCGCGTCGCGGTGCGAGAGGAACGCCGCGGTCGCGGTGGCGCCGCTCGGCTCGGCGATCAGGCGGGCGCGGTGCGCCAGCGTCCGGACGGCCTCCCCGATCTCCGCCTCGGAAACGGTGATGACGTCGTCGAGCACCGCCTGGAGGTGGGCGAAGGTCAGATCCGACGGCTGGGCGCGCAGGCCGTCGGCGCTGGTCCGTGCCCGCAAGTCCATCGGCCACTCGATCCGCCTGCCCGCGCGGAAGCCCTCGGCGGTGTCGGCCGCCAGTTCCGGCTCAACGCCGATGACCTTCGCGCCGGGAAGCAGTTCCTTGATCGCCGTGCCGACGCCCGAGGCCAGCCCACCGCCGCTGAGTGGAACGAGCACGACGCCGGCGTCCGGCAGGTCTTCGGCGATCTCCAGGCCGACGGTGCCCTGTCCGGCGATGACGTCGCGGTGGTCGAACGGCGGGATCATGGTGAGTCCCCGCTCCTCGGCGACGGCGAGCGCGGAGGACTCCTGAGCGTCGATCGGGACCTCGATCACTTCGGCGCCGAGCGCCTTGGTGGCTTCGATCTTGGCGCGCGGCGCGACATCCGGAATGAGGATCACCGCGTGGATTCCGAATCGCTTCGCCGAGTAGGCGACCGCTTGCGCGTGGTTGCCACTGGAGAACGCGACGACACCGCGGGCACGCTGATCTTCGTTCAACGCGGCGATCGCATTGTACGCCCCGCGCACCTTGAAAGCGCCGATCGGCTGAAGGCTTTCCGGTTTGAGCCACAACGGCGCCCACGTTTGTTCCAGTAACGGTGTGCGCACCGCGACGCCTTTGACACGGCTCGCCGCGTCGCGGATTTCCTCGATCGATACCAGGTCCATACGGCCGATTATGTCAAGGAGTCGTGAACCGTGGACAGTCCTTTTTGGACAGAGGGCGTGGCGCTCCTCACGTGCGGACAACGAAGGGAGCATCCCGTGCGCCTTACTCGTTAGGACTGGGTGAGGACCGACTAGCTGCAGAACGGGATCATGACCAAGGAGACTTCCGAGAAGGACACCGAGAAAACCGAAAAGACGGAAAAGCAGGGCCGGATCGTCCAGGTGACCGCGGCCGCGATGGCCGCGATCACCGCCGCACTGCTGGGTTCCACGCTCGGCGTCGCCGGAACGGTGGCGGGTGCCGGGCTGGCGAGCGTGATCACCACGCTCGGTGGCGAGCTGTACCTGCGTTCGCTTCAGCGGACGAAGGACGCGGCGCTGAAGGCGCGTGTGGTGCTGACCGTGCCGGGACGGCGCCGGGTGCTCGACCCCGGCGAGCAGGAAACCGTCCGGTTGAAGCCGTCCGAGGACGAAGAGGAACCGTCGGGGCGGAAGTTCAAGCCGCGCTGGGCGGTGATCGCCGGGGTCAGCGTGGCGGCGTTCGCGGTGGCGCTCGTCGCCATCACCGGCTTCGAGGGGGCGACCGGCAAGACCTTCGGCGGCGGCACCGGGACGACCATAGGGAAGATCATCGGCGGCGGGCAGGCCCAGGAACGCCAGGACAAGCACGACACCCCGCCGGCGACGACCCCTTCGGAGACTCGGGACGACCAGCCCGAGAAGACGCCGTCGACCACGCCGACCCCGTCGACGACGCCCACCACTACGCAGGCGCCCCCGACGACGCCGACCGCGCCGTCAACGACGCCTTCGACCTCGCAGGCGCCCCCGACGACCCCCTCGGCCCCGCGTGCCTCGAACACCCCCGCACCCTGACCCCTCCCGCAATTCGGCACCAGGTTGCGATAGTTCGCATCCCCGACTACCGCAACCAGGTGCCGAATTGCGTCAGGGGAGGGCGGAGCGAAGCGTGCGAGCGGCCGCTTCGGGGTCTTCTGCCTCGGTGATCGCCCGGACGACGACGATCCGCGACGCGCCGGCGTCCAGCACCTCGGGCAGCCGGTCGGCGTCGATCCCGCCGATCGCGAACCACGGTCGCGACGTCCCCAGTGCGGCGGTCGAGCGCACCAGGCCGAGCCCCGGGGCGTCCCGGCCCGGCTTCGTCGGGGTCGGCCAGCATGGGCCGGTGCAGAAGTAGTCCACGCCGTCCTCCCCTGCCGCGGCCTCGGCCTGTTCGGCCGAATGGGTGGACCGGCCGATCACGACGTCTTCGCCGAGGACCCGCCGGGCGAGTGACACCGGGATGTCGTCCTGGCCGAGGTGCAGCACGTGCGCGCCGACGGCGAGCGCGACGTCCGCGCGGTCGTTCACCGCCAGCAGCTTGTCGTGCTTCGCGCACGCCTCGGCCAGCACTTCCAGTGCGGCGATCTCGTGTTTCGCCTCGATCGGGGCACCGCCGGTCTTGTCCCTCAGCTGGATGATGTCGACGCCGCCCGCCAACGCCGCGTCGGCGAATTCGGCGAGATCGCCGCGGCCGGACCGGGCGTCGGTGCAGAGGTACAGGCGGGCGTCCGCGAGCCGGGCGCGGATCAGCGAACCAGACAGGGTGGGCATGGCGGCGACGGTACCCGCGCGCTACGGTGGGGTGGTCCGCACGGGAGCCCGAGGACGGGCTGAGAGGGAGCCGAGACCGCTCCGACCGTGGAACCTGATCCGGGTCATGCCGGCGCAGGGAGCGTGATCGCACATGAGGGAACTTTCGGTTGTCGGCGGCGGGGTCATCGGCCTCTCGGTCGCTTGGCGCGCGTCCGCGCGCGGCCATCGCGTCACCGTGTACGACCCCGAGCCGGGGCGCGGCGCGTCGTGGCTCGCGGGCGGCATGCTCGCGCCGGTCACCGAGGCCTGGCCCGGCGAAGAGGACGTCCTCGCACTCGGTGAAGCGTCGCTTCGGCGCTGGCCGGATTTCGCCCGTGACCTGGCCGAAGAGGGCATCGATCCGGGTCTTTCGCCGCACGGCACGCTGGTCGCCGCGCTGGACAGCGCCGACGCGGGCAACCTCGAGATGCTCGCCGCGTACCTCACCGAACTCGGCCGCGAGGTCGAGCAGCTGACCGGCCGCGAGGCCCGCCGCGCCGAACCCGGCCTCGCCGGGTCCGTCCGAAGTGGACTGCTGGTACCCGGCGATCTGGCCGTGGACAACAGAAGGCTGCTGCACGCGCTCGCACACGCCTGCGGCAGGCACGGCGTCGAGTTCCGCCACGAGACGGTCACGGATCTCGAAACCCTCGAAGGCGGCGTCGTCCTCGCCGCGGGCGCCTGGACCGGACGCCTGCACCCCGCGCTCGCCGGCGCCGTCCGCCCGCTGAAGGGTGAGATCCTCCGCCTCCGGCCGCGGCGGGGCTGCCTGCCGCCACCGAAACGGACCGTCCGCGCGATGGTCGAGGGCCGCCCGATCTACCTCGTCCCGCGTGACGACGGCCAGCTCGTACTCGGCGCGACCCAGTACGAGGCGGGTTTCGACGAGACCGTCACCGTCCGGGGCGTTCGTGAGCTGCTCGAAGGCGCGGAGCGGGTCTTCCCCGGCATCACCGAGTACGAACTCGTCGAGACCGCCGCCGGGCTTCGCGCTGCGAGTGTCGACACGATGCCTTTCATCGGTGAGCTGGGCGAAGGCGTCTTCGCCGCGACAGGTCACCATCGCAACGGCCTCCTGATGGCCCCGGTCACCGCGGACGCCGCGGTCGCCTGGCTGGACGGCGTGCCGTTGCCGGACGAGGTCGCGGCGGCCACGCCGTCGCGGCGAAGCGAGGAGCGGGTGTGATGGAGATCCAGGTCAACGGCCAGTGGCGTGAATTCCCCGACGGGACCACCGTCGAAGGCGTATTGGAGGCACTGGGCACGGCGACGAAAGGTGTCGCGGTCGCGGTGGACGGCGTGGTCGTCCGGCGCGGCGAATGGCCGGAAGCGGTGGTGCGCAAGGGCGCCAGCGTCGACATCCTCACCGCTGTGCAAGGAGGCTGACATGAATGGTGACGACCTCGTCATCGGCGAGCACAAGCTTTCGTCGCGGTTGATCATCGGTACCGGCGGCACGTCGAACCTCGCCGTCCTGGAACGCGCGCTGGTGGCGTCCGGTACGGAACTGACCACCGTCGCGATGCGCAAAGCCGACGCCGAAGGCGGCTCCGGTGTTCTCGAACTGCTTCGGCGGCTCGGCATCAGGCTGCTGCCCAACACCGCGGGGTGTCGGACGGCCGCCGAAGCGGTCCTCACCGCCCAGCTCGCCCGTGAAGCGCTCGAAACCGACCTCATCAAGCTTGAGGTCCACGCCGACGACCGCACGCTGCTGCCGGACCCGTTCGAGACCGTCGAAGCGGCCGAACAGCTCTCCGCGGACGGCTTCACCGTGCTGGCGTACACCAATGACGACCCGGTGCTGGCGCTGCGGCTGGAGGAGGCGGGCTGCGCGGCCGTGATGCCGCTCGGCGCGCCCATCGGCACCGGTCTCGGCATCCGGAACCCGCACAACATCGAGCTGATCGTGTCGCGCGCGGGAGTCCCGGTGATCCTCGACGCCGGTATCGGCACGGCTTCCGACGCGACGCTGGCGATGGAGCTCGGCTGCGACGCCGTCCTGCTCTCCACCGCCGTGACCAGGGCCGCGGACCCGGAGCGGATGGCGTCGGCGATGCGGGCCGCGGTCACCGCCGGACGGCTCGCCGCCGGTGCGGGACGGATTCCCCAGCGGTTCTGGGCGCACGCTTCGAGCCCGCCTCGATAACCCTTTTGTACGGTTCACGGCCTTGACAGCGAGCGCACTCCGGTTGCCCGTATGGTTGACGGCACTTTCCGGAGGCGCCCGCCGCCGTGTACCCAGAGGAGCCAGTGGTGACCACGTCAGCGGTCCAGGACGTTTCGGGCAGGTTGTTCCTGGCGGTGGGCAGGTTGTCCCGGTCACTGCGCCAGGCGGGCGTGCCAGGACCCGGCCACGGCGCGATCTCGGCGCTCGCCACGCTCGTGAACTACGGCCAGCTCCGCCTGGGTGATCTCGCGGCGAAGGAAGGCGTCGCCGCGGCCACCATGTCGAGGATCGTCGCTTCGCTGGTCGAAGCGGGCTACGTCAGCCGTGAATCGGACCCGATCGACAGGCGCGCCTGGCTCGCGGAGGCCACCGAAGAAGGCGAGAGGCTGGTTTCCGGTGTCCGGTCGACTCGGGTGAACGAGCTGGGCAAACGCCTCGAACGGCTGACCCCGGAGCATCAGGCGGCCCTGGCGGCGGCCCTTCCGGCACTCGAAGCGCTCATCGCTGACGAAGAGCGCTGAGTTCCGCGACCTCCGCGCGAAGGGCGCGGATCTCGTCGAGGATCTCCTTGTTCGCCACAGCCTGTGTCTCGGCCTGCTTCGCCTCTTCCTCGCGGATGTCCTGGCGAAGCTCGTCCTCCATCCCGCTGACCACGACGGCGATGAAGAGGTTCAGCACCGCGAAGCTGGACACGAGGATGTAGACCACGAAGAACACCCACGCCAAGGGTGCTTCCTTCATGACCTCCTTGGCGATGTCCGGCCAAGCTTCACCGGTCATCACCTGGAACAGCGTGAACAGCGAAGTGCCGAGGTCGCCGAAGTTCTCCGGGGAGATCGCGCCGAACAGCTTCGTCGCCATCACGCCCGCGACGAAGATGATCAGCGCGAGGAGCGCGGCGATCGACGCCATGCCGGGGATCGCCGCGAGCAGGCCGGTGACGACCTTCCGCATCGACGGCACGACCGAGATCAGCCGGAGTACCCGCAGGACCCGCAACGCCCGGAGCACCGCGAACGGGCCGGTCGTGGGGATCACCGCGATGCCGACGACGACCAGGTCGAAGATGTTCCACGGGTCGCGGAAGAACTTCGAGCGATAGGCGTAGAGCTTCGCGCCCAGTTCGAGGACGAAGATCCCGAGCGCGACGTAGTCGACCGTGTGGAGCAGAGACCCGTACTCCGCGACCATTCTCGTCGAGGTCTCCAGGCCGAGGGTGACGGCGTTGAAGACGATCACCGCGATGATGAAGTTCTGGAAGCGGCGGTCTTCGACGACCCTGGCCACCGTTTCACGTCCGGTCACGGCACAGATCGTAACCGGACGTGTGCTCAGTGCTCCGGCGCAAGCCGCCAGAACGCCGAGACCGGACCGACTTTCGCGCCCATCGGATAGGCGTTTTCGACCGCGTGTGAGACGAACCACTTGCCGTAGCGGGCGGCCTCCACGACGGACATCCCCTTCGCGAGACCGGCCGTCAGCGCCGACGCCATCGTGTCCCCGGCGCCGTGGGTGTGCTGCGTCGCGAACCGCTCGCCCGGCAGTTCGACGAACGTGGAGCCGTCGAAGAGCACGTCGACGCATTCCGGGTCGGAGACGAGGTGCCCGCTCTTCACGAGCACGTACTCGGGCCCGAGCCGATGCAGGACGACGGCCGCCTGATGCATCTGTTCGCGGGTGGTCACGGTCATCCCGGTCAGCAGGCGGACCTCGTCGAGGTTCGGCGTGAGGACGGTCGCGCGCGGCAGGAGTTCGTCCCGCAGCGCGACCAGACCGGCCTCGTCGAACAGCGGATGGCCGTGCATCGACGCCGCGACCGGGTCGACCACGAACGGCACCTTGGCGTCGCGGCCGATCTCGGCCTTGTCGCACGCCGCGGCGACGGCGTGGATGATCTCGGCCGAGGCGAGCATGCCGGTCTTGGCCGCGTTGACGCCCATGTCGGCCGCGACGGCCTCGATCTGGCCCGCGACGATGCTCGCCGGGATATCGGTGCGGTCGTGCACGCCGAGGGTGTTCTGGACGGTCACGGCGGTGACCGCGACCAGACCGTGCACGCCACAGGTGAGGAACGTGCGCAGGTCCGCCTGAAGGCCGGCGGCACCGCCGGAATCGGACCCCGCGATGGTCAGCGCCGACGGCGGGCTCGGGTTCTCGCTCATGGGTCCATTTTCCACGCGCTCTCCCAAGGGAGCCCGTCGGCTGAAGTCCTTCGCGGGGGCACGCGGACTTCATCGAGAAGACAGTTCGGCGCACTAACTTGACCGAAGAATTGGTTTGTACAAGTTATCTGGAGGCTTCGTGCGCAGAACGCTTTCCCTCCTGTCGGCATTGGTGGCCGTCGCCGGATTGACCTCCGGCGTGGCCATTGCCGCGGCCAAGGCGCCGAAGGTGCTGGTCATCGGCCTGGACGGGGCCCGCTTCGACAAGCTGATGGCCGCCGACACCCCGAACGTCCACGCGCTGGTGGAGCGCGGCTACGCCTCGCGCAGTTCGCTGTACGGCAGCGGGATGGCGCCGACGGTGAGCGGTCCCGGCTGGTCCACGATCCTCACCGGCGTCTGGCCGGACAAGCACAAGGTGAAGGACAACTCCTTCACCGGCAACGACCTCGCCTCGCATCCGAGCTGGCTCGCCCGGGCCGAAACCGCGAACCCGGCGCTCGACACGTACGCGGCGGTCGACTGGACGCCGATCAGCGACCGGATCCTGCGTACCGGCCAGGACCGCAAGTTCGTCCGGAACGGCGACAGCGACGGCTACGAGAAGACCGACGAACAGGTCGCCGTCGACGCCGAGAAACACCTCGAGCAGGACAAGGCCGACGCCTCGTTCGTCTACTTCGGACAGACGGACATCGCGGGCCACGACCACGGCGCGGACTCCCCGCAGTACGAAGCCAGCCTGCGCACCGACGACGCGCTGATCGGCCGTCTGCTCGCCGCCGTCGACGCGCGCGCGAACCGCGCGGACGAAGACTGGCTGATCATGATCTCCTCGGACCACGGCCACACGCCTTCGGGTGGCCACGGCGGCGACACGCCCGAGGAACGGATGACGTTCGTGATCGCCGCCGGTGGCGCGGTCCCGGCCGGAACCCCCGCCGTGGCACCGAAGATCGTCGACATCGCGCCCACGGTGTTGCGGCACCTCGGCATCGCGGCCCCGGCGGGCTACGACGGCTACGCGCTCGGCGCCGCGCCTTCGGATGTCTTCGACACAGCCGTTTTGAAGGCGCGGCAAGACGAGGCCGGCGTCCCGGCGGGAGTACTCGGCTGGACGCACGACGCGCCGGGCGGCTGGACCGTGCGCAACGCCTCCGGCATGCCCGCCGGCGTGACGGAGTGGCAGGGCTGGTCCTTCACCACCGACGACTTCTGGACCCGCACCGCTCCCGGCCAGCAGCGCGAGGCGAACGCGCGAGCGCGCGGCGTCTTCGCGGTCGCGGACCCGGACGAGTGGGACGACAAGGGCTCGCCCTCGTCGCGCGGGACCTTCGACTCTTCTCTGATCTCGCCTTCGGCTGACGTTTCCGGGAAGTCCACTGTGGACGTCTCGTTCGTCTCGCACTATCGGCAGGACGGGACGCAGCGGGGTGCGCTGACGGCGTCGTTCGACGGTGGTCTGGAGCAGAACGTGCTGGCCTACGGACCGGAATCCGGTACGGCGAACAAGGGGGGCGACGTGCTTTCGGTGCCGACGTCGGTTTCGGTCAAGGTGCCCGCGGGGGCTCGTTCGGTGAAGCTGACCTGGCGGCTCTACGCGGCGGGGAACAACTGGTACTGGGCCGTGGACGCTCCTCGCGTCACGATCCGGTAGCGGATGTCATGAAAGGGTCGTTGAGGACATCTTTTGTCCTGAACGACCCTTTCATGACACTCTCGCGCTCCTTGCTTGAGCCGCCAGAACGGCGACACCGGCCCCCGGCCGCGGGCCGACGTTGCGAAAGCCACTTTCGCAACGTTGAAGGTTGCGAAAGTGGCTTTCGCAACCCCCGGTGGGGCGCGTCGCCCAGCAGGACCCCCGCAGTACATGAAGGTCCCCTTCCTTGCGCCTAGGTACAGGAAGGGGGCCTTCATGTACTTTCACGGACCCGCAACCACTGGCCGCCGTCTACCGCAACGCCCAGAAGGGTGAAACAGGCCCCACCCCGGCCCCCAGCGGATACGACTCCGCCACACACCGCTCGATGAACCGCTTCCCCTCGGCGACGGCGGTCGGCACGTCCGCGCCCTTCGCCAGCGAAGACGTGATGGCCGAAGCCATCGTGTCACCGCCGCCGTGCGTGTTCCGCGTGTCGAAGCGAGGCCCGCTCAGCTCCACCCAGGATTCGCCGTCGGACAACAGATCCACGCAGTCCTGCGCCGCGTCGAGATGCCCGCCCTTCACCAGCACCCACTCGGAACCGAACTCCAGCAACGCCTCCGCCGCCTCACGCTGAGTCGACGGCCCGGTCACGGAAACGCCGGTCAGCAGCCGTACCTCGTCCAGATTCGGCGTGATGAGCGTGGCACGCGGGAAAAGCTCGGTGCGGATCGCCTCCAGCGCTTCCTCGCGCAGCAACGCGTGCCCGGTCATCGAAGCGGCGACCGGGTCGACGACGAATGGCGTGTTCGACGAGCGTCCGATGTGGACCTCGTCGAGTGTCTTCGCGACGGCGTTGATGATCTCGGCCGTCGCGAGCATCCCGGTCTTCGCCGCGTCGACGCCCATGTCTGTGGCGACGGCCTTGATCTGCCCGGTCACGACGTCGACCGGGATCTCGCTGAAACCCTGCACGCCCAGCGAGTTCTGCACGGTGACCGCGGTGAGCGCGACCATCCCGTGCACCCCGTTGGCGAAGAAGGTGCGCAGGTCGGCCTGGATGCCCGCACCACCACCGGAATCCGATCCGGCGATGGTGAGGGCGGTCCTGGGCGTGGCTGTCACTGATTGACCACCGGCAGGTACACCTTGTTGCCCTGCTCGGCGAACTCGTTCGACTTCTCCGCCATGCCGGCCTCGATGGCCTCCACAGTGGACAGTCCGTGTTCGTCGGCGTACTTGCGGATGTCCTGGGTGATGCGCATCGAGCAGAACTTCGGCCCGCACATCGAGCAGAAGTGCGCCGTCTTCGCCGGTTCCGCGGGCAGCGTCTCGTCGTGGTACGCGCGGGCGGTGTCCGGGTCCAGCGACAGGTTGAACTGGTCGTTCCAGCGGAATTCGAAACGGGCCTTGGAAAGCTCGTCGTCCCACTCCTGCGCGTACTGATGCCCCTTGGCGAGGTCGGCGGCGTGCGCGGCGATCTTGTAGGTGATGACGCCGGTCTTGACGTCGTCGCGGTTCGGCAGGCCCAGGTGCTCCTTCGGCGTGACGTAGCAGAGCATCGCCGTGCCGTACCAGCCGATCTGCGCCGCGCCGATGGCCGAGGTGATGTGGTCGTACGCCGGCGCGATGTCGGTCGCGAGCGGGCCGAGGGTGTAGAACGGCGCCTCGCCGGTCAGCTTCTCCTCGAGTTCGACGTTCTCCTTGATCTTGTGCATCGGCACGTGGCCGGGGCCTTCGATCATCACCTGGACGTCGTGTTCGCGGGCGATGTGCGTGAGCTCGCCCAGCGTCTCCAGTTCGGCGAACTGCGCGCGGTCGTTGGCGTCGGCGATCGAACCGGGCCGCAGGCCGTCACCGAGGGAGAACGTGACGTCGTACTCGCGCAGGATCTCGCAGAGTTCGGCGAAATTGGTGTACAGGAACGATTCCTTGTGGTGCGCGAGGCACCAGGCCGCCATGATCGAGCCGCCGCGCGAGACGATGCCGGTGACCCGGCGCGCGGTCAGCGGGATGTATCGCAGCAGCACCCCGGCGTGCACGGTGACGTAGTCGACGCCCTGCTCGCACTGTTCGATGATGGTGTCGCGGTAGACCTCCCACGACAGCTTTTCCGGCTCCCCGTTGACCTTTTCCAGTGCCTGGTAGATCGGCACGGTGCCGACCGGCACCGGCGAGTTGCGGACGATCCACTCGCGTGTCTCGTGGATCCGCTTGCCGGTGGAGAGGTCCATGATCGTGTCGGCGCCCCAGCGGGTGGCCCACACCATCTTGTCGACCTCTTCCTCCACAGAGGACCAGACGGCCGAGTTTCCCATGTTGGCGTTGATCTTCACCAGGAACTTCTTGCCGATGATCATCGGCTCGGTCTCCGGGTGCTTGCGGTTGGCGGGGATCACCGCGCGGCCGCGAGCGACCTCGTCCCGCACGAATTCCGGCGAGCAGCGCTCGCGTGCCGCGACGTACTCCATCTCGCGGGTGATGACGCCCTGTTTCGCCCAGCCGAGCTGGGTGTTGTGTTCACGACCGTCGGCCCAGCCGGCACGCAATCGATGCAGTCCACTGTGGACATCGATCTGCGCGTCGTCGTCGGTGTACGGGCCGGAGGTGTCGTAAACGTCGAAATGCTCGCCGTTCGAAAGATCGATCCGCCGCGCGGGGACCCGGAGGCCGGATTCCGTCTGGTGGTAGATCTTGCGGGAACCGGTGATCGGCCCGGTGGTCACGGTCGGCGTGATGCCCTGGGCACCCTTTTCAAAGGCACTGTCAAGCGTCGTCAACGACGTTCACTCCCTACGCCGGCATTACCCGGTCAGGTTCATGCGGTCGGCGGCGCCGGGTCTTCCAGAAAAAAAGACTCCAGCCGCCCTCTCAGCCCGCCATGGCGCGAGCTCCCGCGTTGTTTGGTTGTGCCCCGACCATGCCACGCCGGGGCTCGGACAATCAACCCTCCAAGGCGACGGTCACTCCGAAGCCGACCAGAACGCCGCCGGACGTGCGCTCCAGCCACAGCTTGACGCGATCGCGGCGCAGCCACTCACCCAGGCGTGTGACCAGCAAGGCGAGCGACGAATACCAGACGATGTCGACGGCGATCCACACCGCGACGCAGAGCAGCAGCGGCCACGGTCCGGCGTCGGAGGGGACGAACTGGGGGAGGAACGAGATCGCGAACACGCCCGCCTTCGGGTTGCTCACGTTGATCAGGAAGCCGGATCGGAAGCCGCGCCCGGCGGGTTCGGCGGCGTCATCGGCGCCCTTGCGGAAGAAGAGCGCCTTGACGCCGAGGTAGATCAGGAAGACCGCGCCCGCGATGCGCAAGACGTCGTAGGCGACCTGCGAGGCGATGAGGAGCGCGGTGAGACCGAACACCGCGGCGAGTCCCCAGAACGCGACGCCCGCCTCGATGCCCGCGACGGTGGCGAACGCGTTCCGGCGTGAGCCCTTCGCCGACTGCTTGATCAGCATCACCGTCGCCGGGCCGGGGACCATCGCCATGAGGAAGGCGGCGGGGATGAACGCCAGCAGGTTCGGCATTCCCCGATCGTCGGCGACGAGGCCTGCCGAGAGCAACGCGATTTCCGGCGCCGACATGTCGACAGCGTTAGCGGTTCACCGGTTTGGAGCATGTGCTCGCGGGGGATTCACGACAGAATCCCGGAGGTTCTGCACCGTTACAGAAGTCTGGGGTGGATATGCGAAAACTCATGCTCCCGGCACTGGCAGGAGTGCTGGTCGCGGGGCTGGTCCCGGCGGTGGCCGCGGCACAGGGCGGTGAGGCGCCCGGTGCGCCCGGCGCGCATCCGAGCTGGCTCCCGGCGGACAAGACCGGCTTCGGCACCGCCCGCGAACGCGCGAGCAACGTCTGGTTCACGCTGCAAGGTGGCCGGATGTCCGAGGTCTACTACCCGGATCTGTCGACGCCGAGCGTCCGCGCGCTCGACCTCGTCGTCACCGACGGGACGAGCTTCGCGACGGTCGATTCCTCGGCCAAGGCGCGGCAGGTGCGCCGCACCGACGGCCTCACCTACGAACAGACCATCACCGACGACCAGCGCCGCTGGAAGCTCCGCAAGACCTACGTCACCGATCCGGCGCGCACGAGTGTGCTGATCGACGTCGACTTCGTTTCGCTGACCGGCCGTCCTTACCAGGTGTACGCGGTCGCGGATCCCGATCTCACGAACGAAGGATCCGACGACTCCGCACGCGCCGATGGGCTGAACGCGGTCGCGTCCGACGCGAAGACCGCTGCCGCGCTGACCGCGGAACCGGCGTTCTCGCGCACTTCCGTCGGTTACGCGGGTTCCTCCGACGGCATCACGCAGCTGACGAAGTCGTTCGCTCTCAAGGATTACGCGACCGCGGCCAAGGGCAACGTGCTGATCACCGGGCAGACGACCGTCGACGGTGTCCGCTCACGGGACTTCACGCTTTCGCTCGGCATGGGCGCGAAGGACTCCGACGCGCTCTCCACCGCGAAAGCCTCGCTACGTCGCGGATTCACCGACGCCTCCCGCGCGTACGACCGCGGCTGGAAGCAGTACCTCCGCCAGGTGAAGGACGCGCCGTCGTCGCTCAAGACCAAGCGGGAACGGGACCTCTACCAGGCGTCCGTGCTCATGCTCGCGGCGAGCGAGGACAAGATCCACCAGGGGGCGCTCATCGCGTCGCCGAGTATGCCGTGGCGGTTCGGGAACAACGACCCGGAATGGTCGCCGTCGGGCACCTATCACCTGGTCTGGCCGCGCGACCTCTACCAGATCGCGACCGGCCTGCTCGCCGCCGGCGACCGCGACGCCGCCGACCGGTCGATCGACTACATGTTCGGGACGCAGCAGCTGCCGGACGGGCATCTGCCGCAGAACAGCCACGTCGACGGCACGCCGTACTGGACGTCGATCCAGCTCGACGAGACCGCGCTGCCGATCGTGCTCGCCCAGCAACTCGGCCGCACCGACGCCAAGACCTGGCAGGGTGTGCGCAAGGCGGCGGAATTCCTGTTGTCCTACAAGGCGGACAACGGGCACGCGTCGCCGTACAGCCAGCAGGAACGCTGGGAAGAACAGGACGGCTACTCGCCTTCGACGATCGCCGCGGTGATCGCCGGACTGGTCTGCGCGGCCGACATCGCCAAGGCGAACGGCGCGGTCGCCGACGCGAAGCGCTACCTCGGCACCGCCGACGCGTTCAAGGCGAAGCTCGCCCAATGGACGGTGACCACGAACGGTCCGCTGTCGAAGGACCCGTACTTCGTCCGGCTGACCAAGGACGGCAACGCGAACAACGGCACGAAGTACAACCTCGGCAATTCCAGCGTGACCATGGACCAGCGTGCCGTGACCGACGCCGGTTTCCTCGAACTGGTGAGGCTGGGCATCTACCGCGCCGACGATCCGGTGATCAGGAACAGCGTCAAGGTCACCGACGCCGACATCGCCTTCACCACCCCGACGGGTCAGTTCTGGCACCGGTACACGAAGGACGGCTACGGCGAGAAGGCCGACGGGGCACCGTGGGACTACACGTTCCCGGCGGAAAGCCGGACCACTTTCGGGCGACTGTGGCCGCTGCTCGCGGGTGAACGCGGCGAGTACGACCTCGCCGCCGGTGACCGCGGTACGGCCGCGAAGCGCCTACGTGACCTGGGGCGCGTCAGCAGCTCCGGGGACACGATGCCGGAGCAGGTCTGGGACGAGAACGCGCCTTCGGGGCAGCCCGGCTTCCCAGCGGGCACTCCGACGGCGTCCGCGACACCGCTGGCGTGGACGCACGCCCAGTACCTGCGGCTCGCGTGGTCGGTGCAGGCGGGGAAGGTGATCGAGCAGCCGCGGGTGGTGCGGTGCCACTTCCTGGGCTGCTGACTCCGGCCCGCTAGTGCAATGAAGGGGCCTTTCATAGCAAATTTTGCTATGAAAGGCCCCTTCATTGCACGCGGGGCGGGTGTGAGAGGGGGTTCGTCGCGCCGGGCAGGAGTCAGTCGTCGGAGGGCTGCGCCTCCGGCAGCCACGAGTTGCCCGGAACGCCCCATTTGTTCGACTTGAGCATTTTCTTCGCCGCGCGAGCGTGGCGCCCGACCAGCCGGTCGAGGTAGATGAAGCCGTCCAGGTGATCGGTCTCGTGCTGCAGGCAGCGCGCGAAGTAGCCGGTTCCTTCGACCTCGATCGGATTACCGTCGACGTCGAAGCCGGTGACCTTCGCCCACGAAGCGCGGCCGGTCGGGTACGACTCGCCGGGCGCCGACAGGCAGCCTTCCCAGTCGTCGTCCGGATCCGGCATCGTCTCCGGGATCTCCGACGTCTCGAGCTTCGGGTTCACCACGACGCCCTTGTGGCGGGTGCCCTCGTCGTCGGGGCAGTCGTAGACGAACACGCGCAGGTCGAGGCCGATCTGGTTGGCCGCGAGGCCCACCCCTTCGGCGGCGTACATGGTCTCGAACATGTCGTCGACGAGGGTGCGCAGCTTGTCGTCGAACTCGGTGATCTCCCGAGTCGGGTTGTGCAGCACTGGCTCGCCGGCGATCACGATGGGATGGACGGTCACGCGCGCAGTTTAGTCGGACCCTTCTGGTAGACCCTTACCCATGACGCGCCGACGCCGATACCGAGGCCGGGCGCCGGTTCCGTGGTCTAATGGCGCCGCGGAATGACAAGCCTGTGGTTTCACGCCGCCGAGCACTGACCTGATTGCGAGGAGTCGGATGGACGCCGCGGAGTCGATGGCCGAGCCCGACCAGCCGTCCCCGTCGGAGACCGTGAACGGCCTCAGCGAGCGCGAGCTCGACATGCTCGCGTTCGAACGTCAGTGGTGGAAATACGCCGGCGCGAAGGAACAGGCGATCCGCGAACGCTTCTCTATGTCGTCGACGCGCTATTACCAGTTGCTGAACCGGCTGCTCGAGAAGACCGAAGCCATGCAGGCCGACCCGATGCTGGTGAAGCGCCTGCGAAAGACGCGAGCGGCCCGGCAGCGCAATCGCGCGGCCCGGCGACTGGGGATCGATCTCTCATGAGTCTGTTTTCGGGGCTGTCCCGGCCGATGAAGGCCGCCGGACTGGCCTTGGTCGGTGTCGCCGTGATCGCCGCCGTGATCGGCGGAATCACCCTGACCAGTGGCGGAGGTGACTCGGACACCGCCACGCCGCCCGGCACCACGCCCACGACCTCAGACGGTGCGACGCAGCCTTCGTCTCCGGCGCCGGGGTCGCCTTCGGCCAGCACGCCGCCCGCCTCGTCGGCGCCGCCGTCGAGCGCGCCCGCGAGTTCCGCCCCGCCGGCGAGCCAGCCCGGGCAGACCGGTCAGCCGGGGCAGCCCGGCCCGGGGCAGCCTGGTGGCGATCAGCAAGCGTCCCACAAATGGGTGACCGTGCGGGTCTACAACAACAGCACGATCCAGGGGCTCGGCGAGCAGGCCGCGCAGGACTTCCGCGCTTCCGGCTGGAACGTCTCCGAGGTCAAGGGCTATCCGGGCAGGCTCCCCGAGACCGTGGCCTACTTCCGGCCGGGCACCGACGAGGAAGCGGCCGCGAAGGCGCTGGCGCTGGAGTTCGGTTTCCGCGCCGAGCCCAGGTTCAAGGAGATCGAGAACATCGGCCCCGGCGTGATCGTCATCCTCACCAAGGATTACAAGACCAACGACAAAGACGGCTCCTAGCAGCTACGGAAAGGGCCCTCTTCCTCGCGAGGAAGAGGGCCCTTTCCCGTACTTCAGACCTGGGTCTGCGCGTACGCCTCCAGCGCCGCCAGCTGTGCCGGGTCGAGCGACGGACGCACGGCTTGAGCCGCCTTCGTCAGATGCTCCGCGGTGACCTCCTTGGCCTCCAGCGACTCGCGCATAGCGGTCAGCGCGGCCTCCCTGATCAGTGCCGCGCAGTCCGCCGCCGAGTAACCGTCCAAAGTGGCCGCATACGCCGCCAGGTCCACATCGGACGCGAGCGGCGTGTTCTTGGCGCTGGCGGCCAGGATCGCCTCGCGCGCGTGAGCGTCCGGCGGCGGGACGTAGACGCGGCGCTCCAGCCGTCCTGGCCGCAGCAGCGCCGGGTCGACCAGCTCCGGCCGGTTCGTCGCACCGAGGACGACGACCTCGCGCATCGGCTCGACACCGTCCAATTCGGTCAGCAGGGCCGCGACGACCCGGTCCGACACGCCGGAATCCGAGGACTGGCCGCGGCGCGGGGCGAGCGCGTCGATCTCGTCGAGGAAGATCAGCGACGGCGCGGCCTCGGCGGCGCGGCGGAAGAGCTCCCGCACCGCGCGCTCGGATTCGCCGACCCATTTGTCCATCAGTTCCGCGCCCTTGACCGCGAAGACGTTCAGCGCGCCGGTGCCCGCGAGCGCGCGGACCAGGAACGTCTTGCCACCGCCCGGCGGGCCGTACAGGAGCACGCCGCGCGGCGGATCGACGCCCAGGCGGGCGAACGAGTCCGGGTAGCGCAGCGGCCACAGCACCGCCTCGGTGAGCGACTGCTTGACGTCCGTCATGTTGCCGACGTCGTCGAGCGTCAGTCCGCCGGTGGCCAGATTGTCCGAAGTGGACATGGAGATGGGGCGGACGGTGGTCAGCGCGTCGAGCAGGTCCTGCTGGGAGATCCGCGGCTCGTCGGCGTCACGCTGCCGCAGCGCGGCCCGGAGTGCGGCGTCGCGGCGGAGCGCGATGAGATCCGCGGCCACGAAACCGGGCGTGCGCTCGGCGATCGGGCCGACGTCGACGCCGGACTCCAGCGGGGCTTCGCGCAGGAGCACACGAAGGAGTTCCGTGCGGGTCTTCGAGTCCGGGAGCGGCAGGCCGAGTTCGCGGTCGAGCAGGTCCGCGGCGCGCAGCCGGGGATCGGCCGACTCGGCCCGTCCCGTGGTGGCGATGACCGCGAATCCCTTGCTGCGCAAGGCGTTACGCAGGTCGTCGAGGACGACCGTCGCGAGCGGCGGCGGCTGGGACGCGGGCAGTAGCGCGTCGATGTCGGTGATCAGCAGGACGGCGGGATCTTCGTCGCGGGTGGCCTGTTCGATCGCCTCGCGCAGTCGTGCGGCGGCCACGTTCGGCTCGAGGACGGCGATGTTCGGCGCCGCGAGAGACACCACCCGCACCTTCTCGGCCTGCGCCACGGCGCGGACCAGCGTCGCCTTCCCGACACCTTCCGGCCCGGACAGCAGGACCCCGAGATGCGCCGACGTCCCGAGTTTCGCCAGCAGCTCCGGCCGGTGGAAGGCCAGGTCGAACCATTCGGCGAGTTTGCGCGCGGCCGATTCGGAGCCGGCGAGATCCGACAGGGGAGGCACGGACTCCTCGGCCACTTCGTCGACCCGCTCGTCTTCGACGATCTCGGCGTCGATGAAGTCCTCGTGTGGCGTGGAGGGCGTGCTGCGCACCAGCGTCGTCCCGGCACGGGCCGGGACGGCGGCGGGCGCGGCCTCGCCGGTGCGGGCGCCGTCGCGCCAGCTGACCACAGTGGACGGTCCGACGGCGACCGGTCCCGGCGGCTCGGTGGCGGTGACGGTGAGCAGTTCGTTCGTCCACGTCATGCCGATGGCGCGGGAAAGCTGGCCGCGGACCGCGGAGACATCGGAGCCCGGGGCGGGCGCGAGGTCTTGGGGGAGCAGGGAAACAGCGTCGCCGACCGTCAGGACCTTGCCGATCAGGGCGAGCCTCAGGGTGTGCGGGGAGAGCGAGACGCTCGCCATCCTCGAACCCGACACGGTGACCGTCTTCGCGGCCGACACCTCCGCCGGAGCGACGACCACTTCCGCTCCCTCGGTCACGCCGAGGTTCGACATCGTGACGTCGTCGAGGAGGATCACGCCCGGGATCCCCTCGGCGTCCGACGGGGCGGCCAGCGCCGAGCTGACGCGGGCGCCGGTGACGCGGACGGCGTCCCAGGCCATCAGGCCGAGCGCGTCGAGGACTTCGGGGTGCAGCCGGACGACGCCGCGGCGGGAGTCCAGGGCGGACGGGGTGTGCCGGACGGTCAGCGTGATCTGGGGTGCGCTCACCCCGTCACCCTATCTACGCGGCGGGCTCCCAGCGGTCGCCGCGCGCCGCACAAGCCTCACGACCGCGTTCGACCGAGTACATGAAGGCCCCCTTCCTTGCGCCCAGCGCAAGGAAGGGGGCCTTCATGTACTCGACTTCCGAGTTGTCCACAGGCTCACCCACTTGTGGACAACTCCCGCCTCCGACCCCCGTTTCCCCCGGTCCCGTCAGTGGGCACCGATACGCCGGGCGCGGGGCCGTCCCCCAGGGACGGGCGGGGGGCTGGGGTGGCGCGGGTCAGCGTTTCCGGAGGCCGATCCGGCGCCACGAGCGGCGCCGTGGGCCTCGGCCGTTGTCCCGGTCCTTGTCGGTGCTGATGGTGCGCGGAGCGCGGGCGACGTGCTGTTCGCCTCGCTGGAGCCGGACGCGCTGAGCGGCCCCGGCCACCACTCGCCGCAGCGGCGGGCGGCGCAGGCCCAGACGGCGGCGGCTCGAAGAGCGCCGGATCGCGCGCCGTTCCCTCGGCGGCGCCATCCACGCTTCCGGGTGCTGCGCGAGCCAGCGGTACCGGTACACCGAGTACGGGATGTGCGCCAGGTACAGGATCAGCGCGATCGCCAGCGCCACCAGCGGGAACTGGATGATCGCGGCGGCCAGCAGGCCCACCCCGACCAGCAGCGGCGCGATCGCCTTCGGCGGAGCCTTCACCGTCTTCAGCGAAAGCGTCGGGATCCGGCTGATCAGCAGCGCGGCCACGGCGATCGTCCACACCCACACCATGTACTGGTGCGACCACCAACCCTGCCCGAACTGCAGCTCCAGGATCAGCGGCAGCATCGCCAGCAGGCCACCGGCGGGCGCGGGCACACCGACGAAGAACTCGCCGGCGTACGGCGGCTGCTCGGTGTCCTCGATCAGCGTGTTGAACCGCGCCAGCCGCAGGATCATGCAGACCGCGAAGATCAGCGACGCCACCCAGCCGATCCGCTCACCCTCGGCGTGCCAGACGTACAGCACCAGCGCGGGCGCGACACCGAACGAGATGCCGTCGGACAGCGAGTCGAGCTCCTGCCCCATTTTCGACGTCGCGTCCAGCAGCCGCGCGATCCGGCCGTCGAGACTGTCGAGCACCGCGGCGATCCCGATCGACGCGATCGCCATCGGGTAGTTGCCGATCAGCGCGAACTGCACCGACGACAGACCGGCGCACAGGGCGAGCACCGTGATGGCGTTCGGCAACAGCCGGACGCCGGGAGTTGTCGTGGTCACGCGGACCATGGATCAGCCTTCCGGGTGCGGCGCCGTGGGCAGCTCGGCGATCGGCGTCTCGCCGCCGATCGTGCGCTGGCCCTTCGAGACGAGGACCTTGCTGCCCGGCGGCAGGTACAGGTCGACTCGCGAGCCGAAGCGGATGATGCCGTACGTCGAACCGACGCCGACCTTGTCACCCTCGCGGATCTCGCAGAGGATGCGCCGCGCCACCAGCCCGGCGATCTGCACCACGACGAGCTCGTGACCGTCTTCGGTGCGCATGAGCACGGAGTTGCGCTCGTTGTCGTCGCTCGCCTTGTCCAGGTCCGCGGACAGAAACTTCCCGGGCCGGTAGGCGACCCGCTCGATCACACCCGACGCCGGGATCCGCTGGACGTGCACGTCGAACACCGACAGGAACACGCTCACCCGCATCCGCGGTTCGGCGGACAGCCCCAGCTCGGGCGGCGGCACGGCCTCCTCGATCAGCGAGACCAGGCCGTCCGCCGACGCGACCGCGAGGCCGGACTGGGCGGGCGGCACCCGCTTGGGCTCACGGAAGAACGCGGCCGTGGCGGCCGTCGCGAGCGCGCCGAGGACGCCGAGGGGCTTGGAGAACTTCCGCAGCACCAGCGTCGCGGCGAGGCCGCCGAGCACGAACGGCTTGCCTGCCGGGTGCATCGGCGGAACGGTCTCGCGGGCCAGCTTCACGGCGTGCGCGAGTGGGTTTCCAGTGGATTCCGGCCGGTTGCCGCTCATTGGTCGGGTTCACCGCAGTTCGTGTCGGGGGTTGGGTATGAAGAGCCACCACGCTACCGCCCTGTCCGGGCCAGGGCCGTGCCTCCCCCGGAAGGGTTTCCCCGGCGTGGGTGGGAGGCACCACATCCCGGTAACGGTCGGTGGAAATAAGCGATAACTCTAGGTGATTGAAGCCGATCGCCGACCTTGAGGACCCGTGAATGCCCGCCAGCCCGGACCCCGCAGGCGAGCGACTCGCCGAGCTGTTCCGAGCCTGGAAGAGGGACATTTCGGCGGCGCCGATGCCTTCGCTCATCGACCCCGTCCGCGCCGCCTCGGTCATCGCCGAGGCACGCGCGTCCGGGTGCATATGCCCCCCGACGGCACATGCACCCGGACGCGGCAGCTGGAACTGAGCGAACGTCCCACTCTAGTTCGCCGGACGCCCGCGATCACCCGTCGCGAGAAAACCGTTACCAACGGTCACTCCTTTGATCATCGGCGCGAGGCGTCGCTCCGCCCGGAGCCGCGCACCAGCCGCAGCAGGGCGAGCAGCACGATCGAACCGAGAATGGCGACGCCGAAGCTGGGGAAGTCGAACTCGAAGCTCCGCTCGGTGCCCGTCGCGAGCCGGTAGACGAAACCGCCCAGTGCCGCCCCGAGCACGCCGATCAGGATGCTGAACAGGCAGCCACCCCGCCGGTCCGGACCGCCGACCACGACGTTGGCCAGCCACCCGGCGATGGCGCCGAACACGATCCACGAGAAGAAACCCATGCCGTCGAGATTACGTGGACGGTGCGGACCGGCCACCTGACGCGACCGGCAGCACACAAGAGCACTTGTACAAGACCTGTTGTGCAACTACTGTTGTGCGTTATGGCCGACCGTGAGGTACGTGAAGTCCACGATTCGAAAGTGCTCGCCGCGATGTCGCATCCGTTGCGGCGCCGACTGCTCGACGTCCTGCGCCTCGACGGCCCGTGCACGGCGTCCGTGCTCGCCGAGCGGACCGGGCAGGCGGTCGGGAACGTCAGTCACCACCTGAAGGTGCTGGCCGCCAGCGATCTGGTCGAGGAAGCGCCGGAGCTCGCCCGCGACCGGCGCGAGCGCTGGTGGCGCCGCGTCGGCTACGCGGTTTCCTGGTCGCCGTCGGACTTCCCCGACGACCCGGTCGCGGCCGCCGCCGAATCCCTCGCCCTCGAACGCCAGGTTTCCATGGCGCGCCAATGGTTCGCCGAACGCGACACCTACCCGGAGGAGTGGCATCGCGCCGCCTTCGCCACCGACAGCTGGATGAAGTTGTCGGTGACGGAACTGGCCGAAATCGAGCGCCGGATCCAAGCGCTGGTCCGGGAGTACAGCGACCGCGAACAGCCGGACGACGGCCAGGAACGCAGGCCGGTGTTCTTCGCGACCCGCGCCGTCCCGGCCCGCCCGTGACCACCCGCGAACGCGGCGGATTGCTGCGCTCACGCGATTTCCGGCTGTTGTGGACCGGCGAGACGACCAGCGTGCTCGGCAGTTCCATCGCCGTCGTCGCGCTGCCGCTCGTCGCGGTGGTCACCCTCCAGGCCAGCACGTTCGCGGTCGGGCTGTTGACCGCGGTCGCCTGGCTGCCGTGGCTGCTGATCGGCCTGCCCGCCGGCGCCTGGGTCGACAGACGGCCGAAACGCCCGATCATGCTGGCCTGCAACACCGTCTCCATGCTCGTGTTCCTGAGCGTCCCGGTCGCCGCCTGGTTCGGGTGGCTCACGATGACCCAGTTGCTCGTCGTCGCCTTGGCGGGTGGTGTCGCGAAGGTGTTCTTCAACGTCGCGTACCGCGCGTACCTGCCTTCGCTGGTCGAGAAGAAGGACCTCCAGGAAGCCAACGAAAAGTTGCAGGGGAGCGAGTCCGCCGCGCAGATCGGCGGACCCGGTCTCGCCGGTCTGCTGGCGCAGGGTTTCGGCGCCGTCGCCGGGGTGCTCGCCGACGCCGTCAGTTTCGGGATCTCCGTACTGTGCCTGCGATCCATCCGCTTTCGCGAGCCAGAACGCCCGGCGAAGACGCGCTCGCGGCTGCGGGACGAGATCCGCGAGGGCCTCGATTTCGTGGTCCACGACCGGTACTTGCTTGTCCTGGCGGTCTTCGGCGCGGTCTCGAATGTCGCGCTCATGGGTTACCAGTCGATCGAAGTCGTCTTCCTCGCCCGCGACCTCGGCGTGGGAGAGGCGACCGTCGGGCTCGTGCTCGCGCTCGTCGGTGCGGGTGGCGTCGCCGGTGCCGCGCTTTCGGGCAAGCTCGCCGCGCGGATCGGCACCGCGCGCGCCTTCGTGCTCTGCGAGGCCTTCGGGGCACTGATGATGTTGCTGGGACCGCTCGCCCAAGGCGGCTGGGGGCTCGCGTTCTTCGTCGCCGCCGGGTTCGCGCTCAGCGCCGGGGTCGTCGGCTCGAACGTCCTCAACGCCACCTTCAAACAGCGGTACGTCCCGGCGTCGATGTTCGGCAGGGTCACCGCGAGCATGTCCGTACTCAGCTTCGGCGCGATCGCGCTCGGCGGCCTGCTCGGCGGGATCCTCGGCGAGACCGTCGGCGTGCGGCAGACGCTGGGCCTGATGGCCGGGCTCGAGGTCGTCGCCGTCTTCGCGCTCCTGTTCACGCCGATCGGCCGGTGCCGCGACTTCCCAACCTGACGCCCCGCAATCAGTCACCTACTTGCGCCCGTATCCGGGCGCAAGTAGGTGACTGATTGCGGGATGAACGAGACGTCAGAGCAGCAGGACGTCCACCTCGTCGCCCTGCTCGGCCGAGTCCACGTCCTCCGGCAGGACGATCAGGCAGTTCGCCTGCGTGAACGACGCCAGCAGATGCGATCCCGGCCCGCCGCGCGGCCCGACGATGCCGGTGACCTCGCCTTCGGAATGCGTGTAGAAGCCCCGCCGGAACTGGCGCCGTCCGGCGGGGGAGGTCATCGCCTCGGTCAGCCGGGCCCGCACCCGCTGCCGGTCGACGCCCGCGTGCCCCATCGCCGCGAGCAACGCCGGCCGCAGGAACGCTTCGAACGAGACGAGCACGCTCACCGGGTTTCCCGGCAACGTCACCACCGGCACGCCGTTCCACCGCCCGCAGCCCTGCGGCCCGCCCGGCTGCATCGCGACCTTCCGGAACTCCACGCCCTGCCCGGTCAGCGCGTCCTTCACCACTTCGTACGCCCCCGCGCTGACCCCGCCCGAGGTCACCAGCAGGTCCACGTCCGCCAGCCGCGGCTCGATCACCGCGCGGAACTCGTCCACGTCGTCGACGACACTGCGCACGACTTCCGCCTCGCCGCCGAGCGCGCGGATCGCGGACGCCAGCATGATGCTGTTCGACTCGTAGATCTGGCCGTGCCGCAAGGGTTCCGGCGCGTCGACGAGTTCGGTCCCGGTGGACACGACGAGCACCTTCAACGGCCTGAACACGGGCACCTCGGCGAGCCCGACGGCCGCCGCGAGCCCCAGCTGCGCCGGGCCGAGCACGGTTCCGGCCGAAAGCGCCACCGTGCCCTCGACGACGTCTTCACCCTGGCGCCGGATATGCGCGCCCGGGACGGCCGTCCTGAGAATCCGGACGTCCGTCACACCGCCGTCGGTGTGTTCGACCATCACCACCGCGTCCGCGCCGGGCGGCAGCGGGGCGCCGGTCATGATCCGGTGCGCGGTGCCCTGCTCCAGTTTCGTGATGTCGACGCGGCCGGCGGGGATGTCCTCGGCGACCGGCAGCGTCACCGGCGCTTCCTCGGCGGAGGCGATGTCTTCGGCGCGAACGGCGTAACCGTCCATCGCCGAGTTGTCGAAAGGCGGCAGCGAAACGCCCGCGCGCACGTCCTCGGCGAGGACGAGCCCGGCGGCGGAGGCGAGCGGAAGGCGGATGACGGGGGCGTTTCCGAGCAGGCCGGTGACGGTCTCACGGTGGGCGTCGACGGAGATCACGCCGACCATCCTCCTCGGTCGGGGGTCGCATGCAAGACTCTGCGCGTCACAACGACCACCGGGGAGTACAAGACATGCAGGTTCAGATCCGTCACCAGCCGTCGTTCGCGGTGGCGAGGCTCGTCCTCGCCCCGGGCGAACCGGCTCAGGTCGAGTCTGGCGCGATGATGGCGACGAGCTACGGCGTGCAGGTCCAGTCGCAGGCGCAGGGCGGCATCATGAAGGGACTCGGCCGCGCCTTCCTCTCCGGCGAGTCCTTCTTCATCTCCACCTACACCGCCCCGCAGAACGGCGGCTGGGTCGACGTCGCCGCGAACCTGCCCGGCGACATGCAGATCATCAACCTCGACGGCCGCACCGGCTGGTGCGTCACCCGCGGCTCGTGGCTCGCGTCTTCGCACGGCGTGCAGACGGAGACCAAATGGGGCGGGCTCAAGAACCTCGTCGGCGGCGAGGGCGGCTTCCTCACCCACGCGACGGGACAGGGCCCGCTGGTCGTGGCCTGCTACGGCGCGCTGGAGACGGTCACCCTGCAGCAGGGCGAGGTGATCACCATCGACACCGGGCACGTCGTCGCCTTCGCCGACACCCTCCAGTACCAGATCCGCAAGGTCGCCACCGGCGTCATCCAGTCGATGAAGAGCGGTGAAGGCCTCGTCTTCGACTTCGCCGGTCCGGGCCAGCTGCTCACCCAGACCCGCAACCCGTCGGCGCTGTCCGCCTGGGTGATCGCCCAGGTCCCCTCCCGCTGAGCGCATGCGGGTCCAGACGAGGCACACCCCGAACTTCGGGGTCGCACGCGTGCTGCTGTCCCCCGGCGAGGCCGTCCAGGCCGCCGGGGACACCATGCTGGCCAGCAGTTTCGGCATCACCGAAACCGTTCCCGCCCGTGGTGGTTCACGGGCGGGCAAGGCCGCGCCTTCGGTGTTCAACGCGCCGGAGGGCGGCGGCTGGATCGACTTCGCGCCGCTGACCGCCGGCGACGTCTACCCGCTGGAGTTCACCGGCGGGGCGGGCTGGTGCGTGAGCCGGGACGCGATCCTCGCCCGGCCGGCGACCGTCCGGCTCGATCCGGGCTGGGCGCCGCTGCAGAAACTCTTCGGCGCCGACTCCGGTTTTCTGGAGCACTACAGCGGAACCGGTCCGCTCGTGCTGGCCGCGCAAGGCCCGGTCGACGCCTTCGAACTCACCGCGGGCGAACTCGTCACCGTGCGGCCGGACTTCCTGCTCGCCTACCCGGACACCGTGCAGTGCCGTCTCCGCGCGGTCGACCAGTCCGGCCCGCAGTCCGTCCGCACCGGCGAAGGGCTCGCGCTGGACTTCGCGGGACCAGGACGCGTCCTTGTGCAAGCGCGCAATAGGCGGCTTTTTCGCGGATGACCTTAAGACGAATTGAGCATTGCCGACGCCGGTGATTCGGGTAGCGTGAACTGCACTCGAAACCGCCGTCCGGGGCAGGCGAGGCCGGCGGATCCTGTGCTGAGGGAGTGCGTCGTGACAGTCGGCACCGTCAAATGGTTCAACTCGGAAAAGGGCTACGGATTCATCGAATCCACCGAAGGGCCCGACGTCTTCGTCCACTACTCGGCCATTCAGGCCGACGGATTCCGGACGCTCGACGAGGGTGATCGCGTGGAATTCGAAGTCCAGTCCGGGCGTGACGGGCGGAGTCAGGCGGCGGACGTACGCAAGGTCTCCTAGCGGGACTTCGGCCGACCCCCGGCGGCCTCCGGAACTGGCGCGTTACGCTTCGCTGCGTGACAGGCGATGAGTCGGGGGACCTGACCGGTCGCCGGCTGGGCAACTACCGCATCGACGGTGTGCTCGGCAAGGGCGGCATGAGCGTGACCTACAAGGCCACGGACGTGCGGCTCGGACGCAAGGTGGCACTGAAGGTCATCGGTGATCACCTCGGGGCCGACGCCGAGTTCCGCGAACGCTTCGTCGACGAGGCGCGGAACACGTCCGCGATCGACCATGCCAACGTCGTGCCCTTGTACGACTTCGGCGAGCTCGAAGGCATGCTCTACATCGCCATGCGGATGGTCGACGGCGGAGACCTCGCCGGGCTGATCTCCGGCGGCCCGATCGCGCCCGCCCGCGCGCTGACCATGCTCGACCAGGTCGCCGACGCGCTCGACACCCTGCACAACCGGGGTCTCGTGCACCTCGACGTCAAACCGGCCAACGTCCTGGTCACCAGCAAGGAGACCTCGCGCGAGCACGTCTACGTCGCCGACTTCGGCCTGACCCGCCGCGGCGCCACCGGGCACCGCACCCGCGGCGGCGACTTCCTCGGCTCGCCCACGTACGCGGCCCCCGAGCACCTGCGCGGCGAGCCGCTCGACGGCCGCACCGACCAGTACGCGCTCACCTGTGTCCTGTACGCCTGCCTGACCGGCAGCCCGCCCTTCAAGGGCGACGTGCAGACGGTCATCAAGGGACATCTGAACGGGGAGCCCCCGGCCATCTCGCGGATCGTCGGCCTGCCTGCCGGGATCGACGAGGTCGTCCGCAAGGGAATGGCGAAGAATCCCGCCGATCGCTACCCCAACTGTGTTGAGATGATCGCGGCCGCCAGGCGCGCGCTCGGTCCGCTCGCGACTTCGAACGAGCCGCCCGGCCCGCCCGGGGCCGCGGCGCCGGTCCAGCAGACCGCACCGCAGCAGGCGCCACGGCAGAACACGCCGCCACAGGGAGAGGGGGGCCCCGTGCACCCGTACGGAGGACAGCAGCCCGGCTACGGCCAGCAGGGACCGGGACCGCAGGGTCCCCCGCCCCAGCAGGGGCCGCCGCCCGGCTATGGCCCGCCGCCGCAGCAGGGTGGTTTCCAGCAGGGCGGGTACCAGCAAGGACCGCCCCCCGGTTACGGCCCGCCGCAGCAGCAGGGCGGCTTCCAACAGGGTGGCTTCCAGCAGGGCCCGCCCCCTGGCTATGGCCCGCCGCAGCAGCAGGGCGGTTTCCGGCAGCAGCCCAAGAAGAGCGGCGCCAAGTGGATCTGGATCGTCGTCGGCGCCCTCGTGGTCGCGGGCGCGATCGTCGCGGCGATCTTCATCTTCAGTGATTCGAGCGGCGGCAACGGCCCGCAGACCACCGCGCCGAACATCCCGGTCGGCCCCGGCGGCTCGCAGTCGCAGGCCCCCGGATCGTCGCTGAAGGCGCCGCCCTCGTCGATCTCCATCAAGCCGAGCAACTGAATACCACCGCGCTGACCTGCGGTTCTTGCACTCGACCGTGGAGAGTGCTAAACACGACATTGGCACTCGACGCCGTCGAGTGCCAGGCAGAGCGGTCACCGATCGCTCGCCTGAAGGTCGGGACGGTGAGGCCGCACCCTTGATCGGGTGGGTCGTCCGTCGCGGGCACCGAGCCTGGCCGAGGAAGAGTCCTGCCGCCGCGCTGTAGTAGGCGTGCGGCGGCGCCCAATACCGGAGGACCACACCGCAATGGCCAAACTGATCGCGTTCGACGAGGACGCCCGCCGCGGTCTTGAGCGCGGCTTGAACATCCTCGCCGAAGCCGTCAAGGTGACCCTCGGCCCGCGGGGCCGGAACGTCGTGCTCGAAAAGAAGTGGGGCGCGCCGACGATCACCAACGACGGTGTCTCCATCGCCAAGGAGATCGAGCTCGAGGACCCGTGGGAGAAGATCGGGGCCGAGCTCGTCAAGGAAGTTGCCAAGAAGACCGACGACGTCGCGGGTGACGGCACCACCACCGCCACCGTGCTCGCCCAGGCTCTCGTCCGCGAGGGTCTGCGCAACGTCGCCGCCGGGGCCGACCCCATCAGCCTGAAGCGCGGCATCGAGGCGGCCGTCGAGGCCATCACCGAGCAGCTGCACAAGATGGCCGTCCAGATCGAGACCAAGGAGCAGATCGCTGCTACCGCCTCGATCTCGGCCGCTGACCGCACCATCGGCGAGCTCATCGCCGAGGCGCTGGACAAGGTCGGCAAGGAAGGCGTCGTCACCGTCGAGGAGAGCAACACCTTCGGGCTCGAGCTCGAGCTCACCGAGGGTATGCGCTTCGACAAGGGCTACATCTCCGGTTACTTCGTGACCGACCCGGAGCGTCAGGAAGCCGAGCTCGAGGACCCGTACGTCCTCCTCTTCGGCTCCAAGATCTCCACCGTCAAGGACGTCCTGCCGCTGCTGGAGAAGGTCATCCAGTCCGGCAAGCCGCTGCTGATCATCGCCGAGGACGTCGAGGGCGAGGCCCTGGCCACCCTCATCGTCAACAAGATGCGTGGCACCTTCAAGTCCGTCGCCGTCAAGGCCCCGGGCTTCGGTGACCGCCGCAAGGCGATCCTGCAGGACATCGCGATCCTGACCGGTGGCCAGGTCATCTCCGAGGACGTCGGCCTCAAGCTGGAGAACGCGGACCTTTCCCTGCTGGGCAAGGCGCGCAAGGCCGTCATCACCAAGGACGAGACCACCATCGTCGAGGGTGCGGGCGACGCCGACCAGATCCAGGGTCGCGTCAACCAGATCCGCGCCGAGATCGACAACTCGGACTCGGACTACGACCGCGAGAAGCTCCAGGAGCGTCTGGCGAAGCTGGCCGGCGGCGTGGCCGTCATCAAGGCCGGTGCCGCCACCGAGGTCGAGCTGAAGGAGCGCAAGCACCGCATCGAAGACGCGGTGCGCAACGCCAAGGCCGCCGTCGAAGAGGGCATCGTCGCCGGTGGTGGCGTCGCTCTCATCCAGGCCGCCGAGGCAGCCTTCGCCGGTCTGAAGCTCGAGGGCGACGAGGCCACTGGTGCCAACATCGTCAAGGTCGCCGTCGAGGCGCCGCTCAAGCAGATCGCGATCAACGCCGGCCTCGAAGGCGGCGTCGTGGCGGAGAAGGTCAAGTCCCTCCCGCAGGGTCACGGCCTCAACGCCGCCACCGGTGTCTACGAGGACCTGCTCGCCGCCGGCGTGCCGGACCCCACGAAGGTCACCCGCTCCGCGCTGCAGAACGCCGCTTCCATCGCGGCGCTGTTCCTGACCACCGAAGCCGTCGTGGCGGACAAGCCGGAGAAGGCCTCGGCCGCTCCCGCCGACCCGTCCGGTGGCATGGGCGGCATGGACTTCTGAGTTCGAGCCCGTAACACCGGAAAGCCCGGACGCGCCTCGTGCGTCCGGGCTTTTCCTTTGCCAGGGGCGCCCGAAGTACCTGAAGGGGTCCTTCAGGCGCTGCCGCTGTCGCTGACGGTGCTGCTGGCGCTGGAGCTGGGGGGGGGGGGGGGGGGGGGGGGGGGGGGGGGGGGGGCGGGCGGGGGGGGGGGGGGGGGGGTGCCACGCGGGGTGAGGG